>JABUST010000072.1 GCA_021442595.1 Lachnospiraceae bacterium | reverse complement strand
AGGAGCCTCGTAAGCGGGAGCTGCGGGAACGGGTTCGGGAGCAGGAGCTTCGTAGGCAGGAGCCTCGTAAGCGGGAGCTGCGGGAACGGGTTCGGGAGCAGGAGCTTCGTAGGTAGGAGCCTCGTAAGCAGGAGCTGCGGGAGCGGCTTCCGGAGCGGGAGCAAAGACAGGTTCCACCTGCTGCTTGGCACCGCAGGAAGTACAGAATTTTGCTCCGGGATTCAGGGGAGCGCCACACTGCGGACAATTCATGATTTCGTCCTCCTTTTATGGGTGATAATCGGATTAGTCACGATAATTAAAGTTAGCATAGCATACCGGAAATAATAAAGCAATTCCAAAGACATAATTAGATGAAAGAATTTTTCAAAAAGGGGGATTTGCGGCATTTTCTTTGTCCCGCTGTAATCCTTTGGTATTACGGAGATGAGTTGCGTTATGATTTCCCCTTCCGGTCATACTCTGTGTTGAATTTACAGGCGGGCATTGCTACAATGATTCTGTAATTTATTACCGATTCTATGGAGGTTTTTCCCATGAGTAAAATCGTTGTGGCCGTCATCGGCTGCGGTTCCATTGCCAACTCCGCCCACATTCCTTCCTATATGGAACTTAGAGATAAGGCAGAGATCAAATACTTCTGTGACATCATTCCCGAGCGAGCTGAGGCCGCCGTTAAGCGCTACGGCAGCGGCATCGCCATCACGGATTATCACGATGCCCTGAAGGACCCCGAGGTACAGGCCATTTCCGTATGCACCCCTAATCATATGCACTGCCGGATCTCCTGCGATGCCATGAGAGCCGGCAAGGACGTTCTCTGCGAGAAGCCCGCAGCCAGAACCTACGCTGAAGCTCAGATCATGCAGCAGGTCCAGCATGAGACCGGCCGCATCCTGAACATCGGTGTGGTCAACCGCTTCAACACCGCCGTGAACCGCATCAAGGAATACATTGATCAGGGCAAGCTGGGAGAGGTGTACAGCGTCTACATCTCCATGCGGGCCCACCGCAGCATTCCCGGACTGGGGGGCGCTTTCACCACCAAGGCCATTGCAGGCGGCGGCGTCCTCATTGACTGGGGCGTGCATTATCTGGATATCGTCATGTACTGTCTGGGAGATCCCCAGGCCCGTACCGTCAGCGGCGAGACCTTCTGCAAGCTGGGTAAGGACATGGAGAATTATGTGTATGAGGCCATGTGGTCCGAGATGACCAAGGATGTGAAGGGCACCTACGACGTAGAGGATTCCGTTATGGCCCTCATCCGCACAGACGGCCCCGTCATCAATCTTCACGGCGCCTGGGCCCAGAACATCGGCGAGTCCGAGACCTACATCGATTTCATGGGCACCCAGGGGGGTATCCGTCTCCAATACGGTGAGAACTTCACCATTTACAGCACCGAGAACGGCGCCCTGACCCAAATCACCCCCGCTTACAAGACCACGCCTCACTTCGTGAACGAGATCGGCGCCTTTGTGGAGGACGTGACCACCCGGGCCAAGCTGCCCTCTCACATCGACGTGAACATTAAAACTTCCCAGATCATGCAGGCCATCTACGACTCCGCCGAAGCACACAAGGAGATCGTGTTGGGCTGATTTGAAACAAGGAGAGCATCATGCAGCTGATCAGTGTTTTTGATGTCATCGGGCCGAATATGATCGGACCCTCCAGTTCCCACACAGCCGGAGCTCTGCGCATCGCCCTCATGGCAAGAAAGATCGTTGACAAGCCCATTAAGGATGTGACCTTTATCCTTTACGGATCCTTTGCCCGCACATACCACGGCCACGGCACGGACCGGGCCCTGCT
Organism: Lachnospiraceae bacterium; assembly: GCA_021442595.1. GTDB lineage: Bacteria > Bacillota > Clostridia > Lachnospirales > Bianqueaceae > RUG760. The sequence continues at coordinate 25,729 of JABUST010000072.1, read as the reverse complement.
GGCAGGCATTCTGGGCTATGACACGGAGGACAAACGGATTCGTGAATCCTTCCGCTACGCTCAGGAGGCGGGCATCACCTTCCGTTTTCAGCCGGACACCCAGGAAACGGATGTGCATCCCAACACCGCCCGCATACTCATCACCGATGCCGATGGAGACCTGCACAACATCATGGGGGAATCCGTCGGAGGCGGAAAAGCCCGTATCCGGGAGGTGGACGGGCTGGAGGTGGACATCAATGGCGACATGCCCACCATGATCATCGTCCACCACGATGAGCCCGGGGTCATCGCCCGTATTACGGACAGACTGTACCTGGAGAATATCAACATCGCTTTCATTGACCTGTCCCGGAAGAACCGGAACGGGGAGGCCGTGGTGGTCATGGAGCTGGACAGCCCCGTGGAGGAGGACGTGATCCGCCGTCTGAAGAAGGTGCCCGCCGTGCGCAAGGTCATCATGCTGGAATTTTAAGGAGGGGAAGCAATGATACAGTTTTATACCGCTGCTCAGCTGCTGAGCCTCTGCAAAGACATGAACATTCCCATCTCCGAGGCCATGACCCTTCGGGAGATCGACCTCATGGAGACCAACCTGGAGACTATCAAGCGGCGCATGGCCCATTCCTGGGATATTATGAAAGAAGCCGTCCGGGAAGGACGGGAGGGAGGCTTCCGCTCCATGGGAGGACTCATCGGCGGAGAAGCCGCCAAGATGAAGACCCACCGGGAAGAGGCAGGGGCTGTCTGCGGAGACATGGTTTCCAAAGCTGCCTCCTATGCCATGGGAGTCCTGGAGGTGAATGCTTCCATGGGCCTCATTGTGGCTGCCCCCACAGCAGGCTCCTCCGGAGTCATTCCCGGTGTTTTCTGCGCCCTCCAGGAAACCTACGGATTTGCCGATGAACAGATGGTGGAGGCATTGATGAATGCCGGCGCCATCGGATATCTGGCCATGCAGAATGCCACCGTGGCCGGCGCCGAGGGAGGCTGCCAGGCGGAGATCGGTGTGGCTGCAGCCATGGCCGCTTCCGCTGCGGTGGAGCTTATGGGGGGAACACCTGAGCAGAGTCTCAGCGCCGCCGGCGGAACCCTGGCCACCATGCTGGGTCTGGTCTGCGATCCCATCGGAGGCCTGGTGGAGGCGCCCTGCCAGAAACGAAATGCCACCGGGGCAGCCAACGCTCTGGTGAATGCGGAGATGGCTCTTTCCGGAGTACAGACCCTCATTCCCTTCGACGAGATGCTGCAGGTCATGTACCGGGTGGGTCGTTCCATACCCTATGAGCTGAGGGAAACTGCCCTGGGAGGCATCGCCTCCGCGCCTACAGCCTGCGAGCTGTGTAAAAACGGGGCAGCCTGTAAAAAGTAAATTTCGGGATAAATTGCGAGATGCGGCCGAAAGGCCGCATCTTTTCTTGACTTTACAGGCTCAATGGTGGATACTTTGTCAATGCGGATTTTTGCAGATCCGCCCTACATTACGGGAAACAGAGGACATGTGAATGAATCAGGAAGAGCTTCGCTCCCTGGCCATGGAACTGCCGGAGGATATATTGAAAGCCAAGTGGTGCGGCGACTTTGAGAGAGCAGAGAGGATGATTGATCTGTATCTTCAAAACGACCGTACACCTGACTGTGTGAAGACCCGTCTGGAGGCCGAGCGGAAGGTGATCCGCCGTCTTCCGGGAGATTATGCCTACACCCGGGCTCAGGCCCTGGCCATAGTGCAGAAGGACATTCCCGATTTTACCATGGAGGAGCTGGAAAGCTTCATCGACATGGGAAAGATCGACTGGATATATATTCAGGGAGAACTGCACACTGCCACTCGCTTCTACGAGACTTTGGTAAAGGTGCAGCCGGATATTGCCCGCCGGGCAGGTCTCATCCGTGAGGATTTCAACGAGACCGATACCACCCGTCACAGAGAAGAATGCCTTGCTATTATGGAAGATAAGGGTGAGATCCGGGCTCATATCCATCTTCGGGCCAGGCTGGAGCTGGACGAAGAGGCCTTTAAACAGGAGGAGATCCTGGTGCATCTGCCCGTTCCCAAGCCTCAGAAGAACATGCAGAACATCCGCATCCTGAAGACTTTTCCGGAAAACGGTCAGGACGGAGCGCAGGTCATCATTGGCGGGGAGGAGCAGCGGGCCCGCACCGTGAGCTTCCGTCAGATGATGACCGAAAACCATCCCTTCTGGGTGGAGTATGAATATGACAGCGTGATGCCCCTGACGGACACCACCAAAGCGCCCCGGGAGCAGAAACGCTCTGAGGAGGCTAAGGCAGCCGCAGCTGCGGAGACCTACCGGCAGGAGGATCTGATGGAGGTCTACCCCCACATCCGCTTTACGGATACGGTCCGGGCCCTCTGTGCTGAGATAAAAGGAGAGGAGACGGATCCCCTGAAGGTGGCCCGCCGCTTCTATGATTATGTGACCACGAAGATCGTTTACTCCTTCATGAGAGGGTATTACACCCTGGAGGAGATTCCCGAGTATGCCATGATGGGTCAGAAGGGAGACTGCGGTGTGCAGGCGCTGACCTTCATCACCCTGTGCCGCTGCGCAGGCATTCCTGCCCGCTGGCAGAGCGGTCTGGAGGTCAGCCCGGACTACGGGCAGACCAAGGGTGAGGCCGGCATGCACGACTGGGCCATGTTTTATGTGGAGGGCTACGGCTGGCTGTTTGCCGACTGCTCCTACGGAGGTTCCGCTTACAGAAGCGGCAATCTCAAGCTGTGGAATCATTATTTCGGAAACCTGGAGGAGGGGCGCATGGCTGCCAACGATGCTTATCAGGCTGACCTGATCCCCCCGAAGCAGTATGGACGCTGGGATCCCTATGACAACCAGGCCGGAGAGGCGGAATATACCTCCGGCGGCCTTCGGGGAGATCAGATGGACCGCACCCGAGAGATCCTGGAATACAGATATTTTTAAGAAGATGAGGACCTTTTGTGAATAAGACCGAACTGAAGACAGAGCTGAAGACAGAGATTAAGACGGAACTGAAAAACCGGGTTCCGGAGATGTACGGCTCTTTGGTATTCGGAGACGATGCCATGAAGCAGTACCTGCCGGAGAAAGTGTACCGGAAGCTCAAGCAGACCATGAAGGAGGGACGGACTCTGGATCCGGAGATTGCCGACACGGTGGCAGAGGCCATGAAGGACTGGGCCACGGAGCACGGCGCCACCCACTTTACTCACTGGTTCCAGCCCATGACCGGCATCACCGCAGAGAAGCATGACAGCTTCATCTCCCCCACGGAAAACGGGAAGGTGATCATGGTCTTCAAGGGCAAGGAGCTCATGCGGGGCGAGACCGACGGCTCCAGCCTGCCCAACGGTGGACTGCGCTCCACCTTTGAGGCCAGAGGGTATACTGCCTGGGACCCCTCCGCCTACGCATTCATCAAGGAAAATACCCTCTGCATCCCCACCGTGTTCTATGCCTACGGCGGCGAAGCCCTGGACAAGAAGACCCCTCTGCTGCGCTCCGTGGATGCCATCAACACCCAGGCCCTGAGGATTCTCCGGCTCTTCGGAGAGAAGAATGTGAAGCGGGTCACGGTGACGGTGGGGGCCGAGCAGGAATATTTCCTCATTGCCCGGAGAAAGTATTATCAGAGACCGGACCTGGTCATCACGGGACGTACCCTCTTCGGCGCCCGCCCCTCCAAGGGACAGGAGATGGAGGACCATTACTTCGGTACCATCAAGCCCCGGGTCATGGAATTCATGACCGATCTGGATGAGGAGCTTTGGAAGCTGGGCATCCCCGCCAAGACCGAGCACAACGAGGTAGCCCCCGCTCAGCACGAGCTGGCTCCCATTTTTGAGGATGCCAACAACGCTCTGGATGACAACCAGCTCACCATGGAGATTATGAAAAAGGTGGCTCGCCGCCATGAGCTGGCCTGCCTGCTCCATGAGAAGCCCTTCGCCGGCGTCAACGGCTCCGGCAAGCACAACAACTGGTCCCTCACCACGGATACAGGAGTGAACCTGCTGAATCCCGGGGCATCTCCCAGAGAAAATGCCCAGTTCCTGCTGTTTTTGTGCGCTGTCATTCAGGCAGTGGACGACTATCAGGATCTTCTCCGTGTTTCTGTGGCCAGTGCCAGCAACGATCAGCGTCTGGGAGGCAACGAAGCGCCCCCGGCCATCCTGTCCATGTTCCTGGGAGATGAGCTTCTGGAGATCCTGGAGTCCATCGAAAAGGGTGACGAATATCAGCAGAAGGACCAGCAGACCATGACTGTGGGGGTGCACATCATGCCCTGCATCGCCAAGGATACCACGGACCGGAACCGCACCTCACCCTTTGCCTTTACCGGAAACAAATTCGAGTTCCGTATGCCCGGCAGCGGCGCCTCCATCTCCGATGCCGACGTCATCATCAACACCATTGTGGCAGAATCTCTGAGCCGCTATGCCGATGAGCTGGAGGCCGAGGTGGCCAGAGGAGGGGACTTTAACGAAGCCCTCCATGAGCTGATCCGAAAGGCTATCCGCAACCATAAGCGGATCCTGTTCAACGGAAACAATTACAGCAACGAGTGGCGGGAAGAGGCCCTGCGCCGGGGACTGAAGGAGGCAAGGACCACCGTAGATGCCCTGCCTGCATATCTGGAAGAGAAGAATGTGGCCCTCTTTGCCAAGCACGGCATCTTCGGAAAGGCGGAGCTGGAGTCCCGGTATGAGATCTCCCTGGAAAGCTACATCAAGACGGTGCACCTGGAAGCCCTGACCATGATCGACATGACATACAGGGACATCCTGCCGGCAGTTTCTTCTTATGTGAATGACCTGTGCACCACCGCTCTGAACAAGAAGTCTGTTCTGGGAGATGCCGCCTCAAAGTGCAACGAAGCCCTGCTGGCCGACCGGTTGTCCGAGCTTTCCGCAGGAACCTACGAAGCCCTCCGGGAGTTGGAGGCTGTGGTGGCTAAGGCAGACGATGTAGACGACATGACAGTGAAAGGTCATTTCGTCAGAGACACGGTGCTTCCCGCTATGGACAAGCTCCGCAGACAGGTGGATGGCATGGAGTTCCTGACCGCCGAGGATAAGTGGCCTTATCCCACCTACAGTAAATTGCTGTTCTATGTCTGAGGATCCGAATTAATGATCGGGCTCTGATGATCTCCTTTCAGCAGAGCCACCTTTTCGAGCAAGTCCGGAAAAATAAATCCGGAAGAAAAGAAGGATTATGGTTCATCAGCCTTCGCTGACGGAATCCATCCAATCATGAACACCCACTTTAGAAATCTTTCTAGACACCTTTCCGGAAAGATGTCATATACAACGGGACAGTCGTTGTATTTTGCCTCCCTCAGTGCCCTCTTCTGGGCCGCCTGGGCCGTGGGCTGTTATCAGACCATTTATTTGCAGGGTCGGGGCTTCACCGCTGCCCATGTGGGCACCATGAACGCCCTTTGCTCCTGCATCGCCATCGCTGCCACCTCCACCTGGGGCGTGGTAGCAGACAAGATCAACTCCGTCCGGAAGGTGGAGACCATTCTTCTCTTCGGCAATGCCCTGCTGTTTTCCCTGGTTCCCTTTGTGAAATATGTGTTTCCCGATGCCCTCTGGCCTTACTTTGTGCTGCTGGCGGTGTGCGCCACCTGCCGCAGCCCTCTGGGAACCTTCCACGAGAACCTCATCATCCGCAATGCCAATGAGCTCCGGCTGAACTATGGCGCCATGCGCTCCATGGGCTCTTTGATCTTTGCCATCGTGTCCACAGTGGTGGCGGACAAGCTCTATGACATCGGGGTGGAAAACACCTTCTGGATCAGCGGTCTGTGCTGGATCCCCGTCATCGCCCTGACCATCCGGGCCAGAGAACCGGGCCGGGAGGGAAATACGGAAGAGGTTGGGGGAGAACTTCCGGAGAAGAGTCCGGAAGAAGTTGGCGGAGACCATCCGGAGAGAAGTCCGGAAGAAGCAGCTGACCAAAGCACAGAATCCGGTAAAGTGAAGAAGAAACAGAGGTTTACTTCCAAAAAACAGAAACTGAATCTCCGGCCCCTGCTGAAGAACCGGGCTTATGTGATGCTGCTGGTGTTTGCGGTGCTGTTTTACTTTGCCGTAAATTTTGAGGGAAACTTCATTCCCTTCTTCATGCAGGAGAAGGGCATCGACAGCTCCCGGTACGGAACCCTTCTGGCCATCCGTGCCGTATTTGAAATGCCTTTCCTTCTGCTGATGGTCAAGCTGCGGGGCAGGTATTCTCTCAGGAGCCTGCTGCTGTTTGCTCCTCTGCTCATGGGATCGGAATGTCTGGCCTTTGCCCTTTTGGTCCGGGACTGGACCACCATGATGCTGGTGGCCGGTCTCTTCGGACTGGGCAACGGTCTTTACATCGGCACCGCCATGAATTATGTGTATGAGATCGCTCCGGAAGGACTGAAGGCCAGCGCCCAGGCATTCTTTACCGTGTCTGCCCAGGTGTCCGGCATTCTCAGCTCCCTGGTGGGAGGCTTTCTGTTTGAGGGCATGGGCAGCCAGCGCTTTTACCTGCTGACGGCCCTCCTGTTCGGCCTCAGTATCCTGGTGTTCCTCATCAGCGGAAGGACAGGGAAAAAAGGGAAAAATTCAGCCCGGTTGGTTTAGAAGCGGACATTCTGATCTTACGGAATAGAACCACATTCCGACAGAAGAAGAGACGGCACAGTGAAATAATCAGGAGATAAGGCAAATGAAAAAGATCGGTTTCATCGATTACGAGCTGGATAACTGGCATGCCAACAACTATCCCCAAATGATCCGGGAAGCCTCCGGGGGCACCTACGAGGTGGCCTATGCCTGGGCCTATCAGGACCGGCCCGGTGGCATGTCCAACCGGGAGTGGGCGGAGACCTTCGGGGCGAAGCTCATGAACTCTCCGGAGGAGGTCATCGAGGCGGCGGATGTGCTGGTGGTTCTCGCCCCCAACGATCCCCAAATGCATGAGCTTCTGTGCCAGAAGCCCCTGGCCTCCGGCAAGCGGACCTATGTAGACAAGACCTTTGCTCCGGACAAGGCCTCTGCAGAGAGGATCTTTGCTAACGCTGAAGCTCACGGTACGCCCTGCTTTTCCACATCTGCCCTTCGCTTCAGCCAGGAGCTGGACACCATCGATACGGATGCCATCGAAACCATTTACAGCGAAGGCCCCGGCACGGTGGAGATCTATTCCATTCATCAGATTGAGCCTCTGGTGAGACTCATGAAGACCCGTGTCACCCGCCTTATGGCCCTGGCAGGCAGTGAGCATCCTTCCTTTGTGATTGAGTTCGAAGATGGCCGCCGGGTACAGATGGTCCAGCGGGACGATCCCTCCTGGGGTTTCCGGATGCAAATTGTGGACAAGGACAATGCGGCAAGCATCGTTAACATAGAGTCCAACTACTTTGATCTCTTCATAAAAGAAATGATCCGCTTCTTCGATACGGGAATCATTCCCGTGCCGCACGAGCAGACCATTGATGTGTGCGCCATCCGGGCCACAGCCCTGGAGGCCGTGAAGAGGCCCTTTGAATGGGTGGAGGTCAACAGATAAACTGTCATTCAAGAATAATCCCCTGCAGGCCGCTCCACAAGCGTCTTTGCAGGGGGGTACCAACACGTTTCGTCCTATAACTCCGTTTTGTCCTATAACTCTCTCTATATCTAAAAAGCCACGCACTGCGTGGCTTTTTCTTTTACTTTCTCTCATTTCATCATACTGCCCAGGAGATACAGGCTCTCCTTGGGACTGCGCTCCATGGTTTCCCGGTCAACGGAGATGAGTCCGAAACGCATGCGGTATCCCATCTGCCATTCGAAATTGTCCAGGAGACTCCAATAGAAATAGCCCTTTACGGGGATGCCATCCTCCATGCAGGAGCGTACACCGTCGGTGGCCAGACTGATAAAGTTCACACGCCTTGCGTCATCATCGCAGGAGACGCCGTTTTCCGTCACAATGAGATCGCCCTTGAAATCTTTGGCCACGGTGCGGATTACATGCTCCAGAGCCTGGGGATAATACTCATATCCCATCTGGGTGCGCTCTGCGCCATCCGGAACGGGAAGGTCCTCCTCCGGACCCACCAATGTGCGGGTATAGTTCTGGACACCCAGGAAATCATCATCTTTTATATAGGGAAGGTAGTGGGTAAATTCCTCCTCCCAGACGGTGTTCGTCCGGTCTTCTCCTCCATTGATAGGCTGCAGATCGTGAAGGCTCAGGGTGAGGCCCACCTTGATCTCAGGATAAAGGGACTTGATGACTTCCTTTGCCGCCAGATGGCACTGCATGGTGAGAAGGTCGCTGTGCTCGCTGCCTCCAAGGTTAAAGCAGTTGGGCTTGGGGGTTCCGAAGATCTCCGCATTTTCCATGGCCTGCAGCTTCATGTTTTCCAGCATGGCCTGCATGTTGAGACCCATCTGTACCTCTCCGCCCCGGCCTGATGCTTCTGCTGCTTTTTTAGCCATCATGGTATAGCGCCGGGCAATGGCGGCCACCTGCAGACCCATGTTGGCTTCGTTGATGGTGCAGATGTAGGACAGCTCCGAGCCCAGAGCTTCTATGACATAGCGGACATAATTTCTGAAATCCTCTACCACGGTGTCGGCCTCCCAGCCGCCCTTGCGGATGAGCCAGACCGGGCTGGAGAAGTGGAAGAGGGTCACCACCGGCTCGATGCCGTTTTGGCGGCAGAAGCGGATGACCCGGCGGTAATGTTCGATCTCATGGGTGTCGAATACGCCCTCCTCCGGCTGGATGCGGGCCCATTCAATGGAAAAGCGGTAAGCATTCAATCCCGCTTCCTTCAGGAGCAGGATATCCTCCTCATAGCGGTGATAGTGGTCACAGGCGAGGCCGCTTCTTTCTTTATAGGTAGAATGAGGCATATTCTCCTGAGCCCAGCAGTCGGAATGAATGTTGTTTCCTTCTACCTGATGGGCGGCGGTGGCGGCTCCCAGAAGAAAATCGGATGAAAATTTAGACATAGCGCCGGCTCCTTTTCCAAATGTAAGCTGCGGTGGAAGATAGTATACCCGGTAAAGGGGGAGGAATACCCCGTAAATCCGAACCCCGGATCTTCCGGTAGATTCCCTGACACCTACAATGTAGCATGAAGCGGCTCTCGCAAAAAGATAAAATCTTGCGATTAAAGTCAAAATAATGCGCAAATATCAAAACAGGGATGAATCCTGACAGAAACAGCAAGATTTTGACTATATCTCCCCTTTGCCTGAGGATATGATAAGGGCACAAAAAGTGCAGACGGAGTGCAGTGCAGATCTACGGGATAATTCCGGGAATCATCCACGGGGAAAGTCCGTGAAAATCTACGGCATATAAGGATCTGCCCACCCTCAACACCTGAACAGGAGGAAATATCATGGCAAAGAAACCGAAGCTCAATATGAGCGAGATCGATGGTGTTCAGTACCGCCGGGCTAAGCTCTGGCAGATTATTCTCTATTCCTGCAACGCCTTTGTGGGCATGAGCGTTTACATCCTCATCGGCTACGCAAACTATGCCGGCATGGTGGGCTACGGCATGACCGCAGCTGTCATCGGCGTTGTCTTGACCTGCGCCAGAATTTTCGACGGCATCACCGATCCTCTGCTGGCACTGCTCTATGACAAGATCGATACCAAGTTCGGTAAGCTTCGCATTCTGGTGGCCGGAGGGTTCTTGTTGGAAGCATTGGCCCTGTGGCTCATGTTTGACGGCCTGGCCTCCAAGGGTTTTGGAGCAGGTGTTTTTATTCTTACATATATCGTTTATGTCCTGGGCTACACCATCACCAACATGACAGCCCAGACTCTCCCCGCCATCATGTCCAACGATCCCAAGCAGCGTCCGCTGGTGGGTGTGTGGACAACGGCCTTCAATTACTTTATCCCCATGATCCTCAGCATCGTATTGGCTTCCGTGATTCTGCCCATGGCAGGGGGTGAATACAACCAGACCTTTCTTTCCATGGCCGTCAAGGTGTGCCTGGGCATGGGCGCCTTCGGCACCGTGATGGTGTGCATCGGCATTACTCCCTTTGATAAACCTGAATTCTACCGGGGTATCGGAAAGCAGGAGCCCCTGAAGCTCCGGGACATGGTCCGGGTGCTGAAGGGCAACAAGCCCCTCCAGAGCTACATTGCTGCCCAAGCCTCTGATAAGATCGCTCAGATTACTATGACCCAGTCTATCATCGGTACATTGATGAACGGAATTCTCATCGGCAATGTGGCCATCGCCACCTATCTTTCCGTGGGAGGGATGCTTCCCTCCATCATCTTTGCGGTCATCGGCGGCAAGTATGCCGGCAAGCACGGCGGCATGAAGGCCATCGTCACCTGGACCAAGGTCTGCATCGGCGTGGCGCTGGTGCAGCTGGGCTTCTTCGTGGTGCTGCGCTTCACCATGGGCACCCAGTCCATTGCTGCTCTGGGCATTCCTATGATCCTCTATGTGCTGCTGACTCTGGCACTGAACGCCGCTAAAATGTGCGTTACCACCGCTGACAACTCCTTCATGGCCGACATCGTGGACTACGAGCTGGATCGCAGCGGCAAGTATATTCCTGCTGTGGTGGCAGGCACCTACAGCCTCATTGACAAGCTGATCTCTTCCTTCGGCGCCCTGCTGGCCAGCCTGGCCATTATTCTCTGCGGATATTCCGGCTCTGTGGCACCTCAGCCCGGGGATCCTGCCACCGGCAGCGTGTTCTGGGTCACCATGGCCGTTTGGTTCGGTCTTCCCATCATCGGATGGATCATTACGTTGATCGCAATGAAAAACTGCACACTCACCAAAGAGGAAATGGTGAATGTGCAGAAGCGAATCGAAGAAAAGAAAAAGGAAAGCCGTCAGAAAGAAGGGGCCGAGGCCGGCGCTCAGGCCTGATCGGCAGCAGAAAGTTAAGCTTCGGGAGGATCAGGTATTTTTCTGCTGATACCCTTTGGGTGTCATGCCTGTTACCTCCCGGAAGCACTGGCTGAAATAGCTTCGGGTGGAAAAGCCCAGGGCATCGGAGATATCCTGAATGGACATGTCAGAGGTCTCCAGCAGGAGCTTGGCCCGCTCTATGCGGCAGAGTCTGGCATAATCACCGATGCCCATACCCGTTTCTTCCTTGAAGCGGCGGGTAAGGTAGGTCACAGAATACCCTACCAGAGAGGCAAGCTCCGCGGCCCGGATGCTGCGGTCAAGATTCATTTCCATATATTCGCAGCATCTCCTGATGGGGGAGGAATAGTCCTGCTTATTCCGATGCCGATGGACCCGGCGGATGAAGTCATCATACATGGAGATGCAGATGGTGGAGATCTCATCCAGAGTGCCCGCATCCAGTGCGCTCTGTATATAGGCATCTCCCACGGAATAGGCCTCGTCCGGGCTGATGCCTCCCCTCATGGCCGCCCGGCACACAATGGAAGAAAACACGATGGCGCTGACTCTGGCGCTGGTCATGGGATCTTTAGTGGATACACCCACACCGTCGGAAAGCATCATGGAGCCGCTCAAGGCCTGTTTATAGTTCAGATCCCCCTGCTCCACCATGCGGAGCATTGCCTTCTCCGCCATGTAGACCGAGTGTCTGTCCCGGTGAAGCGAATCGGTGCGGGGAGATTTCAGATCCACGATATCCGCATAGATCTCGCTGATTTCAATGCGCTTCCCTGTGACGCAGTAGTGCAGCAGGCGAAGGTTCCGTGAAAAGATGGTGTACTGGCTGGTGGGCACCTGATACAGGGCCTCCCGGAAGCGCTGGACCCAGGCGGTGCTGTAGGCACTGAGATCCTTGGACATCACCGTGTGGAAGATAGTGTCTACGGAGATGGCAGAGGAGAAAACCGGACCGATGACATGGCAGCGGTACAGAACATCCTCGGATTTTTCAAAGGCAACCCCCCACACAAGACCCATTTCAGAGCTGAGAAAAGCCGGATTGCTGCGGGTCTTGCCGATTTCCAGCATTTTTCCCAGACATCCGAAGATCTCAAAGGCCGGAGCCAGAACAATCTGATCCGGACAATTGGAATAGAGGAGATTACCGTTGGCCTCATAGCACCAACTGTAAATACTCCCGTCACACAGCATGAGCTCCCGAAACAGTTCCAGATTCTGATGAATATCCATAATGACCACCTCTTTGGTGGTACTATACTTGCTATGACTTTGTTTTTCAAGAACATTTGAACGAGGAGATTTTCTATGCGCAAAACAATCCCGCTGAATGACGCCTGGTTTTTTTCAAAGAAGGCCGGTGGTGAGGAGGCGGTTCCCGTCTGTCTGCCCCATACATGGAATGCTGTGGACGGACAGGACGGCGGAAACGACTATTATCGCGGCACCGGATATTATACACGCACCCTTTCAGGGCCTCTGCCGGAGGAAGGAGAAGAGGCCTGGCTGGAATTTTTGGGGGCTGCCTACAGCTGCCGGGTGTATCTGAACGGAAAGCTTATAGCCACCCATGAGGGAGGCTATTCCGCCTTTCGGGTCCGGCTGGAGGAGATGAAAGAGATCAACCGGCTGGAAGTACAGGTGGACAATTCTGAAAATGATCGGGTCTATCCTCAGAAGGCCGACTTTACCTTTTACGGTGGGCTGTACAGAGGGGTGAATCTCATCATCGTTCCCCAAAGTCACTTTGAGCTTGGTTACAAGGGGACACCCGGCATCAAGGTCACACCCATTGTGGACCCGGAGTGCAACCGGGCCACCGTCACTGTGGAGACATGGCAAAGCGCAGAGTGGGTCAACATCAGCATTGGGGAGCAGACCTCCACCGTCCCCGACATAAACGGACATGCCAAAGCAGAGTTCGTCCTTGACCCTGTGCACCTGTGGGACGGGGTGGAGGACCCTTATCTCTATACCGCCACAGCAAAGCTGCCCGGTGGAGACGAGATCTCCGCCCGGTTCGGCTGCCGCCGGTTTGAGACTGACCCTCAAAAGGGCTTTCTGCTGAACGGAAGAAGCTACCCCCTGCGGGGCGGCTCCCGCCATCAGGACTGGAAGGGGCCGGGCAATGCCCTGGCTTTGGAGCAGCACCGGGAAGATATGGAGATCATCCGGGAGATGGGGGCTAACACTCTGCGGCTGGCCCATTACCAGCATGCTCAGGAGTTTTATGATCTGTGCGATGAGTACGGTATCCTGGTCTGGGCGGAGATCCCTTTCATCACCATGTTCATGAAGAAGGGCCGGGACAATACTCTCAGCCAGATGGAGGAGCTCATCCTTCAGTGCTACAATCATCCTTCCATTGCGGTCTGGGGACTTTCCAATGAGATTACCGCCGCCAGCGCAGTCACAGAGGATCTGCTGGAGAATCACCGGGCCCTGAACGATCTGTGTCACCGGCTGGATGCCACTCGCCCCACCACCATGGCCAACGTGTTCATGCTGGAAACGGACAGTCCCATTCTGGAGATCCCGGATGTGAACAGCTACAATCTTTACTTTGGCTGGTATCTGGGAGAGCTGGAGCAGAACGATGAGTTCTTCGATGAGTATCACGAGAAATATCCTGACCGGTGCATCGGCCTGTCGGAATACGGCGCAGACGCCAATCCCAGGTATCAGTCTCCCAACCCCGAAAAAGGGGACTACACCGAGAGCTATCAGTGCCTGTACCATGAGCATATGCTCCGGATGATCGAAAACAGGCCCTGGCTCTGGGCCACCCATGTGTGGAACATCTTTGACTTCGCGGCCGACGGCCGGGACGAGGGAGGAAAGCACGGAGAGAACCAGAAGGGTCTGGTCACCTTTGACAGGCAGCTGAAAAAGGATGCTTTTTATCTCTACAAGGCCTACTGGAACAAAACGCAGCCCTTTGTGCACATCACCGGCGGGCGCTATATTGACCGCACCGAACCTGTGACGGAAATCAAAGTGTACTCCAATCAGCCCTCCGTCACCCTGACGGTGGATGGGAAATTCTTTGAGACAAAGCAGGGGCACTGCGTTTTCAGATTCAGCCTTCCCATAAGCGGAGAGCACTCGGTCATGGCCTCGGCAGAGGACTGCCGCAGTGTTATACTTATCCGCAAGGTGAATGAGGAAAATCCCGATTACCGCCTTGTGAAGTCAGCACCGGTTATCAACTGGTTCGATCAGGAGGAGATCAATCCGGAATACTATTCCGTTGCCGATACCCTTGCAAACATACGTCAAAACCCTGAGGCCGGTGCGGTCATAGACGCTATGATCGCCCAAAGTGCCTCCGCAAGAGGTGATGTGGCAGATGCGGTAAAGGACAACCCCGCCCTTCAGCGCATGATGGGGCGTATGACCTTGATTTCTCTTTTAAAACAGGCAGGGGCAGAGGAAGAAGCCATCAAACAACTGAACCGGATCCTGCAAAAGTACAGAAAGGCATGAAGCATGAAAACCGAAAAGACAGGACACCCGGAGCATCGGTGCCCCGAGATGGAAAAACAGCTTCTGAATTCGGAGATCTTAAAATGATAAAAACAGCAGTTCAGCAGTTCATGCTCGGTTCGGTATTTAAGAACGAAGTGTCTGTTCGGAAAACTCTGGCGGCTGTTAAGGAAGCCGGCTATGACAGCATAGAGCTCTGCTCCTTCATGCTGCATCCCATGGGACTGTTCCTGCGCCTGCTCACAAAGGCCGCCGGCATGCCCGTAGGAGGCGGCGGACACCTGGACTGGCAGACCCTCATTCGGGAATCCGGCCTGGGAGTGGCGGCCCTGCACTGTGATCTGGGCAGTCTTGAAAAGGATGTGAAGGCCGCCGCCCGGGAGGCCCGCAGCTACGGCACGGACAAGATCGTCATTACCGGCATGTACCGCTTCGACTACGGAAACGAAAGCACCGTCCGGGAACTGGCGCAACGGCTGAACGAAGCAGGAAAGGCCCTGAAGGAAGAGGGCATGGAGCTGCTGTACCATAACCATAACTGCGAGCTGCGAAGGGTGAGCGGCCCGGGAGAATACGGTCAGCAGAGAAAGTGCGCCTATGACATCCTCGTGGACGAGACGGATCCCGAATATGTGAACTTTGAGTTTGATTCCTACTGGTTCACGGAGGGTGGCGCAGATGCCAAGCAGTGGATGACCCGCCTGGGCAGCCGCATGAAGCTCTGGCACATCAATGACCGGGGCACCCGTATGAGTGGTCCTGCCATGACCCCCATCCTGAAATCCGACAGCATGGAGCTGGGTACCGGCAATGTTGACCTGGAGGGTCTCCTTGACATTGCTAAGCAGAGCGGCGTGGAGGCTGTCATTCTGGAGAGTCATCGGAACTGGATTCATAAGAGCCCTGTTGAGAGCCTGCAGGTCAGCGCCCGGTGGATGAAGGAGCATATCTGAAAAGTAAAAAGATGAATTGCGCTTTCGTGGGAGATGCGTTTTGATGAGAAGTTGATCATCAGATAGGGAATAACATAACGAAAGCAATCATTATCAGAGAAATCAATCAGAAAAACACATTGAAGCAAATAAGAGGAAGGCAGCGGCAGCTATATGAAAGGAATTCAGTTAAGGGCCGAGCACCTGGTTGACCCCATAGGACTGCAGAGCAGGACACCTGTGCTGAGCTGGTTCTGCCAGGGCGGATTCAGGCAAACGGCTTACCGTATCCTGGCCCGCTCCGGCGGGGAAACCTGCTGGGACAGCGGCATTGTGGAGAGCTCTGTCATGCTCTGTACCTACGGAAAAGAGCTGAAGGCCCGGGAACGGGTGGAGTGGACCCTGACCCTCCGGGATGAACAGGGCATCTGGGGGGGAGAGGCCTCTGCCTTCTTTGAGGCAGCCCTCACAGACGGAAGATGGAAAGCCCGGTGGATCGACCCGGAGCTTCCCCGGGAGCAGGAGGAAAACCAAGAGCGTCAGCCTGCCTCTGTGCTGAAAAAGCAGTTCTCTGCCCCCACCTTTACCTCAGCCCGGCTGTACATCACCTGTCACGGCCTGTACAAGGCAAAGCTTAACGGACAGCCGGTGGGAGATTTTGTTCTCGCTCCCGGAACCGACGATTACAGAAAGAGATTGCAATACCAGACTTACGATGTGACAACTCTGCTGCATCCAGGAGAGAACGAGTTTCTGGTTACCCTGGGAGACGGTTGGTACCGGGGAAACATCGGTGTGGACGGCCTGAACCATTATTATGGTGATGACCTTGCCCTCCTTTGCCAGCTGGAATGCGACGGGACAGAGGTGCTGTGTTCCGATGAGACCTGGCAGGCCTCCCAGGCCGGTCCTGTTCGCTTTAATGATCTGGAAAAAGGGGAAGAGTACGATGCCTGTAAAGAAACTGTCACGGATTGGCACGGCGTGACCGTGAAGGACTACGGATATGAGCAGCTCTGCGCTTCGGATTCTGTTTCCGTGAAAGAACAGGAACGGTTTGAGGGAAAACTCATTACAACGCCGAAGGGAGAAACGGTCATTGACTTCGGACAGAACCTGGCAGGCTATGTGGAAATGGAGTTTACTGCCTCTGCAGGAGACACCATCACCCTGTGGCACGGAGAGACACTGGACGAAAACGGAAACTTCACCCAGTCGAATTTTGATCCCGGCGACCGGAACAAAAACGGGGGCATTCCCCAGCGAATCGACTACATTTGCAAGGATGGGTTGAATGTATACAAGCCGAGCTTTACCATCTTCGGCTTCCGGTATGCAAAGATCGAAACAGAACTAAATCTCAAGGGAGCCCGGTTTACGGCCATTGCCGTCTATTCCGAGATGCCCCGGACAGGTTGGTTTGAATGCGGAAACGAGGCAGTGAACCGGCTGGCTCTCAACAGCCTTTGGTCCATGCGGTCAAACTTCGTCGACATCCCCACGGATTGTCCTACCCGTGAGCGGGCCGGCTGGACAGGAGATGCAGGAGTTTTTGCGGAAACCGCCTGCTATCTGGCGGACAGCTATCCCATCTACCGCAAGTGGCTGGCAGAGTGCCGTCTGGCCCAGAAGGAGGACGGGCTGGTGACCAACATCGCTCCGGTGAATGACAGCGGAAGCTTCATTTCAAATATGCTGCAGGGCTCCGCCGGCTGGGGAGACGCTTGCGTGCTGGTGCCCTGGGCTCTGTATGAAGTCTATGGGGATAAACGGATCCTGGAAGAAAATTATGACATGATGACAGGATGGCTTGGATTCGTGGAGAACCGGGCCGGAAAGACCAGGGTGCAGAATCTGCTGAATCCTTATAAGAAATATCTTGTGGATGAAGGATTTCACTTCGGCGAGTGGATGGAGCCGGATGTCAGCAGCATGGACACCATGAAGAAGAACATGATGTTCGGCGCTCCGGAGGTGGCAACGGCCTATTTTTACCGATCTGCCCGGCTGGTGAGCCGGATCGCCCGGCTGCTGGGACGGCAGGAGGATGCAGAAAAATACGCTGCTCTGGCGGAAGGAGCCCGAAAAGCATACCGTCATACCTGTACAAAAAAAGGGTCGATTGATTCAAAGCGCCAGGCGGAATACGTGCGCCCCATGGTCTTCGGGCTGCTGGAGGAGAATGAGAAGCAAGTCGCGGCAGATGCGCTGGCGGGATTGGTCAAAGAGAATGACTATCATCTGAACACCGGCTTTCTGTCTACGCCTTTCCTTTGCCGGGCCCTCAGCGATACCGGGCATGTGGAGACGGCATACAGACTTCTTCTGCAGGATAGTTGCCCCGGCTGGCTCTATCCGGTCTCCAAAGGAGCCACCACCATCTGGGAGTGCTGGGACGGCATTAGGGAGGACGGCACAGTGCACGATTCTCTGAATCATTATTCCTACGGCGCCATCTGCGGCTGGCTTTTCGGGGATGTCTGCGGAATCCGGCTGAGAGAAGGCTGGGCGGAAATCACCCCCAGGCCTCATCCCTCTCTGGAGTATGCGAAGGCTGTATGGGCCTCCCCTTTAGGCACCATCGAAAGCAGCTGGAGGTATGAGAAGGATACCCTGATTTTTGATTTTCGGATCCCTTCTAATATAACTGCCCTGCTTCATCTGCCTGACGGAACAGATCATCTGCTGCAGCCAGGAGGACATCAATTCCGTGTAGAGGGCGTTTTTTAAACGGCAATTTCATAATGGGCTTTTAGATTATTAAGGGCACTGTGATCAATGCAGCCTTCGTGCTGCATTCTTCCCACAACGATTCCCGGAGCTATTCCAAGAGCGGCTGCATAAGCAAGAACACTGGCGGAGGAGTAGTTCCCTTCTTCAATGAAAATCTGAAAACTATCTGATGGAATCAAGGCTTCTCTGGCCCACCGATCAGCTTCCAGTTCATCGGTATTCGTAGTCCCATTTATAAGACCGATATGCCCCAGAACGATATGCCCCAGTTCATGAAATAAGCTGAACCAGAATATGTCTGCATCTTTTCCTCTGGCTGTCAGGCCCAAAACGATCTTGTTTCCCTCCATGAAGGAGGCTCCTTGCAGAAAAGAACCCTTCAGATGAGGAAGAAACACAAGTGCTATGCCACAGTTCGCCAGTGATGTTTTCAGTGTTTCACAAAATACATTCGGTTCTGAAGAGGACATGTCCTTAATGGAAGGAAGGATTTCGATCAACCTGGAGATATTGAGAGGAGCTGTGGAAATCTCTCTTGCCTTCAGTTTTGCTTCCTGTGTCCATGCCAGGAGTGTCAAATCGCCTTTTTCGGTGACTTCCAATCTTCGACAGGCTATTTTCGTTATTTGTGATTTTTCCAATAAAGAGAGCTTGACCACCTCAAAATATCTCCGAAGATAAGTGACCCTTTCTTTGGAGTTTTTTGTTTCCGGAACCCATCCCAGCTTCGCCATTTCACTGTATGGAAGTTGTTTTACCAACAATTCATCTGTATCCATGGAGTTCTCGGCTTCAACCTTTATGAGCTTCTCTCTGTAGATTGCTTCCAACCTATTCCAGAATCCGGCGGGAGCCCCGAGAACGATCTCCAATCTCACAGCGACATCGGGGGTCAACTGTACATCTCCGTTAATGAGCTTGCTGATATGTTTTTCCGATAAATCCATTCTGGCAGCAAACTCTTTCTGGCTCATGCCTCTGTCTGTGAGATGCTCCTTAATGGTTGCACCGGGTGGGGTTGCTATGTAGCTTCTACTTCTCATCTTTGTTCCTCCTATTGTCATCTGCTCTAATGATAGTCCACTATTTCCAGAACATTAACGATCAGAATTTCTGTACCATGTTTTTCAAAGACAAGTCTATATGGATGGACCAGATCCACAGCGTATTGATTCTTGCGGTTGCCTGCTAATGGGTGACATCTACCTATGTGAAACCGGAGCATTGTCTCCACCGAGTCCGCTGCAGAGATTTCATCAATGCGCATCTGAATCTTCTCTGACATTTCTCTTCCGTATTTTTTGTCAGATGCTTTGGCATCTGTGCAGACCTTTTTTATCGATTTGTTCTTATATGTAATTTCCATGCCCTGAACCTGTTAAATTAACCCGCAAGGTAAATTTATTATATCGTGTTCCGGTTCCTTCGTCAAGAAATTTTCGAAACCGCCCCACACTTGTGAAAAAACATAAAAGATTTTATATAATATCCCCCGGCAATGTCTTTCATGGCATTTACGGGGGTCTTTTCTTACACGCATATCGTCAAATTCAGCAGAAGCAGGGCAACACAAAGACATTTTCGGTATACTCCCCCCATCTCGCCAAAAACGGAGTTGACGGATGTTAGTGAAAACTAATCTTCGCCAAGAAGAATTAATATACAAAGGAGGGGTGCAAGCGCACCAGGATATCCGGTATGACGAAAACGATTCGAAGAATCTGGAATGCCATTACTACCGTCATAGTGATCGCAGCAGTTCTGCTGGCCGCAGCCTTCGTAGGCGTCCGGCTCATAGGCTTCCAGGTATTTACTGTGCTGTCGGGTTCCATGGAGCCCACTTACCTCACCGGCAGTCTCATCTATGTGAAGTCTGTGGACTACACAGAGCTTGAGCCCGGAGATGTCATCACCTTCCTGCTGGATGAAGACACCGTGGCCACCCACCGCATCGTGGAAGTCCTTCCCGATGAGGAGGATCCCGCCGTTCTTCGTTACCGCACCAAGGGTGATGCCAACGACGTGGAGGACGGAGGCCTGGTGCATTACAGAAATGTTATTGGCACCCCGGTTTTCACCATCCCTTATCTGGGATATGTGGCTGCCTACATCCAAAGCCCCCCCGGCACCTACGTGGCCATCGCCGCCGGCGCCATTTTGATCCTGCTGGTCTTCCTGCCCGATCTTTTCTCTTCCGATGATGACGAAAAGAAACAAAAGGACGAGAAGAAGCAGAGAGATTCCATTCCCATTTTAGGCCAAGCCGAAGAGGCTTCCAAAATATAACCCAAGAAAAACAAAATCAAAAAGAGATTCTACTAAGGAGGAATCGAACATGAAGAAAAGAACCAAAGTCCTGGCAGTGATCCTGGCAGTGATCCTGCTGATGATCGCCACCGTTTTCGGCACTATGGCCTATCTGACAGATACCCAGAGTGTAAAGAACACCTTCACCGTAGGTAAGGTAAAGATCAAGCTGGATCAGGCAGATGTAAAGGCCGACGGAACCTATGTGACCGACAAGACCAGCCGAGTCACCGATGGAAATGAGTACAAGCTCATGCCCGGACATACCTACATCAAGGATCCCACCGTTACCGTTCTGAAGAACAGTGAGTCTTCCTATATCCGCGTTCTGGTGACCTTTAACAAGGCCGATGAGCTGAAGGAGGTCTTCGGAAATCCCTTCCTTCCCGAAGTTCTGGTAGGCGGCTGGGACAAGGCAGCCTGGGTATCCACCGGTGTTATCACCGAAGGTACCCGTGAAGTAGCTGATCCCGAGAACACCGATCAGACCATCACCGAGAAGACCCTCACCTACGAATTCCGTTACTATACCACCGTGGACACCCTGGATGGAAACGACAAGGTTCTGGACGAGCTGTTCGAGTACTTCACCATTCCCGGCACTGTGACAGACACTCAGCTGGCAAAGCTGGAGGGTCTGGACATCACCATCGTAGCTCACGCCATTCAGGCAGACGGCTTTGCCGATGCTGATGCAGCCTGGGCCGCATGGACGGACTGATTTCCTAAGACACCCCTTTCTGTTGACTGCAGAAAATCTGCAGTCAACGGAGGCTAATGATTCTGCTGAAGGATCATATCCCAAAACGAATCTAAAATGTATCTCTTAAGGTGAAGGATATGCTTCTCTACTAAGGATACACAAGGATACAAATCATAAATGTGAGAGGAATACAAAATGACACAGAACAATAAGAACAATCAGAACAAGAAGAAGACCGTAGCCCTGCTGCTGGCCCTCCTGCTCCTGGTAGGCAGCGTCATCGGCGGCACCCTGGCATGGCTGACCGACAAGACAGGTGCAGTCAAGAATACCTTCACCACTGCCGGTATTGAGATTACTCTGACGGAAACCAAGGGAACCTATGACGAAACCGATGAGGACTATAAGTTCTCCATGATCCCCGGCTTCAGCCTGGAGAAGGATCCTAAAGTCACGGTTCTGAAGGGCAGCGAGCAGTGCTATGTATTCGTAAAGATCGAAAAGGCCTGCGGAGTTACGGGAAAGACTTTTGACGATTATCTGACCTTTGACCTGGCTGCCGGCTGGACCAAGCTGACCGAGGAAACTACCGCCGATGTATATTTCCGTGTGGTTGACAAGAGCACTACTGCCGACCAGCCCTTCAGCGTTCTTTTGAATGACAAGGTTACCGTCAAGGGCACCGTCACCAATGAAATGATGGAAGCCATCGGAGAGGACGAAGAGCCCACTCTGACCTTCACCGCCTATGCCATCCAGTACATGAAGAACGAGAGCGAGAATTTTACTGCTTCTGAAGCCTGGACCAACATTAAGTCCGCTGATAACTAATACTATTATCGGACCGTCAGGATGATCGGATACGGTATCAAAATAACCTGATCCGCCAAATCATCTTCAGGAGATTTCTGCCGGAGGATATCCGGCGCATAAAGAAAACCATACGACCCATCACAGACCAAACAAAAGAGAACCCCTATGAAAAAGAAGATCGTCGCCCTTTGCCTGATCATCGCGCTGTTGGCCATCGCCCTCATCGGCGGCACCATGGCCTACTTCACGGACACCAAGGCAAAAGACAATGTGTTCACCGTAGGTAATGTCAAAATCCAGCTGACAGAGCCCAATTGGGTAGAAGCAGACGGAACCGACACTTATCCCGGACAGGTCCTGCCTAAGGATCCCACCGTGGAGAACATCGGCAGAAATCCCTGTTTCCTGCGGATCCAGGTGACCGGGTTGGACTGCCTGGGAACCGACAACATGATCACCTATGAGACAAATGACGTCGCCGGTGATCTGGGAGCCGACTGGGTGCTGCACACCGACGGATATTACTACTACTCCAAGGTACTGGCAGCAGGAGCAACTACCTCTCCCCTGTTTGAGCAGATCCGGATTCCCGTCTCTGTGACCAACGGATTTGAAGGCAGCTACGACGTCCGTATCACCGCCCAGGCTGTGCAGGCTCAGGGAGCAAAAACTGACTGGGCAGACGTTCAGAGCATGACCGTCGCCGAAATGGCCGCATGGTTCAGCACCTGCGGCATAAACTAAAGCATCATCTATACTCTGCACTGTATTTGTGCGCAGAGAAGGGAGCCGCTGCCGAAAGCAGGTTGGCGGCAAGGCGCACAGAAGGAGTATTTCCCGGCCACCCGGGAGGTGCTCACAGGTGCAGGGTATACAGAAGGGCCCGGGCAGCCGAGCCTTGCTGTATGCCCTGTACATAAAACTTGGGAGGATCCCGGAAAGGAGAACGCAATGAAAAAGAAGATCTTTGCACTGGCGGTCATCGCCATTTGTCTGTCCCTGTTTGCCTACGGGACCTTTGCGTACTTTTCCGTGGACGACACAGCCCGGAACGTCATCATGATGGGACGCATCACGGTGGAGCTGCGGGAGTGGGCTGACGAGGGCAAAACCGTTGCCTTCCCGGAGGATACCATTTATAATGTAATACCCGGCACTTACGTGACGCAGATCACGGAAGTTGAGAACACCGGCACCAACCCGGCCTGGATCCGCCTTTCCCTGGACAAGGACATTACCTTCGCCCCGGCCGTTAGCGGCACGCCCGATCCGGAGCTGGTGCAGCTTAATCTGAACACTGTCGACTGGATTTTGGGCACCGACGGATTTTACTATTACCGGGAGGCTCTGGAGCCCGGACAGAGCACGGAGCCCCTGTTTACCACCATTTCCTTTGATCCTGCCATGGACGGAAGCTACGAAGGCAGCACCGCCACCGTGGAAGTTCATGTGTACGCAGTTCAGGCCGAACACAATGGCAGCACCGTTTGGGATGCCGTCGGTTGGCCGAAGCCCTAAGGAGATCCAACTATGAAGAATGCAAAGAAAGTAAAGATATTGTCCATCCTCCTGACCATCACGGTTCTGACGACCCTGATGCTTCCCGGCACCCTGGCCGTTTCCCACGACACCGTCACCAACCGCTCCACCCTGCACCTTTCCACCGATGCCGACGCAGATGCTTCTGCTGACCTGTCTTCCCAAGAGACGGCAGAGCAGGCCGAGGGCCAGGGCTCTGAAGAGATCGCAGAAGCCGCCGATGATGAAGATGTTAGTGTGGCTGATGCTGACGATGTTTCTGACGAAGACGAAGCAGAAAAGATGGGCGAAGCAGTTGCCGAAGACGAAAAGACCCAGGACGCTGAGGAGGCTGCTGCTGAGGCTGTTGCCCAGGAAGTTGGAAATGCTGACAGCGAGCAGGATGAAACCGCAGAGGCAAAAGGTGCTGTAAATGATGATAGCACTGCCGATGTAAAAGAGAATATTGAAGAGGCTGCTGCCGGAACTGAAGCAGAGAACGCGGAGGAAATCAGTCTCTTTGAACAGATTATGAATGCATGGACAAAAGAGGATTTATGCAATCTCATTGATAAGTTATCAGAAGAAGATGAGGCACGGTTTACTGAGGTTGAGATTGAAATGTTATTTGAACATCTTTCTCAGGTTGCAGAGGCATGTAATGTGATTCCTGATACAGTAGTATACACTGCAGCAGCTCCCTTAATGCCTCCTGTTGAAGTGGAAGTAAATGCAGGAGCCAACCAATGAAAATGAAGAGAATCTTGTCCTTTCTTCTGTGCAACATGGTGATGTTCTCTGTGTTTCTGCCTTCCATCAGTGTGCAAGCCGAAGAGTATGACAGCATAGTAACGAACACCACGTTGACCCCCTCTGGAAATGGTGTGGATGTTCATCTGGAAGCATATGCCACAGGTGATATCACTACCATTGCTGCTATCACTCCTGTTGACATTGTACTGGTGCTGGATCAATCAAGTTCTATGAAGGATTCTTTGGGCAATAGCACAAAGCAGAAGGTGTTAAAAAATGTTGTAAGCAACTTTATAGATTCTGTCGCGGAGCAATTTGATGCGAGCACCTCAGATCATCGTATGTCAATTGTTACGGTATCAAATAACGCTACTGTCAAGACCAACTGGACATTTGTTAATGATACGGGAAAAACGTCATTAAAGAATTCAATAGACAGCCTTTCAGCTAGCAACAATTCTGCAGCTATGTTTGATAAAGGAATGGAAAAGGTTAAAGAACTACTGGGAACAAACTATGGCTACAGTGGAGAAAATACAACAAGGTATAAGGCAGTTATTGTATTTACAGATGGTGTGCCTTCAAATGGAAATACCAATAGTTTTAGTACTGCAATTGCTGATGATGCACTTGAATTAGCCAAAGCAATTAAAGATAATGGTGCGACAATCTATTCCGTGGGACTGTTCGATGGTGCCGATCCTTATCAATTATATGGAGATGTGTGGGGATATACAGCATTTGAGGATATTCCCTGTTCAGGAGAAACCGGGTCATTATGGGGAGGATCGACTATCACTTCCTTGTTAACTAGTGGCGTTAAACCAGTCGACGCTCCGGCGGCAAATCGATTTCTAAACTATCTTTCTTCTAATTTTCTTGCAACAAGTATTGGAATTACGTGGGTTACAGGAAAAAATCCCGGGAATCATGAAATTTTTGGCATTGCAGTTACAGGCAACGGGTACCAAATCACTGCAAATTTCCCTGCGGTGAAGTCCGGATACTACTTGGTAGCGGATGGTGCAGATTCGCTGAACGCAATTTTCCAGAGCATCAGCTATCAGATTGCCACCTCCAACGTGAGTCTTGGATCCGATACTTCAATCAAGGCGGTAATCCCCGAGACCTTCACACTTCCCGCAAGTGCCGGCGATGTGCATGTGTACACGGCTGCGTATAGCGGAAGCGGGAACAGCTTCGCACAGAAGGTCAATGCAACGGGCATGACCGTTACTATTGACGAGGCCACCAGAACTATCAGCGTTAAGGGCTTCAATTATAAGAACGACTTCATCTCCACGGCCAAGAAGGCAGACAATACCTACGGGAAGAAGCTCATCATCGAGTATCATCTGGACACGGCGCCGGGATTCCTGGGAGGAAACAATATTCCTCTGGGCAATATCCTCATGCTGGATGAAGAGGGAGTTATCGCCAAATCCTTCCCCCAGACCCAGGTGAACATTCCCATTCAGAATGTGACTGTCACTCCGGCAGTAAAGAATGTATATCTGAACGGTGGGATCAGCGCAGCGGATCTGCTCAGCGGCACCACGGCAGCTGTGGGTACCACAGCCCTGGA
>JABUST010000048.1 GCA_021442595.1 Lachnospiraceae bacterium | reverse complement strand
CGACACACGCTTGTTGTCCTTGCCCTCGGACTCGGCGAAGAGCTGCTCCCACCACTTGTAGAACCAGCGAAGTCTGGGTTCGAAGCTGGACAGAAGCTCCACCCGGTAGCCTTCGTTGTAATAAGCGTTCCGCAGGCAGGCATATTGATAAGCCATGTTGTCCTCAGCTTCAGCCTCATGAAGCGCAATCTGCATGTCATGAGCGCCCTTTACCAGAGCCCGGATGTCCACGCCGGCCACTGCCATGGGCAGCAGACCCACATTGGTCATGGCGGTATACCGTCCGCCTACGTTCAGGGGGAAGTCGATAAAGGTGTAGCCCTGCTCTTTGCACAGCTCATCCAGAGAACTGCCGATGGTACCGGTGCAGATGATGTGTTCATTGGCCTTGTCACCGTATTTATCCTGCAGGAAACGGCGCAGGATGCGGAAGCTGGAGCCGGGCTCCAAGGTGGCGAAGTTCTTGGCGATGACATCGATGTAGACGCTCTTCTTGTTCTCCAGACTCTTCAGCATGTCGCTGAGGGCATCGGGAGAGAGGGTGTTTCCTGCATAAATGACCTCGGGGCTGCCGGGATCTGCCAGTACGGTGATGACAGCGCGGGCTGCATTATTGGAGCCGCCTACCCCCACCAGCACGAAGGCATCGGCGTTGGCCTTCACATTGGCTGCGATCTCTTCTATGCGGGCCAGCTTCTCCTCGCCGGCACAGATCTCGGTGTCCAGCCAATCCTGAGAATCGTGATAGCGCTCTTCACCGACCTTGGCAATGGTCAGAGCTTCCTTATTCTCAGCCATCATCTTCTCGAAGGCGGCCTTGCGCTCCGGGCTGAGGTAACTGTAATCTAAACGGATCATTGGTTATTCCATCCTAAAATTTAAATGTTGATGTTCCCGGAGAAATATATCTCAAGGGAACGTCTGCTTCCCGAGGGACAGACTGTTTTTGAAGCATCAGAATGTTTACAATAAGACAGATTATCTTCGAAAGGACAGACTATCTCCGAAGGGACAGCTATCAGCTGATTCAGATCATCAGATAGACACCTGCAGACTTTGTCCGGTTCTGTCAGACTCGAAGGCAGCGTCGATGATCTGCATGACACGGCGCACCTGAGCAGGCTGAACGATGAGCTCGGCTTTTCCATCCAGCACCTCCACCAGATTCCGGTAGAAGTCCAAAGGATCGGTCTTCCCTTCCACAGAGGGAAGATCCATAAATTCCAGAGTTTCCACCGGCCGGGGGGCCATTGTACGGGTAGGTCCCTGAGCTGTATGAATATAATCCATGTTCCAGTCGGAAAGGTGGGCCTTATCCTTGATAATCTGACCTTTACCTGCCAGACCGTCAATGGTCATGGAACCTCCGTTTCCGTGAACCACCCAGCGGGGTCCGTTGCACAGGCACAGGGTGCCTGCTTCTATCAGAGCGCCGCAGCCGGATTCAAACCGGAGCAGGAGCTTGGCATAGTCTTCCACATTGTTGGAGACCACTTTGAACATCTGTGCATACACACTGACCACCTTCTCCTGTTGGATCTGCAGAATCTGATCCACCAGATGGGGCGCCCAGTCCAGGAAGATACCTCCTCCCAGCTCTTTGTTATCTCTCCACTCCAGAAAACGTCCGTTCTTTCCGTGGATTCGGGATTCAAACATATGGACCTCTCCCAGGTCTCCGGCTTCCACAGCCTTTTTGACCTGGAGATAATCCTGATCCCATCGTCTGTTCTGGTGAACGGTAAACAGCTTTTGGCAACGCTCTGCAGTCGTGGCAATAATATCAAACTCTGCCAGAGTCATGGTGCAGGGCTTTTCACAGATAACATGCTTTCCTGCCTCCAGGCATTTGACTGCCAGCTCCGGATGATACAGATTGGGAGTGGCAATCACTACCACATCGATCTTCTCGTCTGCCAGTAATTCATCCAAGGTGCGATAGCCCAAAAGGCCCATCTCTTCCCCTCTTTGAACTCTGTCTTCCCGAATATCATAGACTGCACGGACATGCATACCCTCAACTTTACCGGCGTTATTGGCATGATAAGACCCCATAAAGCCCAGACCGATGACTCCCAGATTGTGTTCCATAGTGGCTCCTTTTAGCATGATAGCAAGCTATGTTTACCCTTACTTGTAATCAAATCTTGCGTTCTCGGCATTGAAGAATTCGACTTTTTTGTCCCACATGAGCTGCACATGCTCCATGCGCTTCTTGGTGAAGTAGATGAAAGGAACATCTGCCTTGGGCCATTCGATGACCATTTTCAGTCTTTCATCCTCCGTCATAATGTGTTCGGAGAAATAGATGTAAAGGGTACCGGATGCCTTGGACATTCCCTTGGGCTTGAAAACATTCATACCGGCCACACCGACCTCACGGATCTCCTCCCAGGTCCTCTCCACCCTCAGCAGCCCGAACCAGTGACAGGCAATACCTTCCTTACTCACTTCCACTTGACGGGCGGAGAGCAATCCGAAGACCAGCATGACAAGACCGATGAGGCCGAAGATCACAGCGCCCCAGTATTCCGTCTGGCGGATAAACTCGGGAACAAGAATCAGCAGAAAGAGACCGAACAGAAGACCTGCAGCCATCTTGACCGGGTCGGAAATGAATGTTTTCTTCAAAACACCCTCCTGTGGAACGAAATTTCAGTTCAATATCCATACAATACCAAAAGAGCCTCCGGAGAGCAACCCCGGAGACCTTTTTTATCGGATCAGGCTATCCAGAACTGCCTTTGCTTTAATGTAGCGGTTGATATCGGGCTCACCCCCCTCGTGTTCCACGATGGCCCAGCCCTGTTCATTCAGGTACCCCTGCAGGAAATCAATCTGTTCCTGCAGGTTAGTCTCACCGGTGCCGAACTCAGGGAAAGGAGGCAGAGCCCTCATAGCCTCCAGTGTATAGGCCTGGGCCTTCTCCGTCTTGGGATCCCGAAGGTGCACATAATTGCAGCGTCCTTCGGAGTCCTTCAACAGCTTAATAGGATCAAAGCCTGCCCGTCTGACCCAACCCAGATCATAGGCAAAGTTCAGATGGGGAGCATTCTCCAGCAGCTTGTATACGAAGACACCGTCATTGGCAAATTCTGCCAGATGATTATGGTAGTTCAAGGATACACCGAACTCTGCTGCTGCTTTGGCAGCCTCCTCGAAGGTGGTCACCAGCTTGTCTGCGTCATCATCGGGGGTGGGCATAAAGGACATGTTGATATTCTTGTTGGGAGTCTTTGCCATGTAGGCGGCTTCAGCCTTCAGCCCTTCAATGCCTGCTCTGGGATCTGTTCTCCAATCCATGAAAGCATAGTGAATGGCAGCCAGCTCCAGACCGTTCTGTCTCAGCAGATCCATGAGTCTGTCCCGGTTTTCCAGAGAAATGAATCTGTTTCCGCACTCGATGCCGGCAAAGCCGGTGGTGCCGATCTCTCTGGTGACTGTTTCCATGTCTGTTGCCAGCTTGGCGGCAAACATAACAGCATGACATCCGTATTTCATAGGGTTCTCCTTTACTCTTCGTTCATGCAGCTTCGAATATGGTCTCTGGCCATAAGGATACCCTGTTTGACCTTATCCAGATCTCCGGAATATACAGGATCCTCATGCTCGATGCTGATGGTGCCGTCAAAGCCCACCGCCTTAAGCTCCTTCATGATCCTGGTCCAGTCCAGGGTTCCCAGACCGGGGAGGCGGTAGTACCACCAGGTATGCTCATATCCGTGAACGCCTTCTCCTGTATTTACAGCTTCCCTCAGCTGGGTGGCAAGATGGAGGATGCCGTACTGCATCAGCTTCTCTTCGTCGATGACGCAGTCCTTTCCGTGAACATGCTTGATGCGTTTGCCCAAAGTACGAATAGCTTCATAGGGATCGATCATTTCCCATACCAGGTGAGAGGGATCGAATACCATACCCGCATTGGGAGCATCCAGCTTTTCAAAAAGCCTCTCCCACATGTAGGGAGAAATGGCCACGTTGTTCATCATGGGGCACATCTCAAAGCACAGAGTCACATCTTTTCTGTAAGCCATCTCCAGCAGAGGCATAAACACCTCCCGAACCTCATCCAGACATGCCTCCGGGTCATAACGGAGGAAGTTGCCTTCCGTGATGGTCTTGGCATTCAGGCCTGTGGAACAGGTGATGCGCTCCATGCCCATACGCCCTGCAAAATCGATGCGCTTTTTCAGGGCCTCGATATGCATGGGACCTTCCACAGGATCCAGCACATTGCGGCAGTAGATCAGGCCGGTAGGCTTGATTCGTCCGCGAATGGCAGCGTCCCTGGCCATCATGACATCCAGCGGAATGGAAGGACCCAGCTCCAGATCCTCAAACCCATTCTGCTTGGCCCATAAAGAGATGGTCAGCAGGTTGTTCATTCCGGATACGGCAAGATTATTGGTAATCAGTCCGAATTTCATACTTATTGGATCTCACTCTCGGATACTTTTTCATATACCGTCTGTCCGGTCTTAGCAGCAGAAGAGAAATTGTCGATGAGCTTCTGGATATACAGTCCGTGGCGGAAATCACGCACTGGCTTCTTTCCGGTCTGAATACAATCGATGAACTCACCCAGGACACCGTCATGCCCCAGCAAACCGGAATTCTTGCGGCTTTCCATAATGTCCGCATCGATGTCGATGGTCTCAAAGGAGGGGAAAGGTCCTTTTGTCTTGGAGCGATCGAACAGACCCATCTTTCCTGCAGGGTACAGGGTGTTGTTTCTCAGAACAATGCCCTGATCGCCGGCTATCTCGAACATGCTCATGGACCCTACCAGACGGCCGGTCTCAAAGGTGCACAGGCACCCACTTTCGGACAGGGCAGAGAAAGTGGCTATGTCATCATTGGTAACGGGAGCCTTTTCATCTCCTTTCTTGTCGCCCATGACATCTTTCTCATTGATAACATAGCGTTCCTTCACCAGAGTGGAGGTCATGCCGTTGAACTGAACATAATCACCAATGATATCGTGGAGGAGATAATCTGTCAGATCCAGCATATGGACGCCAAAGTCAGCCATGGCGCCGGTGCCGGAGGTCTTCTCCTGCATTCTCCACTCCAGGAAGACATGCTCTCCGTCCCACATGCGGCCGCCGCCGCCGATGTGACGCACGGAAATGATCTTGCCCAGAATACCACTGTCGATGATGCGCTTCATTTGCTGAACTTCGACTTGCTCGCGGTAGTTGAAAACGGTCATGCAGACCAGTTCGGAGTGCTCCTTGGAGGCATTCAGAGCGCGAAGACCTTCCTCATAGCTGGTGGAGAAAGGCTTCTCCACGATGACATGCTTGCCGTGATTCATGGCATCGATGGCCAGGTTGGCATGCTCGTTGTTAGGGGTGCAGACGCTGACAGCATCTACCATGGAATAGAATTCTTCAAGAGATTCGCAGGCCTTAAGGCCTTCGATCTTGAATTTCTCCATAAATTTGGCGGCGCGGCCGGGAATCTTATCGTACATGGCCACCAGTTCACAGCCGGGAACTCTCTGATATCCCTGCACATGAGCATTGGCAATGCCGATGGTGAAGCCGGTACCGATAATGCCTACTCTTACTTTTTCCATAGTGGACCTCATTCTTTGCTGAAATAGGGTGTAAATTTTCCCGGGAAGGCAAAATCCACACAAGGTTGATCAGAGAAAGGCCCGAGGCAGGGTCAAGACCAGTCTTAGCTCAGCCTCGAGCCTTCTAAAATTGCAGGTCGTTATTTGTTCATCAGCCGATCTCGTGGCAGCGGCAGCAGCGGACGAAATGTCCGGGGGCGATCTCCTCCTGTACCTGAGGCTCGTGGCAGGCGTCCGTGGCATACTTGCAGCGTGCTGCGAAGCGGCAGCCGGGCTTGGGGTTGATGGGAGAGGTGATCTCGCCGGTAAGGATCTCACGCTGGTTGGGATTGTCGATGTCCGTGGAGGGAATGGCGGAAAGCAGTGCCTTGGTGTAAGGGTGAACAGGATTTCTGAACAGTTCCTTAGCCTCGCACTTCTCCACTACCTGTCCCAGATACATGACACAGATATCGTCGGAGATATGACGCACAACAGACATGTCGTGGGTAACGAACATGTAGGTGAGCTGCTTTTCCTGCTGAAGCTTCTTCAGCAGATTCAGTACGTGTGCCTGAATGGATACATCCAGAGCAGATACAGGCTCATCACAGACCACAAAGCGGGGATCCAATGCCAGGGCACGGGCGATACCTACACGCTGGCGGCGGCCGCCATCCAGCTCATGGGGATAAGCCATCTGCAGACGGGCATCAATACCTACCAGATCCATCAGAGCTTCCACTTTCTCATCGATCTCAGCCTTGGTGTAGCGGCGGGATACGATCAGGGGCTCGCGAATAGTGGCATCAACGGTCTGACGAGGATCCAGAGAGGAATAAGGATCCTGGAAGATGATCTGCATCTTCTCGCGGGCTGCCTTCAGTTCTTTCTTTTTAAGATCGGAGATATCCTTACCATCAAGAAAGATTTTTCCGTCTGTCTTTTCATGGAGGTGGATAATGGTACGTCCCAGAGTGGACTTACCGCATCCGGACTCGCCTACGACACCCAGGGTCTTTCCTTCTTCAATCTTGAAGGTAACATCATCTACAGCATGCAGCATGCCGCGGGGAGTGGAGAAATACTTCTTCAGACCCTGAACTTCGATTACAGGTGCAGACATTATTGCTCCTCCTTTCCAACCTTATCCATATTGTAGCAGAAGCAGATATGACCGTCAGCAGTAATCCGCTTGGGAACATCCCCTTCTTGACGGCAGACATCCGTTACATAGGGACATCTGGGAGAGAAGGAACAGCCAACGGGAAGATTAGTGGGATCCGGGGGCAGTCCCTCGATGGGATGCAGCCATTCGTCATCTCCGTTCATGGAAGGGATGGCGCCGAACAGGCCTATGGTGTAGGGATGGGTGGGATGATGAAAGATCTGTTCCTTATTCCCGTATTCAATAATCCGACCGGCATAGGTGATGGCCACATTGTCACAGGTGGTAGCAACTACGCCCATGTCATGGGTAATCAGGATCATGGAAGAATTGAATTTCTTCTGAAGGTCTCTGATCAGGTCCAGAACCTGGGCCTGAATGGTCACGTCCAGAGCGGTAGTAGGCTCATCAGCCAGCAGCAGATCAGGGTCGCATGCCAAAGCCATGGCGATGACAACACGCTGCTTCATTCCGCCGGAAAACTGATGCGGATACTCCTCATAACGCTCCTTGGGAATACCTACGGTCTCCAGCATCTCCTCGGCACGGGCCTTGCACTGCTCATCGGTCATATCGTTGTGCAGCTTGACGACTTCGAAGATCTGGTCGCCTACAGTCATAACCGGATTCAGAGCGGTCATAGGGTCCTGAAAGATCATGGCAATCTTGTTGCCGCGGATCTGACGCATCTCTTCTTCCTTCAAAGAAAGAAGATCCTGTCCGTCAAGATAAATCTCACCGGACTTAATCTGGCATCCGAAATCGGGAAGAATACGAAGAATAGACTTGGCAACGGTGGTCTTTCCGGCACCGGTCTCGCCTACAAGACCCAGAACAGAACCCTTCTCCATTTCAAAGGAGATGCCGTTGACAGCTTTGACCGTCTGGTCATTGGAATAATACTCTACGAAAAGGTCCTTAACTGAAAGGTAAGGAGAATTCATATTTTCGCTCATGATATTTCTCCTTTCTTAGTGCTTCAGCTTAGGATCCATGGCATCGCGCAGACCGTCACCCAACAGGTTGAAGGCCAGAACGGTGATGGCGATAGCCATACCGGGGAACATTACCAGATGAGGATAGCTTGCGATGTAGGAACGGGCGTCGGACAGCAGTGCGCCCCACTCGGGAGTAGGAGGCTGTACGCCCAATCCGATGAAGGACATGGAAGAACCCAGCACCACGTAGTTACCGATACTCATGGAAGCGGAAACGATGATGGGAGAAATGGTGTTGGGAAGCAGATGCTTCATAACGATGCGGAACTTGGAGCAGTTTATGGAATCGCATGCTTCGATGTATTCCGCAGATTTCTCTTTCATGATCTGGGCTCGTATGAGTCTGGCGTTTCCTGCTATGGCGCCAACACCCATGGCGATAACGGTATTCAGAAATCCGCCCCCCAGCATAGAAGCCAGAACAATCAGAAGCAGCATACCGGGAAGCGCCTGGATAACATCCAGTATTCGCATGATGATGTTATCAACCTGACCGCCGGCATAACCTGCGATAGAGCCAACAAGCAGACCGCAGACCACACCGAAAATCATGGCCAGTACGCCGGTGGACAAAGAATACCTGGCGCCGTAGATGATACGGGACAGAAGATCACGGCCTACATCGTCGGTACCGAAGAGGTGCTTGGCGCAGGGCTTCATGAAGGTCTCTGCCAGATTCATTTCCAGGGGATCATAAGGGGCAATGAGAGGAGCAAAGATGGCGATCAGCGCTTCCAGAATGATCAGAACAACACCGATAACGGCAAGTTTGTTCCGGGAAAGTTCCTTCATAATACGAACAAACTCACTTTTTTTCTTCGGTCTGGCTCCAGCAGCATTTACAGTAATATCAGACATTATGCTTTAGCCTCCTTCTTGACCTTTTTCTTGGAGCCGGCAGTGTACAGAGCCTTGATACGAGGATCGATCATGGCATAGACGATGTCCACCAGCAGCATGAAGATACTGAACACGATAGCCAAGAAAATAGTACCTGCCTGAACCACAGGGTAATCGCGGTTTCCAACGGCACCGATGACATATGTACCCATGCCGGGGATGGAGAAGATGGTCTCGATGATCAGAGCGCCGCCCAACATATTACCGAAGGCGGTACCCATCAGAGTAACGATGGGGATCAGAGCATTCTTCAGCGCATGCTTGTTGATAACAGATTTCTCGGGAACACCCTTGGCACGGGCAGTAGTGATGTAGTCAGAACGGATAACATCCAGCATGGAGGATCTGGTCTGACGGGCAGCACTGGCCATGCCGGTAGCGAAGTTAGAGAAAGCAGGAAGGATATAATACTTCAGACCTGCCAGTCCGGCACCGATACCCAGAGCAGGAAGCCACTTAAGCTTAACTGCAAACAGAAGAACCAGCATCATGGCCAGCCAGAAGTTAGGCATGGAGGATCCGATCATGGCGATGACCATGCACAGAGAGTCCTGCCATTTTCCCTGATTCTTAGCAGCGCTGATACCGAAGGGAATACCCAGTCCGAAAGAAAGAGCTGTAGTAAACAGAGAAAGCACCAGTGTTCTGGGAAGACGAACCTTAAGCTCGGAAACAATGGAGATCTTGGATATCCATGAGCTTCCCAGGTTGAAGTGAAGATAAACATCTGAGAGGTACTTGACAAGGCGGGTGAGGTAAGGCTGATCAAGACCCAGCTCCACCCTCTTCGCTGCCAGAGATTCCTCTGTAGCAAGGCTTCCCAGGATGATTGTAGCCGGATCACCGGGGCAGATGGTCATCATGGTGAATACCAGGACCGTAACGCCCAGAATAATGGGAATCATCCAAAGGATTCTTTTCAGGATATAACGACCCATAATGTCCTCCGAAAATTGAAAAACTGCCCACCTCGAAGGTGTTGGTCACAGGAGGCGGACAGTTTGGATTTGTATATATCAGCAGGGGATCCTTCCCCTGCTGACATGTTAATGTTTATCTGATGTCAGAATCAGATTCCGCTCCAGGTGGAAGCGAAGGGATAGCACTTGTGGGTGAATCCGTCAACTTCCTTCTCAAGGGTCAGCTTGTTGCTGTATACGCAGAAGTTATTCTGATTGAACAGACCGTATGCAATAGCATTGTCTTTAAGATAGTTGTGAACTTCGTTGATATTCTCGGTGGTGAAGCCTTCCACAGTCCAGGTCTTGTAGAGCAGCTCTCCAAGAACATAGTCATGACGGGAGGTTCCGTCGCCGGTAGCATAAGCGTTGGGGTCGTAGCGGATGCTCCAATGGTCGGGCAGATAGGTGCCGCCAATGGTGTTGATGAACATATCGTAGTTGGAACCGTCAAGACGGATAGCCATCAGCAGAGCAGCCTCAGGAGAGAATACTTCTGCCTTGATGCCGACTGCAGCCAGCTCATTGACAATGATCTCAGCCACGCGGCTTCCCCACTGACCCACAAGGATCTTCATGGAAGTGGTTCCGTCGTAGTTGGATTCGGCAACCAGCTCCTTGGCCTTCTCCTGATTGAAGGTGTAGTATTCCTCACTCTCCCAGGAAGTCTGATATCCCTTGTAGAAGCTGGGGCACACATCGTAGAGCATGGAGCCCAGGCCCTGGCAGTAGCCATCGATCAGAGCCTGATTGTCGATTGCATAGCAGATGGCCTGGCGAAGCTTAACGTCATCTGCAACGGGAGATGTCTCGTAGCCGGAGAAGAACAGCTGATATCCCTGATGACCTTCATACTGAAGAACAGTGTAGTCGTCGGGATTGTTCAGCATCTCGGAAACGATATTGATGGTGGCGCCATCCATGTAGTCTACCAGGTCGGTGGCAAAAGCTGCAGTAACCTGAGAAGCCTCGGCGATTACGTGGAACTTAACAGCGGGAACGATGCCGCGGATCTCTTCGCACAGATCCTCGGGGTTGCCCCAGTAGTCTTCGCGAAGCTCATACTTCCAGTCTGAGGAAGCAACGAACTCAGTGATCTTGTACTGGTTGGTAGAAACGCACTCGGTAGCAAATCCGTCGGGACTTGCCTTGTAGGCAGCCTCGGAAACTACAAAGATGTCTTCCATCAGATACTCGAACACACCGATCATGTTGCTCTTAAGAGTCATGGAGAAGGTGTATTCATCAACCTGTTCCCAGGACTCAAGTTTGTTGAATACAGGCTTCAGGGCCTGATTGACAGCCTCACCGATGAACCAGCAGATGTCGGAAGCGGTGATGTGGTTGCCGGCGCTGTCATAGACGTTGTCGTGAATGGTAACAGTGTAGGTCAGGTTGTCATCGCTGACGGACCATTCCTTGGCGACCCAGGGGGTGAGCTCCTTGTTATAGTTCATATAACCAAGAGACTCATAGGTCATCTTCCAGTAGAAAGCATCTCTTCCGCCGTTGCTCACAAAGGGAGTCAGGGAGGTCAATCCGGAGGTAACTGCGCAGTCAAGAACGCCGTCACCGGTCTGCTCTCCGTTACCGCCACAGGCGATGAGGGAAAGGCTGAGGGTTGCGATCAGGATCGCTGCCAGGATCCTAGAAGCAAGTTTCTTCATTTTTTCTTCCTCCAAAAGGGAATTCAAAAAGTTTTTTGCGTTGTATTTGCGTTATCCTCAAATGCCACGAAACTATTTCGTTTCGCTTCCAACTGAGTTTTTGCGCAAACCCAACCATCTGTTGTGCTTATGTTAGCATCACAAAGGGGTGTTGTCAACAAATTTCCGTTGATTTTCGGGAAAAATGCGAAAGTTTTTCTTTTGACCCAAAGAAACTCTTACCCAAACAAAGAAAAACTTTTTCTTTACATTGCGTAAAAATGATGCTAACATCCAAGCTGCAGGGATGTAAAATCAACGAAACTTTCTTTACTTTTCTTTTCGTTGATGATAAACTTCAAGCAAATCCTTTCGAAAGGAAACAAGCCCATGAAACTGAAAGACATTTCCCTCGAAGCCGGCGTGGCCGTATCCACCGTCTCCAGGGTCCTGAAAGATCCGGATTCCTCCGCCGCCAGTCCCGAAACCAAAGAAAAGATATTTCAGATCGCTCTGAAGGGCGGCTACATCACAGAGATCCCCAGACTGGATCCCATCGATCAGTTTCCTCCCTCCTCCCTTCCCGCCAAGGTCCTCTACTGCATGCTTGCCGTGGACCCCAAGGAAAGAGAAGACAATTCCTATTTCAGCCGCCTCATGGAAAGCATCCGGGAAGCTGCTCACCACTATAATTATATGGTAGAGTATTATTTCCCCTCTGCAGAAAGCAATGGCGCTGTTTCTCTGCCTCTGGACGCCAACAAGACTGTGCGGGGCATCATCGTCATCGGCCGATCCCTTCCAAATTTTGTGAACGAGCTCAAATCCCGCTTTGACAACATTCTGTACATCGGTCTGACAGCATTGGATGTTCCCTGCGACCAGATCATCTGCCCCGGCTTCGACGCTGCCAAGTCTGTGGTAGAGCTGCTGCATGACAGCGGACATACCCGTATCGGCTTCATCGGCTCTTCCGATGATGACCGTATCGCCGGCTATCTGAAGGCCATGGAGGAGCGAGACCTACCTATAGACCGTGAACGGATGGTGGTCACCCGTGGCATGTCCTATCTCTGCGGACATGACGGCATGGCCTATCTGCTGGACCACACGGATCCCGAAGATCCTTTGACCGCCGTGTTCTGCGGCAACGACAACACCGCTATCGGAGCTCTGCAGGCCTGCAAGGAACGAAACATTCAGGTTCCGGAGGACATCAATCTGATCGGTATGGACGGCAGTGAGATGGGCAAGTATATGACTCCCTCCATTTCCACTGTCAATGTGCCTCTGGAGGAGATGGGCCGTTTCGCTGTCCGTGTGCTCCGTGACAGGATCCACGGCGGTCACTCCAAGCCGATCCACATCCATTTCCCCTTTGATATCCTGGAAAGACAGAGCGGGCCTACCCTTCGCTGATTTCCCTTGAAATGATCTATGGCGCTGCTTTGAGCAACCTTCCTCCTGTGGTTTGCTCTCTGCAGCGCCTTTTTTAAAATGCAGGATACTCTTGACAATCCTGCATTTCCTGGGCTATGATACAAAAACTTTTATTCAGGAGAATCACTATGAACGAACGTGTGTATAATTTTTCCGCCGGTCCCAGTATGATGCCTCTTCCCGTTCTGGAGAAGGCCAGAGATCAGTTTCTTCTGTATCCCGGCGCCGGCTGCTCTGTCATGGAGATGAGTCATCGTACCCCCTCCTTCGAACGGATCCTGCAGTCTGCCAAGGATACCCTCCGCAGGATCATGGAAATTCCCGAGAACTATGAGATCCTATTTATCCAGGGAGGCGCCACCACCCAGTTTTCCATGGCTGCCATGAATCTGGCCTCTCAGGGAGACACCTTCTGCTATGTGCAGACCGGTCAGTTCGCCACCAAAGCCAAGGAGGAAGGAGACCGCTGGGGTAACGCCCTGTATCTTGCTTCTTCCAAGGCAGCTACCTACAGCTATATTCCCAAGGTCAGTGAGATTCCTCAGGAGACCAGATTCCTCCATATCACCGGCAACAATACCATCTACGGCACCTGCTATAACGACCTTGATGCCTATCTGCCTTCGGAAGTCATCTCAGCGACCGGCGCTCCCTCCCCCATTCCTTTGGTGGCTGACTGGTCTTCCGCCATCCTGGGCAAGTGGATCGATGTGGAGAAATACGGTCTGATCTATGCCGGAGCTCAGAAAAACATGGGTCCTGCGGGAATGGCCGTGGTCATCATCAGAAAGGATCTGCTGGAAAAAGAAGCGGATCCCGTGGTGCCCATCATGCTGCGCTACAGCGTTGCGGCCAAGCATGATTCCATGTACAACACGCCCCCTACCTTCTCCATTTACATGGCAGGTCTCATGTTCGAGTGGGTGGAGCAGCAGGGAGGTGTGCGCCGCATGGAAGAGATCAACCGCCGGAAGGCCGGTCTCCTCTATGAGTTTCTGGAGGGCTCTTCCCTCTTCCACAGCCCGGTCAACCCCGCTGACCGATCCATCATGAATGTTACCTTTACGCTACCCTCCTCTGAATTGACCGATGCCTTCCTGGCTAAGACCAAGGCTGCAGGCATGATCAACCTGAAGGGCCACCGCAGCGTAGGCGGCTGCCGGGCCAGCATTTACAACGGCATGCCAATGGAAGGTGTGGAAAAGCTGGTAGAGCTTATGAAGGACTTTGAAAAGAAAGCCTGAACATCGTAAGAGCCGAATGGGAGGCAGTTTTTGCCCCGATTCGGCTTTTTCCGTGAAAAAATGCCTTTTCCCGGGGGAAAAACCCCTGAAAATCCGTCTTTTCTCCTATATCTATATAGGAAAAGATAGAATAAAATACTACTATTCCCCATAGAAACGATCTGTATACGATATGCAGATAAAGTCTTACAGGGTTAGAAAAGGCCTGCTTCACGGCAAGCTTACCGGAACGGATTCAGACAGTTATCTGCCAGACCGATCCCGGAAAGCACTCCCGGAGGCAGCCCGGCAAGGAGCTAATCATGTTCAATATCAAAACCTATGACACCGTAGCCCAGGCAGGCAGAGACGAATTTAACGCCAAAAAGTACTATCTGTCCGATGATGTTGCAGATCCCGATGGCATTCTGGTCCACTCCACTCCCCTCCATGACATTTCTCTGGACGGAAAGCTGCAGTCCATCGTCCGCATCGGCGCCGGTGTGAATACCATTCCCGTAGCTAAGTGCACCGAAAAAGGCATCTGCGTCTTCAACTGCCCCGGCGGAAATGCCAACGCGGTAAAAGAGCTGGCCATCGCTGCCATGATCATGGCCATGCGCAACGGCTTCGATGCCATGAACTGGGTCAAGAATCTTCCCGGCGACGAGAGCGATCCCGGAAAGACCGTTGAAAAGGGCAAGGAAGTTTACCGTGGCCCTGAAATTCTGGGAAAGACCATCGGCATCATCGGTCTGGGCGCCATCGGCTCCCGTATGGCCAGAGCCTGCGATGATCTAGGCATGAAGGTTTACGGATACGATCCCTTCCTTCCCCACATCCGTTCCCAGGAGCTCAGTGAGTATGTAACCTTTACGGATGACGTGAACAAGCTGCTGGAAGTCAGCGACATCGTCACCGTGCACATTCCTCTGAACGAGGCTAACCGGGGCTTCATCGGAAAGGCAGAGATCGACCGCATGAAGCGGGGTGCTTACGTGGTCAACTATGCCCGCGGTCCCATCATCGATGATGACGCCATCTGTGATGCTCTGGAGTCCGGTAAAATCAAGGCCTATGCCACCGACTTCCCCACTCCCCGCCAGATGAAGCTTCCCACCGTACTGTGCACTCCTCACCTGGGGGCCGGCACCCCCGAGGCTGACGTGAACTGCTCCGTCATGGCTGCCAAGCAGACCATGGATTATCTGGAGAACGGAAATATCTCCAACTCCGTCAACCTGCCTAATGTTTCCTTTACCAGGGCCGATGGTGACCGCATCGCCATCATCCACTCCAACAAAGTGGGTATGCTGGGCATGGTGACCGAGAAGGTCTCCGCCCACGGTTTGAACATTGAGAACCTGGTAAACAAGTCCAGAGACGGCGTTGCCTATACCATTCTGGACTTCAACACCGATGTTCCCCAGTCTCTGGCTGATGAGCTTTCCTCCATCGACGGTGTGATCCGTCTGAGACTGATCAAGTAACAAACGGTTCAGGCAAATTTATCGATTGGACGGCAGTTCATAATGTCATCCCGTCATCTGCTTTTGAAGAAGAAAAACTGCATGCAAAAGGACTCCGATCCCTGAGGATCGGAGTCCTTTTCAATTTCCGGCGGCAGGCTTATTCAGCACTTACCGGTTCCGGTTCGGGTTCAGGCGGCAGCAGATCCGCTGCCTCATCGTACAGAAAAGCGTGGTCATACAGCTCTCCGTCACGGATCCTCTGAGCCAACTCCCCGTAGATCCGGCGGTGATCGTCGTGATGGGCCAGATCTCCGTCGTAGGGACTGCCGTCTGCTCCCATGGTGACCAGAAGGAACAGTTCGCCGTCCACCAATGCAAAGGTGGTCAGGTTCTGTCCCACAAAGCGGCTGTAGCCTGTCTTTCCGCCGATGACCTCCACATCACTGTCGATCCACTGGGACAGATCGATGATGAGCTGATTGGTCCAGGATTTTCCGTAGGGATGTTCATCCGTGGGCATTGCAGTATAAGAAGAAGCGAAGAGCACCTTCCTCACATCCTCGTTCTGATAGCAGGCCAGGGCGATCTTGGCCATATCTGCGGCACAGGTATAATGCTCTTCCACATACAGACCGCTGCTGGTGACCCAGTGAGAGTTCTCCAGTCCAAGCTCCTGTGCCTTAGCGTTCATCACCTCGGCGAAGGCCTCTTCGGAGCCCGCGATGTGACAGGCCATGGCAATGCAGCAGTCACAGCCGGAGGGAAGCAGAATGCCGTACAGCATATCCCGCACAGTGACCGTTTCCCCCTCATATAGATTAGAACGGCTGGCATCCACTTCGTCTAAATCGTAAAAAATGCCGTAGGGCATGGTGACCAGCTCTTCGTCCAGACGGCCTGCATAGGTTTCCGCGGAGATGAGGCAGGTCAGCAGCTTAGTCATGGAAGCGGGGGCATAGGCTCCCGTTTCATTTTTGGTAGCTACCACGCCTCCCAGATAATCGTCTCTGAGACGGATCAGCACTGCCGACGCGCTTTGGCTCACGTCCATCAGGTCTTCAAAGCCCATGCTGCGCTGTTCCTGCCTAAGAGCT
This sequence comes from Lachnospiraceae bacterium, assembly GCA_021442595.1. Classification (GTDB taxonomy): domain Bacteria; phylum Bacillota; class Clostridia; order Lachnospirales; family Bianqueaceae; genus RUG760. The sequence continues at coordinate 12,378 of JABUST010000048.1, read as the reverse complement.
TCTTCCGCTGCCAGGCGGGCGGCTTCCTCCGCCAGACGGGACTCCTCCGCCAGACGGCTGGCCTCTTCTTCGGCCAGGCGGGACATCTCTTCTCCCATGTTGGGGCGCTGAGAGCCCTCTTCCGTAACAGATACTTCCGTTAAAGAAGCGTTTCTGCTTTCTTCGGCCCCGGGATTCAAGGTTCCTTCCATCTGCTTCAGAGAGGTCTCACCGGAGTGTCCCTCCATGGCGGACCGAAGCCGGTCCAGGGAGGACTGGGGAAGCAGCAGTAGAGCGGCCATGACCGCCAGCAACAGGCAGATGATGATCAGCACTATGGCTGTCACCGGACTTTTCTTCGCTTTCTTGGTTTTCTTATTCATTGGTTTTTATACTACGCTGACAGATAATAAAACAGGACGAATCTTATTCATACAGAACTTGTATTGAGATAGATCCTACTCATACAGAATCTGTATACGGATAGGTCTTAACCATACATTGTCTTCAGAGGGATCGCACTTACACAAACAGGATATACAGCAAAATCACGATGAGACCCAACACTGCCATCAGCAGACCGAAGGACAGACCGGAACGGATGATGCTGTCGGTGCGGCTGACCCGCTCCTCCAGTTCCACCAGAGATGCCACATGAGTGGTTTTCCGGGTGACCTTGTCCAGGAAGCGTCCTGTCTTCACTGCAGCCTCGTCCCGGATATCTTCCTTTTCCATGGTCAGGATCTGCCGGTGGGTGGTCTTTCTGGCCAGAAGGATGATGCCGTCTGCCATCTGATCCATGCCTCTGACAGCTGCCGCTGTCACAGAGTTGAATACCTTCATGGGCAGCTCGATGATGTACTTATCCAGCACGGCGGCCACACTGCCGGTAACGCTCATAAAGACCTTCAAAGGAATATGAATGATGTACTTATCCAGGAAGCCGCAGACTGCACCCAGGATCCGGGGGATCCACACCTGGATCAGAGGACGGTAGACTCCGTTCTCCAGATCCAGCCATGCAGGCCAGCGGTCCACATATTCCCGGAGAACTTTTCCGTCCTTATTGGCAGCGGTCTTCTTCATGAGCAAGGTGCGGATGACCCCAAAGTAGAGGGCCACGCCGATGCCGATGGAGATAAGTCCGCCCTTCAGGTTGGTCCAGGTGAAGTAGTGAACTTCGTGGGCATGCTCCAGATGCATGAAGCTCTGGGCCATGTCCGCCATCTTGTTCATGGTCAGGCCGGGCAGCATGCCCATGACGGGCAGCACAGCGGCAGAACCGCAGATGGCGATCCTGCTGAAAATATTCCAGTACTCTTTTTTATTGTCGTATTTCTTCTGAACTTCCTCGTCCGAGTTGGACTCCAGGAACACGCAGATGAACAGCTTCAGCATGTAGGCGACGGTCATGCCGCCGCTGATCAGGAAGACCCATTCAATACCCTTCATGAGCCCGTAGGAGCCCATGAGCCGGATGCCCATCTCCTCCGCTTCTGCCAGGTTTTCAAAGAGCTCTGCGTATTCCACGATGCTCTCATGGAGAAGGGTCTTGCTGATATAGCCATTCCATAGGGGGATACCGCCGATGCCCAAAGCTCCCATGAGGAAGCAGGCCATAAGCAGAGGCTTTTTTCTGCCAAAGCCCCGGATCCGGTTCAGATCCAGCTGGTGAAGGTTCATGTAGATCACACCGGCCACCATGAAGAGATCCAGCTTGATGAGAGAGTGATTCACCATGTGAAGCACGGTGCCTCTGACTGCCAGAGAATTCAGCTCTCCCAGCAGGCACTGCATGCCTACGCCCACCAGAATGAATCCGATCTGGGACATGGAGGAACAGGCCAGAGTCCGCTTGAAATCGATGGAAAATACTGCCAGCAGCGCGCCGCCGAACATGGTGACGGTGCCCAGCAGCAGGATAGCCATGCCCCAGGTGGGGTCATGGAGAAAAATATTGCAGGTAACTGCCAGGATGCCGAAGATGCCGGACTTGGTGAGGATGCCGGACAAAAGAGCACTGGCGGGAGCCGGAGCCACGGGATGGGCCTTGGGCAGCCAGATGTGCAGAGGGAACATACCTGCTTTGGCTCCGAAGCCGAAGACCATCAGAGCTCCGGCCAGATACAGAGTCTTTCTGTCTGTCTCCCAGGCGGTCCGGGTGGCGCTGAGCAGCTCCTCCATCCGCAGGGTCCCCGCTGCATTATACAGCAGAAACAGACCCATCAGCATGACCATACCGCCGATGACGGCCACAGCCAGATATGTCTCCGCAGCCCTCAGAGCCGCAGGCTTCTCGTCGTGGAGCACCCATACATAGGAGGTAAAGGACATGATCTCGAAGAAAATGAAGGTGGTAAACAGATCTGCGGACAGGAACACACCCACGGTGGCTCCCAAAGTCATAAGCAGAAACAGATAATACCGGTTCCGGTTTCTGTAATGACCGAAGTATTCTCCTGAGAAGAGAGTGGTCATCATCCACATGAAGCCGGCGATGCATCCGTAGAGAGCCCTGAAGCCGTCCATCTGCAGCTCAAGGCTCATGCCGCAGATCTTAGGAAGGCTGAAGGAGGAATCCCCCGTCAGCATGAGGATCAGAAGGATGAGAAACTCGGAGACGGTGGCTCCTACTGTAAACCGGTTACGGGCTGTTTTGCGGAAACGGCCGATGAAGTAGGATATGAAGGCCGCCGCCATGGGCCACAGCACGGCTGCAAGCAAAAGAAGATTTCCGCTCATATCAAAGCACCCCCTTTGCCACGGCCGTCAGGAAGTTCATGAGAGGTCCGCTCCAGACACCCAGCAGGATCAGAAGAGCTGCAAAGAGTCCGATGGGCAGCAGCATCCGCCAGGTGGGATCCCGGATCTCCTTCAGGGTATTGTAATCGAAGCCTCTGCCTGGGAAGTAAGCCCGCACCACCACTGTCATCATGTAGATGCCGGTCATGAGGGCGGAATACAGCAGCACGCAGACAGCAATGATGCCGAAAACGGTCCCCTCTGTGAGGGCAGCCATAGCCAGATTCCATTTGCTGATAAAACCGGCAAAGAGGGGCATGCCCGTCAGGGACAGTCCTGCAATGGTAAAGCAGGCAAAGGTCACAGGCATCCTTCTGCCCAGACCGTTCAGCTCATAGACATGATGCCGATCCGCCTTATGCATAACAGCGCCGGCACAGAAGAAGGCGCAGATCTTCATGATGGCATGGATCACCAGATGAGACAGAGCCGCAAACAGACCGGCTTCACTCATCATGCAGCAGCCCATGAGCACATAGGAAAGATTGGCGATGGTGGAATAGGCCAGACGCTTTTTGAAATGGATCTCCTTGCAGGCCATGGTGGAGCCGTAAGCGATGGTGAAGAGCGCCAGTCCTCCCACCGTGTACTGGGCCCAGGTGCCCCGGAGCATATCCGGTCCGAAGCTGAAATAGGTAAGACGAATGATGGCGAAGGCGCCGGCCTTCACCACAGCCACCGCATGCAGCAGGGCCGTCACCGGAGTGGGCGCCACAGATGCGGAGGGCAGCCATTTCTGCACAGGGAACAGAGCCGCCTTCACGCCGAAGCCCGCGAAGGCCAGCACATAGATGAGAAGCAGCAGATCTCTGCTTTCCACCGCCTCCCGAAGGGCGGGAACACCCCCCTGTACAAAGTCAGAGCTTCCACCCACAGACAGCACGAATACCAGGCCCAGAAAGCCGAAGGCCGCGCCGCCGATGGAGTAATACAGATACTTCCGTGCCGCTTTTCTGGAATCTGCGTCTCTGTAATGCAGCACCAGAGGAAAGGTGACCAGGGTCAGCATTTCATAAAAGAGATAGAGAGACAGCAGGCTTCCCGACAGGGCGATGCCCAGAGTCACGCCGTAGGTCATGACATAAAAGGCAAAGAAGCTTCGCTGTCTTATGTCATGCTCCATATACTCGAAGGCATACAGCATGGCCAGAGGCCACAGGAAGGCCACCAGCCCCGCAAACACAGAACCTGTACCATCGGGCCGAAGGATGACCTTCAGCTCCGGAGAGAGGTGCAGCAGGACCACTCCGTTCTCCCGACCGGTGCCCGTCAGCAGCAGGGCCCACACCAGGATGGAGTTGATCACCACCACTGTCTCCGCCGACCACAGGAACAGTTTTCTGTTCTTTGCGGGAGACAGAAGCATGATTCCTCCCGCTGCCAAAGGCAGCAGCACCGGAATCACCAGTAAATAATCGATCATTGCTTCCTCTCCTTAACCGAACAGGACCTGGGCTGCAGAACGGATCACCGTCAGCAGAGACTCGGGGAAGATGCCGTAGATGACAGCCCCCGCCGTCATGATGACCATGGGGATCAGCATCCACAGAGTGGGCTCCTTCTTTTTCAGAGTGCTGTAGTCGAAATCAGCCCCCGGGAAGAAACCGTGAATGGTAACAGGAAGGAGGTAACCGGCCGTCAGCAGAGCAGACACCAGCAGGATCACAGGCCCCAGCCAGCTGAATACCGGCACGCCGGAAGCCAGAGCTCCGGTGGCCAGATACCACTTGCTCACAAAGCCGCTGGTGGGGGGAATACCTACCAGGGTCAGAGAGACCAGGGTGAAGCACCAGATGACAACGGGCATTTCCTTGCCGATGGCCTTCAGATCAGCGATCAGAGTCTTTCCGGTCTTATAGATGATGGCACCGGCAGCAAGGAACAGGGTATTCTTAACCAGAGAGTGGAAGATCACATGGGCGATGGCGCCGGTAAAGGCAGCCGGATCCATGACGGCAAGGCCGAAAAGGATGTAGGATACCTGCGAAACGGTGGAATAAGCCAGCCGCTTCTTCATGACCTTCTCCCGGTAGGCCAGCATGGAGCCCATGAACACGGTGCTGATGGAAAGGATCAGCCAGACAGTTTGGACCCAGGTTCCCTTCAGGAAAGAGGGACCGATGACATAGTAGATGCCGCGGATGATGCCCAGGACACCCATCTTGGTGATGATACCGGAGAGGACCGCACTGGCAGGGGCGGGAGCTTCGGGGTGGGCTGTGGGCAGCCAGCCGTGCATGGGGAACATACCGGCCTTGGTGCCAAAGCCCAGAACCAGCAGCATGGCAGCAGCCAAAACGGCACCGGGTCTCTCAGCCAGGGATGCCGGATCCAGAATACCGCCTGCAGTAAAGCTTCCCAGACCACCGCCGTTTGCCAGCAGGAATACAGCCAGCAGAGCCATGAAACCGCCTGCAATGGAATAGAAAAGATACTTCAGACCTGCCATCACCGCAGCCTTGTGCATCTCATGGAGAACCAGCGGCAGAGAGGTAAGGGTCATAGCTTCGAAGAAGATGTAGTAGGTAATCATGTTATCTGCCATGGTGAGGGCAGCCAGGGTACCTTCCACCACCAGGTAGAAACCGAAGAACCGCTCTTCGCTCTCCTCGTGCTTCATATACTCAAAGGCGAAGCAGCCCACCAGCAGCCATACCACAGCCACCAGAGTTCCGAAAATCCTGGACATGGTATCCACCCGGAAGGTGATCTGCAGCATGTCATTCAGCTTCCACAGCATCAGCCCTTCTTCAGGTCCGAAAAGACTGTACAGAAAGGCAGCTGTCTCCACCACCAGAGAAACAAATACGATTCCCAGCTTGATCTTGCGTTCTTTGATGCCCTTAAACAGGGTCATCACCAGCACTCCTGCCACTACCGGGAACAGGATGGGAAACAAAAGAAAGTAATTACTCACTGTATTGACCTCTTATCAACCAAATATTCTCAGACCTGCCAGAAGGGCTTCCGTAATGGGACCGGAACACAGCCCCAGGAAGAAATTCAGCAGCATCATCAGCACCATGGCCACAGACATCAGGGGACCGTTCTTTACCAGGGCGCCTGCCTTGGGCGCCAGGAACACACCCTCTGTCTGAAGTTTGGCTCTCTCTGCCTCCTGATAGGCTTCAGGGGTGAGCACATGGCCTTCATCGTCCATCACATTATCCAAGGGCGCGTCAGAGCCCTGAGGGGAATAGATGGTGATGACCACCCGCAGAAAGTAGATGGCATTCAGGATGGTACTGAGGGCCAGCACCAGAAGCGCCGGGAGCATCTTTCCGGACACACCGATGGCGGCCCGGGCAAAGAGCAGCTTGGAAATAAAGCCGGAGAGCATGGGAAAACCTACCATAGACAAGGAGCCCACCAGGAAGGTGATGCCGGCCAGAGGATTTCTGTAGCCTGCGCCGCTGAGGCTGCGTCTGTCCGTCTTTCCTCCGGATGCTTCCCTGAGCCCGGTCATGCTGACAAACAGCATGGACTTGGTGGCTGCGTGGGTCATGATGTGGAACAGAGATGCCATGAGGGCCGCCTCTGTTCCCAGTCCCAGGCCCATATAGATGTAACCGATCTGGGCCACAGAGGAGTAGGCGATCATGCGGTTCACATCCCGCTGCCTTATGGCCTCCACAGAACCCATGACCATGGCCACCAGACCCAGCACGAACAGCACGTTCAGAATGTGGCCGGCGTCGGCATAGGCATAGCCGAAGACCCGCACATAGATCTTAATGAGCAGGATGATGTAGGCCTTGGACACCAGGGAGGACAGCACCGCGCTGGCGGTGGTGGTGGAATAGCCGTAGGTATCCGGGATCCAGGTGTGGAAGGGATAGAGCCCGCTCTTGATGGCCATGGCCACAGACATGAGGCCCAGGCTCAGCAGCAGCGGAAGGCTGTAGTTTCCGCTTTCTCTCAGGACCTGCACCCCGTCCCGGGCGGGCACCATGAGCAGCTCCCCGGTGATGCCGTAGAGAATGCTCAGGGCAATGAGGAACAGTCCGGAGCCGATGGAGCTCATGACCAGATAACGGATAGAGGCCACCAGAGAGTGACCGTGCTGCCGGATCATGATGAGTCCCGCAGCCGCAATGGTATTGATCTCCACGAACACATAGCCCGTGAACAGATCGTTGGTATAGATCATGGCCAGGAGGGAGCTCATGGTCATGTCAATGAGGACGAAGAACAGATTGGTCTTGGTGTCTTCAACGTCGGCAAATACATGGGACATGCCGCCCAGAAGAGACAGCAGCATGACGATGCTGAAGAAAACTGCCATCACAGCCTCCAGCACGCCGAAGCGGATCTCGTTGCCCCAGGGTGCCGGGAAGTGGCCCATCATGTAGGTGACGGCCTCCCCCGTGCTGTGGGTATAGACCAGAAGGCCCGAGGACATGAGGAGCACCAGGCACACCATAATCAGGCTGACTCTCTTCGCCCACTTGCCGCTGAGCACCGAGGAGATGATGGCGCTGAACATGGACAGGATGATGGAAAAGAGAGGAAAATTATATACAAATGCCATTACCGCTCCCCTGCCTTTCTCCACCGGAGGATGATCTCATCCATATCCAGAGTATGATAGCGGGCATAGAGCTTCACCGTCAGGGCCAGCATGAGCGCCGTGGAGGACACACTGACCACAATGCCGGTGAGCACCAGGCCGTCCGGAATGGGGTTTGTATATGCTGCGGCGGAAGTGATGCCATCCTGTAAAATGGGCACCATCCTGCCTTCAATATATCCCAGGGATGTGAGGAACAGGTAGATGGCTGTATCCATGACATTCAGGCCGATGATCTTTTTGATCAGGTTCCGATGCAGCAGCAGGGTTCCCAGGCCGATGCAGAAGAGGATCACTGCCGTAATATGCTCCAGATGAGCTGTCAGAAACGCAAGCATCAGAATCCTCCTTTCCTGAACAGGGCATAGAAGGCATACATAGTACATGCCACCACCATGCCGACGCAGATATTCAGAGGCAGGATGAGTCCCGAGGAGAGGATGGCTCCCGGAACTCCCAGAGGAATGCCCGTGGGCAGATGGTTAGCGCCGGTATAGAAGGAGTAAGTCTTGGCCAGGGCATAGAAGCTCAGGGACGCGACAGTAATGATTTTAAAGGTCTTTCCGGTAAAAAAGCGCTCTGTCTTCTCAAAACCGAAGGCATTTACATAGAGGATCAGTCCTGCTCCCACGATGGCTCCTCCGGAGAAGCCGCCGCCGGGACTCAGATGACCGTTCAGGATCACGTAGATGCCGAAGATGAAAATCAAAGGTACCAGCACCGTGCTGACCTTCTGGAGGACCACGTCCTCTCCTGGACGGAAGCTGTCCTCTGCTTCCTCGGTCTTCCTGCCCTTGCGCCAGCTGCTGTCCTTATCCACCCGCAGCAGGATCTGCACGCAGATGGTGGCGATAAACAGCACGCAGGACTCTCCGAAGGTATCAAAGGCTCTGTAGTCCAGGATCATGCCTGTGACGAAGTTCACGGCGCCGGTCTCCTCCAGACCTTTTTCCACATATCTGCCGGCGGTTGCGTTATGGGCAGGGGCAGCTTCCGCACCAATTTCGGGCATAAAGCCCATAGCCCAGATGAGGACGCCCATCAGCAGCAGGACCAGCAGCAGGGAGCTTGCCTTGTAGAGCCGGTTGAACCGCTTCAGTTCCTTGTTTTTTGATGGATCATAGACCGTGCGGATCTGCTTCAGATCGGGGGCAACGGTCTCTGCTGCCTTCTTTTGAGGGACCCGGATCTCCATGGTTCCTTCCAGAGGATCCACATTGCCGGCTACCCACTGTCTGAAGTGATAGAGGAAGCTGTGTTCGTAATCTTGTTTTTTACGGCTCATGCTCTTCCTCCTCATCTACGGCCCGGATCTTCTTCAAGGTGACGAAGAACAGGATACCGGTAATGCCGGCCCCCACCGCAGCCTCTGTGATGGCCAGATCCGGGGATTGAAGCAGGACCCACACCACCGCCATGATGGTGCTGTAGGAGAGATAAATGATGAGGGCTGTCAGCAGCTTCTTAGTAAAGCTCACGGAAACAGCGCAGACGATGAGGCCCGCCAGCAGGGCAATCTTCAGAATACTCATCGGCGGTCCACCTCGATCTCCCCCAGGTCTTCGTGAGTCTCCACTTCCAGCCGGGCCAGCATGTGAGCTGCCACCGGGGAGGCCAGCCAGAAGAATACCACCACAGCCAGCAGTTTAAGGGAAGTGAAAGAGAACCCTCTCCATATGATCAGCCCGGCCATGGTAAACAGCAGTCCCAGGGTATCTCCCACGGCGGCTGCATGGATCCGGTTCAGGCTTCTTTTGAAACGGTTGACTCCGAAGGTGCAGAGAAGAAAGAAGACCATGCCTATGATCAGGCAGCTGCCTGCCGCTATCATTTTCACAACATCCATCATTTCTCCTCCTTTCCTTTCTTCTTCTCTCTTCTGCGGGAGACTTCCAGTGCTTCCTGCCGGCGAAGGCCGCTCTGCACTACGTCGTCTTCATCGCAGATCTCTTTCTTTTTCATATAGTTTCCGGTGTAGACTTTGGCCAGCACCACCACGGTGAGGAAGCTTACCATGGCATATACCAGGCAAACGTCCACGAGATAATCCTCTTTCAGGAAAATCGACAGGATGGCGATGGCGGCGATGACCATGGTTCCGATCATGTTGACGGAGATGAGTCTGTCCGTAATGCCGGGGCCCAGAATAGAGCGGATCACGGCCACGATGACCAGCAGGGCCAGAAACAGCATACAACCCATGAGGATTGCGTTCATGACGAGCTCAGGAGCCATCACTCCTGACCCGGCTTTCGAAATCAGTTCGGTGCTCATAATAAGCCTTGTATTCGTCAGCAGCCATTTGTTCATAATCATTTCTTTAATCATTACTGAAGTCCCTCCTCCAGCTGTTTCAGAAGATGAATGAACCGGCTATCCTCGATGCCCTCTGCCATGGACTTGTCCAGGGCGTGAACGCAGAACTCGTTTCCGGTTACATGAACAGTCACCGTGCCGGGGGTGAGGGTGATGGCGTTGGCCAGGAGCACGGCGGCCAGCCTGGTTTTCAGATCCGTGCGGAAGGTGACCAGGGCAGGCTCCGGCTCATATCCGAAGTGGAGCACCACCCGGATTACGGCGAAGTTGGCTTTGAATATCTCCAGGATCAGCAGGCCCAGGTACCGGAGCAGTATCCCCGCAGACCGGTACAGCATCCGCTCTTTTTTCAGACTGTAATCCAGAAATCTGCAGGTAAACCAGAACACCGCTGCGCTGATGACCAGTCCGAAGAGGAGGATCTCCCAGGTGATCTTTCCGTTCAGCAGCACCCAGAAGAGGAAGAACAAAAGGAACATAAAATGCCTCTCTATCTAATTTTTTGCATTCTAAACAATCGATATGCGCATTTCTCCTTGAAGCATGAGAGAACAGCGACGGCTGCAATTTGCATTAAGCGCAGGCTCTTCTCATGCTTCAACCGGGCCGAGCAGCAGTGTCTGAGCCAAAACAATTGTGTTAAGCTACGACTCTGAGCTCGCTGCAATTAAGGCAATCAACAAAGTCTGCATTGATGAAAATGTCAATTGACCTTGACTAAAAGACCTTGAGTTGAAGGCTTTGAAAAAAGCATATCGATAAAGTAAGATTATACTCCCAAAAAGGGGAAAAAAACATACAGAAAATCAAGCAAATATGCCTGTTCCTTGTATATACGGGGGTGTGCTATAATAACTCGAGTCAATTCCATCAGGAGGTTGCATTATGAGCGACTACACGATCAATACCAAATGTGTTCAGGCAGGTTACACACCCGGAAACGGTGAGCCCCGCCAGATCCCCATTTATCAATCTACTACCTTCAAATATAATACCAGCGAAGACATGGGTAAGCTCTTCGACCTGGAAGCGAGCGGATATTTCTATACCCGTCTGCAGAACCCCACCAACGACCTGGTGGCTGCTAAAATCGCAGCTTTGGAGGGGGGTACCGCTGCCATGCTGACTTCCTCCGGTCAGGCTGCCAACTTCTTTGCTCTGTTTAACATCTGTGAGTGCGGAAGCCACATCGTCTCCTCTTCTTCCATCTACGGCGGCACCTTCAACCTCATTGCCGTTACCATGAAGAAGATGGGCATTGATGTGACCTTCATCTCCCCCGATGCTTCCGAGGAGGAGCTGAACGCTGCTTTTCAGGAGAACACCAGGGCAGTCTTCGGCGAGACCATCGCCAACCCGGCTCTGACGGTTCTGGACATTGAGAAATTTGCTAAGGCTGCCCACGCTCATGGCGTACCGCTGATCGTGGACAACACCTTCCCCACACCCGTCAACTGCCGTCCCTTTGAATGGGGCGCTGACATTGTCACCCACTCCACCACCAAGTACATGGATGGTCACGGCGTGGCTGTGGGCGGATGTATCGTGGATTCCGGCCATTTTGACTGGATGGCTCATGCAGACAAGTTCCCCGGACTGACCACCCCGGATGAGTCCTACCACGGCATCACCTATGCCGAGAAGTTCGGAAACGCCGGCGCTTTCATCACCAAGGCTACTTCCCAGCTTATGCGTGATTTCGGTTCCATCCAGTCTCCCCAGAATGCTTTTTACCTGAATCTGGGTCTGGAGTCTCTCCATGTGCGCATGCCTCGTCACGTGGAGAATGGTCAGGCTGTGGCCGAGTTCCTTGCCAACCATCCTAAGGTGGCGAAGGTGAACTATCCCGGTCTGCCCGGTGACAAGTACTATGATCGGGCCCAAAAGTATCTGCCTCAGGGCGGCTGCGGCGTGGTTTCCTTTGAAGTGGAAGGCGGCCGTGAGGCAGCTCTGAAGTTCATGAAGGAGCTGAAGCTGGCTGCCATCGAGACCCATGTGGCCGATGCCCGCACCTGCTGCCTGAATCCTGCCACTTCCACCCACCGCCAGCTCACCGATCAGCAGCTGATCGATGCAGGCATCCCTGCCGGCCTGGTCCGCATGTCCTGCGGTCTTGAGGACAAAGCCGACCTGATCGCCGACCTGGCCCAGGCTCTGGAGAAGATCTGAGGAGCTCTGTAGAAGATTTGAGGGGCTCTGAAGAAGATCTGAGGGGCTCTGTAGAAGATTTGAGGGGCTCTGGAGAAGATCTGAGGAAGTGAACTGATCCGGTGTGCTGGCAGTGCAGACTATGGAGCTTACTGGGTCAATCAGGCATTATCCGGACGATAGCTTCTACCGGAAAAGATAGAAATTTATAAAGTGTTTAAACACAGCCGACGGCACGCCGTCGGCTGTGTTTATGTAATAAGGGAATTTTGAAACGGGATTTCTCCATAAATCAAAGCACGGCGAGTTTATGGAGAAATTCTGCTTGCTTTTTTCTCCATAAATCAGGGCACTGCGAGTTTATGGAGAAATTCTGCTTCTTTTTTTCTCCATTAATCAGCCCATTGAAGTTTTATGGAGAAATCCTACTTCCTTTTTTCTCCATAAATCAGAGCACTGCGAGTTTATGGAGAAATCCTGCCCGCCTTTTTCTCCATAAATCAAGGCACGGCGAGTTTATGGAGAAATCCTGCCCGCCTTTTTCTCCATTAATCAAGGCACGG
>JABUST010000006.1 GCA_021442595.1 Lachnospiraceae bacterium | reverse complement strand
AAACAGTTCCAAAGCAAGGAACCAGATGGAGGGTAGACCGATGGCTTAAGTAACCATCATCAGAATCTAAGAAAACGGAGGACTCTACCAATGTACTAAGTATCCCCCTCACGGGTGAGTTTCAAAGCATCATGCAATAGATCTTCAGAAAAGTTCGGAAGCATAGATTTTAACCGTAGGATTCATCGTGGGATAAGGTCAGTAGCAACATCATAGACAGTACATTCGAAACCATTTGGAACCAAAACAAAACAGAAAGGACAGCACAAAGAAAGGCATAGGTGTATACAATGAAATTGACGGAATATCATTGAGCGCCCGATCGTAGGCATGAGCAAACGATCGGGCGAAAACTTTGTATTCCCCAATTTCATAAGCAAAGGGCATGACCTACAAGCTCGCTTGAAGGTCATGCCCTTTGCTTTTTGATTACCCTCTCCTCCGTTATCACCATATCCAACGCCCGGTCATGCGTCTCCGCCGGAACCGCCGGCACCACCTGAAACTCAAAACCAAGCCCTACCGTCACATGCCCGGGGTGCTCCGCCAGATACCTGTCATAGAAACCTCCCCCGTAACCCAAACGGTGCAGGTCCTTATCAAAAGCCACTCCCGGCACCACCATCATCGAGTGGGGGTAGAGATCATCCGCCGAAGCTTCCCCCATGGGCTCCAAAATACCCATGGCTCCCGGAATGAGCTGCTCCCGGGAAGCAATTTCATAAAAACGGATCCGATCTCCTTCCACCCGGGGCAAGGCCAGATGCCTGGTCTTCGGTCCCTCCAGACAATTTCGTATCAGTTCATCCGTACTCACCTCTCCACGGACATCGCAGTACAGAAAGATGGCGTCGGCATCGGTCCAAAGAGGAAGGGACATAAGGCGGGAGCAGATGGCATGGCTATTATCCAACCATTCCTGCTTCGGTTGACGGGTTCTTTTTTCTTTAACATGATTACGCAGGGATATTTTGCTTTCCATACAGCCACGCTCCTCTCTCTCGTAGTGTATAATAGTTTACATGAAAAGGATCTGTTTGCAAGTGGGAAAGGACCATCGGGCAAAAGATCCGGAATGGAGTATACTATGAAGAAAAATACGCAGGCCGGAAACATCGTCAAAATCGTGGTGATTACTTTGGTTGCTGCCGCCATCTACTATTATCTGGCGCTTCCCGCCATTAATATCCATGAGCCCGGCTTCTGGATGTTCTTCTTTTTCATCGCAGCCTTCCTGGCTGTCAGGGCGTTCCTGAAGAGTCTGCAGACATCTCCCGATAAGAAAAATGTGGAGCTTGCGGAGTACAAGGTCAAGGAGAATCATGTAAAGGTCTACAGCATTATTGCAGCTGTTATTTTTGGGGTTTATCTGATCGGATCTCTTCTGTCTTCTCAGATCATCAATGCCGCCAGATATCAGAAGCTCATTGCCCCTGAGACCAGAGATTTTACGGATGACATCGAAGAGATCTCCTACGAGGAGATTCCGTTGCTGGACAAGGATTCTGCATCTCTGCTGGCTATCCGCAAGATGGGTTCCATGGTGGAATATGTATCCCAGTTTGAAGTAGTTTCCGACAATTACCAGATCAACTACAAGGGGTCTCCCTACAGAGTCACTTCTCTGGAGTATGGTAACTTCTTTAAATGGATCAGCAACACTTCTCAGGGTATTCCCGCTTACATTAAAATCAACATGGCGGATCAGAGCGTGGAGTGCGTCAAGCTGGCTGAGGGCATGAAGTATTCCAACTCCGAGTACTTCCTGCGCTACATTCCCCGATACCTTCGGTTCCATTATCCCACTTACATGTTTGAGGATATCCACTTTGAGATCGATGACGCCGGCACGCCCTACTGGGTATGCCCTGTGAAGGACTACACCATCGGACTTTTCGGCGGAAAGACCATCAGCCGTGTGGTGCTGTGCAATGCCATTACCGGAGAGCTGCAGAATTATGCGCTGGAGGAGGTTCCTCAGTGGGTGGACCGGGTCTTTTCCGCAGAACTGCTCATCAGCTACTATGACTACTACGGAACCCTGAAGCACGGCTGGCTGAATACCCTCTTCTCTGCCAAGGATTGCCTGCAGACTACAGACGGCTACAACTATATTGCCCTGGAGGATGACGTGTGGGTCTACACCGGCATCACCTCCGTGGGTTCCGATGAATCCAATGTAGGATTTGTTCTCATGAACCAGCGCACGGCAGAGACCAGATATTATGAGGTCCCCGGTGCAGAGGAGTATTCTGCCATGGCCAGCGCAGAGGGTCAGGTGCAGAACCTGGGCTACCACGCCACCTTCCCCCTGCTTTTGAACATCAGCGGTGAGCCCACCTACTTCATTTCCCTGAAGGACGATGCAGGACTGGTGAAGAAGTATGCCATGGTCAACATCGGCAAGTACAACATCGTTTCCATCGGCGACACGGTACAAAGCTGCGAGATGGCCTATTTGGACCTCATGAGATCCAATAATATCATGATTAATGAGACACCGGTTCCCGAGCTGGTCAGTGACAAGACCGTGAGCGGCACCATCCGCACCATCTACCCTGTGACGGAAAACGGAAGTACTGTTTTCTATGTGACCCTGGAGCAGACGGATACGCTGATGAGGATCGATCCCTCTGTGACACTGGATGTGGTCCGATGCGCTGTGGGAGATAAGGTGACTTTGGAATACTATGAGACGGAAGCATACGGTGTAGTGACAGGACTGAAACTTCCGTAAAGGAAAGAGACTTGTGAAAATGGAAGCATTACTTAAGATCAATCATCTGACCAAGATATATGATACGAAAAAAGCGGTGGACGATCTGTCCATTGAGATCCATCCCGGGGAGATCTGCGGATTCATCGGACATAACGGCGCAGGAAAGACCACCACACTGAAGAGCGTGGTGGGTATCCTGAATTTTGAAGAGGGAGAAATTTTTGTTGACGGTTATTCCATCAAGAAGGATCCGCTGGAATGCAAGCGCAGGATCGCCTACATTCCCGACAATCCCGATCTCTACGACTACATGACCGGCATTCAGTATCTGAGCTTTGTGGCAGATATTTTCGGCATCCCTGCAGATGTGCGCCAGGAGCGGATCCACCGGTATGCCGAGGCTTTCGGTATTCTGAAGGATCTGGGGGCAGCCATCGGAACCTATTCCCATGGCATGAAGCAGAAGCTGGCCATCATTGCAGCGTGGATCCATGAGCCCAAGCTGATCATCATGGATGAGCCCTTTGTGGGATTGGATCCCAAGGCGGCTTTCCTCCTGAAGGGCATGATGCGGGAAGTTTGCAATGCAGGCGGAGCCATCTTCTTTTCGACTCATGTGTTGGAGACGGCGGAGAAGCTCTGCGATAAGGTGGCAGTCATCTCCGGCGGAAAGCTGATCCGCCATGGCACCATGGAGGAAGTTAAGGGAGATGAATCTCTGGAAGAAGTATTCCTGGAGCTTACGGATGTGAAGACCTCAGCGGAACAAGGTACAGAGGCGTAAGGAAGAAGGATCTGCATCATGCTGAAAGCATTATTGAAAAAACAGTTTCTTGAACTTGTCATCCCTTATACGGTGGACCAGAAAACGGGAAAACGAAGATCGAAGGGAGCCATCACCGGCTACTGTGCTCTGGGGGTGCTGATATTTGTTTCTGTGTTTGCCATGTTCTTTGGAATTTCCGATGCTCTGTCCTCGGTTATGGTGGAGTCCTCTGCGGCCGCAGGCCCGAAAGAATGGATATACTTTGCCATGTGCGGCATCATGACCATCAGCGTCGGAATATTCGGCAGTGTATTTAATACCTACGCCGCGCTGTATAAAGCAAAAGACAATGATCTGCTCCTGTCCATGCCCATCCCTCCATCAAAGATCCTTCTGACCCGGGTGATCTCTGTGGTTTTCCTGAGCGCAGTGTTCAGCGCCATGGTCTGGCTGCCTTGTGTGATCCGGTACCAAATGGTAAAGGGGCCGGGAGCTCCCGGCTTGATTTCTCAGATTATTATGTTTGTGTTTGTTGTGCTGCTGGTGTCGGTGCTGACCTGCGGACTTGGATATCTTGTGGCATTGGTGGCCTCCCGTGTCAGGAATAAGTCGGTGGTCACTGTGGTCCTGAGCATGACGGTGCTGCTGATCTACTATTATGTTTCTTTTAAAAGCAATGAACTGCTGCAGGAGCTGCTCCTTAAGGCTGATGCTATAGGTAAGGGAATTCGCAGTTGGGGTTATCCTTTTTACCTTATGGGCATGGGCTGTGTGGGAAACCTCGGAGCGTTGATTCTGTTTGGGCTTCTAAGCGCAGTGGTCTTCGGACTCTGCTGTTATGTGCTTTCCGGAAGCTTTATTAAGCTTGTTACTACAAATAAAGGTGAAAAGAAAACTGTATACAGGGAGACGATCCTGAAGAGAAGCAGTGCTGATCAGGCTCTGCTGATGAGAGAGTACAGGCATCTGCTGTCCTCCACAGTGTATATGCTGAACTATGGTATGGGCTTGGTCATGATTCCGGTGCTGACGGTGCTGGCTGCTCTGAAGCGGGGAGATCTGCTGACCATGCTTGCCGGGTTGATGGAGGAGGCTCCCTTCTTAAAATCAAGTATTGCTCTGCTGGCAGCTGCCGCCGTAGGCATGATGCTCTCCATGGACTGTTTCACAGCGCCGGCTGTGTCTCTGGAGGGAAAACATCTGTGGATTGTCAGGTCCATGCCTGTGTCCGGATGGACTGTTCTGAAATCCAAAGAAAAAATGCATGTATGCCTGAATGCTGCTGTGGGTGTGCCCTGTACGACCATCCTTTGCCTCATCCTGAAGCAGAGTGCGTTGACCTGTCTGCTGATGTCAGGTGTGACTCTGGTATATTGCTGGCTCACGGCAGATGCGGGCCTTTGGCTTAATCTGAAATTTCCTAACCTGGTATGGGAGTCGGAGACAGTTCCTATCAAACAGAGTCTTCCTGTGGCCATTTTGATGTTTGGCGGTTGGGCTGTGGTATTCGGCTTTGCAGGTTTGGGTATGGCTGCAAGTCTGATTATGCCTTTGGAAGTATATCTGGTTATTACTTTGACGCTGGGGGCGGGGTTAACATTTCTGATTCGTCACTGGCTCAAGGGCAGAGGAACACAGATTTTTGAAAGTTTGTAGAAAAAATAGGAGAAAAGTTCATTTTATTATGTGCTTTTGGACAGAGTGTCATGTTTGTCCATTGACTATCATAAGAGATAATGTTATAAATCGAATTGAGGAGGTGAGGCCAATGGTATAATTAGCAGAAAAATAAACAATGGTCTTGGTTATTTTGCACTTTAACTAGGAGGATTACAACATGAATAAAAAAGCTTTCATTGCATTATCCCTTTCACTACTCCATTTCAAATCTGGGGGATATCACGGTTAGGTACTATTGCGGGGGAGCTTTGGAAAACGCTTCGGATTATTCACTGATCGATGCAGCCTATTCTCACTATGTCACTGCATATGCATCCACACCTTCGGTCGGAGCTGTATACTCTGCCACAAATGCACTTCCAAGTACTCGTGTCATTGATATTGGTACCGGTCTTTTTCAGGGGCATTCTGTTCAAGTATCCGGCTACTATGGAACAAGCTACTTTTCAGGATATTCATCTAATTTCAGTGGATGAGAATCAAGGTTTTCCTGAACCTGATTTCAGTGTTTTCTGTAAATGAAGATAACATAAAAGAGAGGAATATGATGTGAAGAAATTATTATTATTGGCAGTCGTTATACTGTCATTGACCTGCTCTGCCTGTGGAGCCAAGGGGAGAACCGGCGCAGCGGCAGACGAAAAAGTAAATAATGAAGAGATTGAGAATGAGTCTGTTGTGCTTGAGAATGAGTATGCTATGGAAGAATTTGAGGCCTATGAACCTCAGGGGGCAGACAAGCTTTTTGACCTTCTTTTGAAGCCCATGTCAGAAGTATGTGATGCTATGGAATGGACCGAAGAGGATCTGGAAACAGTGCAGACAACTCACTATAAGGTGCCCGCATGGAAAGACAGTTTCTTTGGATGCGATACCTCCCTTTACCTGAGTCCCAGCATCATGCCGACACAGGAACAGAGAGAAGATCCTGACCTTTCTGAAATGTTTGATTTATCCGATCTTCCTGTGCCGGCATATGCTGATGAACAGTATCTGCAGCGCTATGCTTATGTGACGGTATTTGAGGGCGATAATGCAATGACAAATGCCTGCCAATATATGGAGGCGGTGGTGAACAATTATACAGCCATCTATGGGGATGCATTGCAGAGCGGAGACAGAAGCTACAGCCGAAATGATGCACCTGCGTTCTTTGAGGCAGTGATGGACGACACAGAAAACTTTGACAGACATTCTCTGTATGAGAAATGGGAGCTTACATCCGGTGGAATAAAGGGCGTTGAGTATCTGCTGATCGTATCGGTTTCTGAAGTCAGGGAGAGTGAAACGGAAATCTCCGGTTACAGAGTAG
The DNA here is from genome assembly GCA_021442595.1 of Lachnospiraceae bacterium. Lineage (GTDB taxonomy): Bacteria > Bacillota > Clostridia > Lachnospirales > Bianqueaceae > RUG760. The sequence continues at coordinate 25,104 of JABUST010000006.1, read as the reverse complement.
CTGTTTCCTACGAATGGCAGTTGATTAGAAACTGAGTCATGCACTTTTCCGGCATGGCATCTGCCAAGGGATGGACTAGAACTTATTTTTCCGTGAGTGATGCCTATGAGTATCCATGTATTCTATGGAGCGCTTGATCAGATAGGCAGGCATGGCCAGATTATATCGCATGAACGCATCGGAGGAACCGTATTCACTGCCCGGGTCGCCAACAAACAAAAGCTGCTGCTCCAGATAGTCCCTTGTGGCTTCCGGAGAAGCTGCGATGCCTGTACCGTCGGGAGAGATGCAAGCTGAATAATCCACCCAGAGCACAAAGGTGCCCGTGGGATGGAGGGGGCGGGCTCCCGGAATCAACCGGGGGAGAGCCTCTTCTATTAGAGCTGCATTTTGACGAATCTTTTCGTTCAACAAACGAACGAATTCAGTTCCCTCAGGGGAACAGGCTTCCATAAGGCCGGCTCGCAGCATGGGATCCATACTGCCGTAGTGGTCGGTATATTTCTGGGTAATGAAGGCATTTCTCAGCTTGGGCTCTTTGATGATCACATTGGCATGGTTGACACCTGTCAGGCTCATGCATTTTCCAAATGAAGTTACGGAGATCGCCGGGGACTGTTCCCCGGCGATCTCTGCGTATAGGGGAACGCGGACGCCACTTGGGGTGACCTCCGCAAAGATCTCATCACACCATACAGTCACATGATATTTGGCGGACAATTCGTCGATTCTGCGCAATTCCTCAATGCTCAAAACAGTTCCTGTGGGGTTGTTGGGATTGCTGAAGACTAACAGTACATTGGAAGGGTCTGCCATCTTGGCTTCCAGGTCGGCAAAATCAATGGAATAGGGAGATGCAGACTGAGGGTCATATCTCATGGGGGAATAGACTGTGCGGATGCCCAGGCGGTCAGCTGCCTGTTTGTAGCGTCCGTAACCGGGAGTAATGACGATCATGCCATCGCCGGGACGTGCTGTCAAACGGAGCGTGGTGGCTAAAGAGAAAATGGTGCCATGAGTGGAAATGATCCAGTCACTCTCCACGGAAGCTTGGCGCACCTCATGAAGCCACCACCTGATTCTGCGGTTATAGTCATCCTCCTGGGCAGTAAAGCCGAAGAGACCGTTAGCGGCGCAGGCAGCTACCCCTCTTGAAAAGGCGGGACAGGTGGGAAAATCAAACTCTGCGCCCCAATAGCAGGGCAGACCGGTGCCCTTAAGCTGAGGAGGCAGGTACAGTTCTTTAATGGTGGCCAGACCCTCCCGGGAGGCGGTGTGTTCAAAGTGAAGAATATCCATAGTTTTCTCTCCGATTCAGAAACCTGCTTTCTGTTCATGGGCGGAATGTGGGTGTATAATCAAAGCATAACACGGACACAGGCGCTTGGAAAGGAGCAACCCTATGGAATTTACGGAAGTTATCAATAACAGATATTCCTGTAAGAAATACAACGGAGAGAAAATCACAGACCAACAGCTGCAGGCTATTCTGGAGGCCGGACAGGCAGCCCCCACGGCGAAAAATCTCCAGGAGCAGCATATCTATGTGATTACATCCGAGGAAGGCTTTGCCAAAATCGATGCCATTACTCCCTGCCGCTATCAGGCCGGAACGGTGCTCCTGGTGGCTTACGACAAGAACAATGTGTACACCTATCCCGGCATGAATAAGCGTTCCGGCGTGGAGGATGCCACCATCGTGGCTACCCATATGATCCTGGCTGCGGCCAACGAAGGAGTGGATAGCTGCTGGGTGAACAATATGGACCCGGATGCCATGGCTGCCGCCTTTGGTCTTCCGGAGAACGAAGAAATCGTCATGATGATGGACCTGGGCTACCGGGCGGAAGGAGCGGGTCCCCTGCCGAACCATTTCAGCCGCAAGGAGCTGAAGGACACGGTGACATTTCTTTGATACCTTTTGTTGAAAGTTATCTCTCAGTGAATACTCTAACATGAATGTAAACAATGGTTAGTTTTTTGACATGGAGATCTTCAAAGGGAGCATAGATTCTGACATTAGACTTGTCTTCTCAATAATCTCCTTTTCGGAGCATATCTGTATTTATCGTGCATGTTTTGCGAAAAGATGCACGATAACTGTTGACATATTACTCGCTGACATGTATACTTCTGTCTGGATTACAAAAGAAGGAGGAGTCAGCCCATGTTAGACTTTATCAGAAATCGGACCACCGATTATAATGTTGGTTATTTCGTAAACGAACTAGCAGTTGCATCAAAAAATTTAGGTATTCTTGAAGCAAAAATCGACTCATATCAATTCAACAGTATTCTGATTCCTATGCTTCAGAAAAAAGAGGCGATTTCTTCCATGTATATCGAAGGTACACAAACAACGATTACCGATGTGTTAAAAGGTGAGGTCAACCCACAATCAACTGATGAGAAAATTCGACAAGAGGTTAGGAATCATGTTCAAACATTGATTTATGGAGCTGATTACCTTCGAGCCGGAAAGTTTACTCATACCTTTATCAAAAAAATCCACGAGTATATGATGACTGGAATTATCGCAACAGGGCTTGAAAACACTTTGGGTGAATACAAGAAAAAGGATAACCAAATCAAAAGCTCTGTCGGTACTGTTGTCTATACGCCTCCCTCGGCTTCCGAGACTAAAAAATACATGGATGAATTGCTGTCATTTATGAACAATGACAGTGATGGACTTAATCCCTTGATTAAGGCTGCTATGATTCACTCTCAGTTTGAGTCGATTCATCCTTTTTCAGATGGAAATGGTCGTATCGGACGTGTACTTATCAGTCTATATCTATACAAGGCCAAGGTGATAAACTTTCCTTTCTTTTATATAAGTGAGGCAATCAATTTGGATAAAACCGTTTACTATCGTATGCTTACAGATTCCAGAACCAGCTCTCTTGATGACTGGATTAAGTATTTCCTTCATAAGGTTTCGGTTCAAACCCTTAAGCATATAGGGTATATAGACTCACTTAATGCCCTGTACATAAAAACCAAGAATTCCGTCAAGGAGTGTATTAACAGTCCGAAATTCGATGAAATTATCGAATGCCTGTTTACGCACCCATTACTGAATGCTAATTTGCTTGGGGATCAGTTGGCTGTATCACATGGTCAGGCCATTCGTTATCTAAATGCATTAGAGGAAAAGCGTGTTCTGATTTCTGATGATAGGAAACGAGGAAAAACCTTTTTCTTTTCTGAATTAATCGATCTGGCTCAGAGAGCATGAATATGTTTGACATAATTAAGGAGGTGATGTCGCTTGATTGTCATTAAGACAAGAAAAGCACTACGTTGATTGTTGGCGCAACCAACGCAGTGCTCTGTTCCGAATATCTCTATTCGTAATAGCCCTTATATTGTACAGAGATATGGAACCGATAGCAAGACATTTTGGGAATTTCGGCAAGTTTCCCTTAGTCTCGATTTAGAATCGTATTTACCCATACCCGGGTTTCTCTATTCGTAATAGCAAGTTCATGGAGACCTCGGGTACCTAATTCAAGGACAAAATAACAACCTTTGTCCATGTTGTATGAACAGTAAGTAGGTTGATAATGCGTCCTACTTCTTATCGGAGGAACTATGAAAAAAACTGTATTTGATGACGGTTTTCAATCTTATTTAACAGACGGCGCAGAACTTGTCGGAGAACCCGGGATACCGATGCTGATGCGTCTTGATAATGTCCAAATCCCAAAGGATATTCTTCCTTTCGGAAAAGCAAAGACCTGCAAGAATCATCGTCAGTATATTCACTTTTATCAGCATGACAGGGAATTTTCGAGAGTGCTTACAGCAACAACTAGGTACCTGGATTTGCTGAAGATGTATGACGGTGTTATTACACCGGACTGCTCAATGCAGATAGGTCAATCTCCGTGTCTCCAACAGGCAAATACATATATGAACCGTGCTGTTGGGTTTTATCTTCAACGGAACGGCATCCCTGTGATTCCCAATATTCGTTGGAGTGATGAATCAAGTTTTGCCTATTGCTTCCTCGGGGTTCATCCAGGGTCAATCGTTTCTATAAGTACCCATGGTTGTATCCGCAGCAAAGAGCAGAAGCAAATGTTCAAAATTGGGTTGGGCGCAATGCTTAGCACAATAAAACCGGAAGCGGTCCTTGTTCATGGCTACATGCCTGATGAAATCTTTGAAGAATATCTCCGCGATGTCACTTTCTACCGGTATCCCAGTGAATTTGAGCATACTCACAGAAAGAAGGGATGTGCTTGATATGGGAACTTACAAAGGTGGAGCTGACCACTATCACAGTATTTCAGAGAATATCCCTATTGTCATAAAAGACTATCCTCTTTTCAATGGTCTTTTCGGAGAACTTGGTGAAGGACGATCTTTAGCAATTCGAAATATCAAATCAGATGATCCTCAAGCGACTGCTAAGGACTTTTATGACAAATTGGGACACGGTGGTATTGAATCAAAGCTATACTACAAAGATGGTTCCGTAAAAGGATTGCGGGTCAAAATGGCAGATGGCTCTGTGCTTAACTGGCGTCCTGTATCATCTTCTCCGGATAAATCTCCGGCCGTTGATATTTCTGTTGAAACAAGCGATAATCACGGGAATATCGTTACTCAGAAAATACACTTTATAAAGAGGTAATCTAAATGGAAAGAATAGATAGAAGGCTTTCTTCAGCCTCAATGAACCTGTTAGCTGATCTGGTTGGAAAAACGATGGTAAGCATAGAGCATGACGAGTTCACTTTTACCAATACATCCTCACAAGTTGTAAAGTTTAATGCAAAGGATTCCTCTTTTTTCCTTTACAGTTTTACTGAGCCGCTAGATTACTATGGCAAAGAGGAAGATGTTGCTGTCTGGTCTTTTGAGCAGATTGAATATCCAATTCTTGAGAACAAAGTATTCATCACAATACCTGTACAACGGCGAATTCACTCTATTTGCGTTGTTCAGGAAAATCAGCAGCTCTACGAACAGGACAAGCAGATTTATGATGTATGGCTGACACGTGGAGTCATCTTTGATTTTGGTGATTACCAATTTGCATTCGAGAAGCCGATTTGGTTCTCTGAAGATATCATTATTCGTAAAGGATATAATCTCCTCACAATGTTCCGATCTGAAAATGAAATCGAGATGTCGGGAAACTGGACAAATGGTATCAGTATCAAATGTACTCGCAGTACTACAGTATTGAAATAAGAGATTCTTTCAGGTATAGGTCCTGTTGTTTTTATCTTTAGATAACAGGCCTATATCTGCGGATAAAGAATGTCAAGATGAAATGATTGACATCCAAAACCAGATTAAGAGAACTGGTATGTATAAGATGTAATTGTACATTAGCCGGAATAAGTTCTCGAAAGACTGTGATAAAAGTTTATAGAAAATAGTGCGTTATTTGATAGCATCCCTCTCCCTCCGCGGATAGAATAAAACCAAGAAAATCATTTGGCAGGAGGCATCCTTATGAAAAAACTGTATGATGTGAAAATCACTTTTGACCCCAAGGACTTTAAGGGTGATGTGGAGAGCGTAGCCATCCGGGGCGAGTTCCTGTTTTATGTCAGCGGCCTGACCGGTCACACCGATGAGACCGGCATGGTGGACTGCGAAGAAAAGTTCGGTCCCCGGGACTATGAGGAAAACATGGCCAGCATCGGAGGTATGTACTGTGAGGAGATGACCCTGAACGAGAAGGGCATCTATGAGATCAGCTTCCGCCTTCCTGCGGGAGTCTATCCCTATCAGTTTGTGATCAATCCCGATTTGGGGGAGCCCGCTGAGGATCCCCGCTTTGCCTGGAGCAACATGCAGATGGCAGACGGAACCAAAAAGGGAATGAACAACATCGCAGAGTGTCTGAAAACCGATTTTTCCGGAGAGAAGAATCACTGCATCTGCGATCCCAAGAATCCTCCCGTTGCTCCCACAGTCTCCGGTGTTCAGAGAAACAGTGAACTGTATGTTGGGACGGAGGAGGATAACTTCTGCATGCCCGTATCTGACAAGTCCAAGTCAGGAACCCTCACCTATATGTCCTATCCCGATGTGGACGATGTGATGCGCACTATGGCCGTGTATCTGCCGGCAGGCTACTGCAAGGATAAGACTTATCCCCTGATTTTGGTGTCCCATGGCGGCGGCGGAAATGAGGCCGACTGGCCCAGTCAGGGATCCATTCATCACATCATGGACCGCTTGATTGCAGAAGGAAAAACCAGAGAAGCCATTCTGGTCTGCATGAACAATTCCGTTTACCAGTGGGACTACGCCAAGATTGCCCGGAACTGCGAGACCCGCATCGTCCCCTTCCTGGAGAAGATGTTCCGCATCTCTCAGAATGTCAGTGACAGAGCCTTCTGCGGACTGTCCATGGGCAGTATGACCACCTTGTATATGTACATGCACCGCAGCGCATGTTATGATTACTTCGGAGCTTTTTCCGGCGGTCTGGCCGGAGGAGAGCATTTCACTCTGGAGGATCCCCATCTGAAGGATGTGACGCTGATGATCGGATCTGCGGAAGAGGATATCGCCTACAATCAGCGTGAGATCGGTATCCCCACCACCATCCGGGCATTGAAGGCAAAGGGACTTCCCTTCACTCCTTACTTTGTCACCGGATCCCATGACTGGTTCTGCTGGCCGGCCATGTTCCATCACTTTGCTTCCGAGATCCTCTGGAAGTAAGGGATCATTCTAAGCAGGTTCAGGGCTGAAATGCAGATCCTGTTCCTGAATCCATTTCAAAGGAGAAGCATATGAGCAAGTACATTTTCGGTATCGACCTGGGCGGCACCACGGTCAAGTGCGGATTGTTTGACGGCGCCGGTACTCTGATGGACAAGTGGGAGATCCCCACTAATACGGCAGAAGAGGGTAAGCATATCCTTCCGGATATTGCAGCTGCCATTCAGGGCAAGATGGCAGAGAAGAACATTTCTGCCGGTGAAGTGAAGGGCATCGGCATCGATGTGCCCGGTCCCGTTCTGAACGAGAGAATTGTAAATAAGTGCGTGAACCTGGGCTGGGGCGTACTGGATGTGGCTGCCGAGATGGAGAGTCTCACAGGGATTTCCACCAAGGTCTGCAACGATGCCAATGCTGCTACTCTGGGAGAGATGGTGGCCGGCGGCGGCAAAGGCCATAAGGACCTGGTCATGCTGACATTGGGTACCGGTGTCGGAGGCGGCATCATTCACGACGGCAAGATTATTGAGGGCGTGAACGGAGCCGGCGGAGAGCTGGGTCATATGTGCATGAATCCCCATGAAGAGGATACCTGCGGATGCGGAAATAAGGGCTGCCTGGAGCAGTACGGTTCTGCCACCGGCATCGTAAAGAGCGCCCGTAAGGCACTGGCTGCTTTCGAAGGGGAGACTGCTTTGAAGAATGATGAGACCCTGTCCTCCAAGGCTATTTTTGACGCAGCGAAAGCAGGGGATGCCCTGGCACTTTCTCTGGTGGAGGAGTACGGCAAGCTGCTGGGAAGAGCCATGGCTATCATTTCCTGTGTCACCGATCCTGAGATTTTTGTCATCGGCGGCGGTGTGTCCAAGGCCGGACAGCCTCTTATCGATGTGATTGCAAAGTATTATCAGGTGTATGCCTTCCATGCCTCCAGAAAGACAGAGATCGTTTTGGCTACTCTGGGCAATGATGCCGGTATGTACGGCAGCATGGGATTAATCCTGTAAGAGTCACGGAAGTGAGCGCATTCCTGAAAGGCTCTTTCTGGCATCTATTCTATATAGAAGTGATTTCAGAAAGGGGTCTAAAGTAATATGGAATTTCCTTTGCACAAAGAAAGCCTCCGGCAGCTGTTAAGCTGACGGAGGCTTTTTCTGTGTAATCGAACGATTCGATTACTGTACCTGCATATACTGAGGAGGGCAGCTGAATCGGCTATTATGCAGGACAGGAATGTCTGTGCTTCAAAGCACATTGCCGCTGCTCTTACCGGCGCTGGCATCCTCCAGAGGAAGCCAGTCAATGGCTTTCTTGATGTAGGTATCCCAGAAATCCCACTCATGGGCTCCGGGACCGGTAATGTAGGTGTGCTCCACCCGGTTTTCAACCAGAAGCGCATGGAACTTTTCATTCTTGTCCAGAAGGAAATCAGATTCACCTACTGCCATGAAGATAGCGGGAAATTCTGCACCCTTAGCCACCATATCCTTAACCAGCCAGGAGGGATTGACATCGCTCTCCAGCGCCTGCTTCAGATCCTTGCCGTAGATCCACTGGCGGTAATCCATGGCATCAGAGGGGAAGATAGGATGTTCCACGGGAACCAGCAGATTCTCATCCACCACCAGAGCAGAGGAGAGGGCCACGATGGCTCCAAAGGTGCCACTGTATTTAAGACCGTTCCGAAGGGCGCCGAAGCCTCCCATGGACAGACCGCCGATGAAGGTGTCTTCTTTCTTATGAGACAGAGGGAAACTGCGGCGGGTGAATTCCACCAGTTCTCTGCCGATGTACTCACCATACTTGTCTACGGGATTATCCAGATACATGGCATTGTCACCGCTGGGCATGACTACAGCCAGGTCGTGCTCCTCGGCCCAGCGCTGGATGCGGGTGCCGTAGAGCCAGTCTCCGCAGCTTCCGATGATGCCGTGGAGCAGATACAAGGTCTTAAATGGTTTGTCAGGATCCCGCTGAGGCATGCCGGGCATGGTCATTTTGTCTGTGGGAAGAACTACCATAATGGGTACTGTGCGGCCAAGACAGTTGGATAAAAAGCTTACCTGAAAGATTGCCATGATCCTATTCCTTTCGAATGATGGATTTTGATTGGATGTGAAGAGGTATCAACATCACCTGGTATTACTGATACCATTGTTTCCGTGAAATCGTTGTTTCATAGAAACCATTGTCTCAATGAAATCTCCGTTTCATTGTACTATCTATATCCGGCGTCTGCTATCAAATAGTTGCGAATTTCATATAAAACTTTTGAGGGCAGGGCAGAGAGGATCAGGATCGTTTCCGGTGACCATTCCCCTCATCTGAATGAAAAATGAATCAGGGCACCACGGATGGTCAATATTGATATGCAAATTTTGACTTTGCTTTTGAAAGGTTCACGGGAGAGGTTCAATATGGATGTTTTTTGTGTATAAATCCCTAAGGGAAGAACGGACATGAAACTATATAATCCTGTTTAGTAAGAACCATGAAGCGCATCATGGTTAGGACAGACAGTGAAGGTTGCTGTCGGAATTAGTTTTAGGAGGAAAGATAATGAGTACCACCAAGAAGCATTTAGCTCTCCTGTTAACTCTGGTCATGATGATCAGCATGTTCTCCGCATGCGGTGACAAGCAGGACAATGCCGGAAACAGTTCTTCTGCCGGCACCGAAACCAGCACGCAGACAGCAGAAGATCCTTCTGATGACAGACGTGATATTAACGGATTGAAGCTGCCTCTCTCTGCAGAGAAGGAAGAGCTGACCGTATGGGTCGTGTACAGCGGAACCGTTATGTCTGATTTGAATGACATTGAAGGTGTCAAAAAGATCGAAGAGGCAACCAATGTTCACATTAACTGGGTGCCTGTTAATCTGCAGGAAGTAAGTGAAAAGCTGGGCATCTGCCTGGCATCCAACGATTATCCCGATATCATTTATCCCGGCTCCAACGGATATCCCGGCGGATACAATGCAGGTATTGAGGATGGGGTCATCTACCCGGATATTGATTCTCTGATCAGAAACTGCATGCCCAACTACATGGCATATCTGGAGGGCAACGAAGAAGCCAGGCGGGAAGCCACCACCGATGACGGAAAGCTGATGCTGAAGAACATCGTCGGCAAGTACGGAACTGCCGAATCCGAGGGTAATTATGTGGGTCTTGCCTACCGGGCAGACATCCTGGAGGATCTGGGACTGGATGTCCCCACCACCATAGAAGAGTGGCATGATGCTCTTGCAGCTGCCAAAGAAAACGGTATTCCCACACCCTTTATGCTGGATACCAACGGAGGTTCTCCTCTGGCTCTTTCCTGGGGCGTCGTTACCACCAGCAGCAACCTGATGCAGCTGGAAGGGGACAAGGTCGTATGCGGATATGCAAAGGATGAATTTAAGGGTTATCTGGATACTATGCGTCAGTGGTATTCAGAGGGACTGATCAGCCCCAACTTCACCTCCTTTATCTTCTACCCCATGACTCCCGGTTCCGTGGAAAATAACGAATGCCTTCTGTACAGCACCATTCTGTCGGCATTTACCGGACGCAATTATTACAACAATCGCATGATCACTAATGAGAGTGTGTATCTGCAGCCTCTGGTACCTCCTGCTCCCGAAAATGGAGTACCTCTTCAGTGGAGTGAAAAGATTATTGCCAAGGATCTGATGTATATTACCACCTCCTGCGAGAAGCCGGAGCTGGCAGCTCAGTGGCTGGATTATCTGTATACCGATGAGGGCGCACGTTATCTGTGGTACGGTATCGAAGGTGAGACCTACGAATTTGATGAGAATAATGAGCCTCAGTTCACGGAGATGGTTATCCATCCTGCAGAAGAAGGCGTTTCTCCTCAGCAGATCCTGCAAAAGTATTGCCTGAGCTGGGGTGATTGCTGGATTGCCAAGCATGATATTTCTGCCAGCCATAAAATCTCTACTGCAGCTGCAGGCGGAGTAAATCAGGAGCTGGAGGCAGTCGGTGTTTGGAGTGAGCCAAGCATCAACCTGGCACTTCCCAACAGAAGTATGACGCTGACGGAGGATGAGAGCTACGAAATCACCAACATCCAGACTACCCTTTCTACCATGATTCAAGAGTATACCGTCAATTACATCATCGGCGCAGATGTGATTCCGTTCGAGGAATTCCAGCAGCAGCTGGTGGAGTTCGGTCTTGAGGATGTGGTTGCTACCTATCAGGCAGCCTACGACAGATATTACGCTCGATAACCGACGGCGAATAAGAGGCCAACGGAGATTAAACTCCGTTGGCCTTCAGAGAATAAGGCTAGCGGAGTGTTGCACAGAAGCAGGAGTTAATTATGATCAAGACAGATAACCGCTGCGTTGATGGCGTACTGAAGATCAACGGAAATAAAGGATATGTGAACGGTAAGGGTATGCCTGTCGTGTTGACAGGGTATGCGACTGCCAACTGGATGAATCCGGAGGGGTTCATGGTGGGACAGCCTCCCAGACCGCTGGAAGAGGTTTTTCCCAAAAACGATCGCCACAATAATATGCGTTTCGACCGGAGACGCTCCATTACCCAGGTAGTCAGAGAGCTTTGCGGCAGTAAGTATCTGGAGACTTTCTGGGACCGCTGGGAAGCCGGTTATACCAGTGAAGCGGACATTAAAGCCATGGCAGATAATGGTTGGAACAGTGTCCGTATGGTATTGGATGCCAATGCTCTTCTGTATGAAGAGCCGGGTATTCAGTTTAATGAGAAAGCATTCGCCCGTCTGGATGAGATCTTTGACTGGTGTGAGAAATACAGAATCTATATTATCCTGGACATGCATGCCTCTGTGGGCGGGGTCAACGGCTGCTGCGGAGATGCTCTGCATGATCATTATCCCAACCTGCTGATGGATGATGAGAGTAAGGAGCGCCAGATCATTCTCTGGGAGGAACTCACCAGACGATACCATGAGCGCTGGATCCTGGCCGGATACGACCTGGCTAATGAGCCTGTATCCACCCCTCCTGCATATTTTGCCATCCCTCTTCTGGCTAAGTACTATGAGGAATGCATTGCCCGCATGAGAGCTATTGATCATGGCGAGCACATTTTCTTCCTGGAGGGTCCTGCCTTTGCCAGAAGCAATGAAATCTTTGACCATGATTATGATCCCGATTACCACAACTGGGCCATCAATGTGCATATCTACGGAGCAGATTGCTCTTTGAAGGATCTGCGTCCGTACATTCTGAAGGGACTGGAGTTTGATGTACCCATCTGGATCAGTGAGAGCGGATCCATGCCCATTCATAATGCCGTATTCTATGACATCTGCGCGCAGCTTGGTGTGGGCTATTCCATCTGGGGATGGAAAACAGCCGCCCATGAAGGAAAAACCGGAAATGTGGGAGCGCCTCTGCCTCGGGAGTGGAATCTGATCACAGATTTCATCAGCGGCGGTCCCAGACCCTCCTATGCAAAGTGTCAGGCTATTTTTGACGAGTATCTGGACAATCTGTGGTATGATAAGTGTGTAAAAGAATTTGAAGGAACACGCATTTCCCAGAAGCGTCCTGACATTGATGTTCCCGGTGCAGGCTACGACATGTGGACCCCGGAGGGAGACAGGTATTACGGAAACTGGGAGTGGGGGAATTATCTGGAGTTCAGACCTGAGGATCATACCAAGCTGGTCTGGGCTACGGAGAAGCGTCATCCCTTCCCTGACTTTAATTTTGACTGCGGTCCGAAGCCGGAGGTGCGCTTCGATCCTCTCAGTGATCTGGCTCTGGAGCTCTCTGAGGGGGAGTTTGCCTACTACACTGTTCACCAGGTAGAAAAGGATTGCAAGGTTTCTGTTAAGGGTATCGGTGAGGCGGTCTTTGAGATCTCCTGTAACGGCACTGCTGTGGCGGAAACTACGCTGGGTGCCGGAAACATTCTGGAGCCGATGAAGTCCGAACCTGCAGTGATTTCCGCCTGTGAGGATGCTGTGGTCAAGATTTCGGTTAAGAAGGGCACACTGACCATTTCGGCTGTATCCTTTGAGTACAAATAAGGAGACATAGTATGAAAATTCTTGGTATTTCCTTTGGACGTGCGAATGGAAACACGGATATCCTGGTTAAGCAGGCACTCTTCGGTGCAAGGGAAGCGGACAAGGAAGCAACGATTCGTTTCATCAACACGAATCGAATGAACATCGGACGATGCATTGGCTGCGGTGCCTGCTCTACAGCCTTGGAAAGAGGAAAGGATAATAACTGTATCATCAAGGATGATTTTCAGGCTCTTGAGAATGCTGTGAGAGAAGCGGATGCTTTGATCGTGGGTGCGCCGGTATATGTACTGCAGCCTGTAGGTCAGTTCAAGGACTTTGTGGACAGATTCTCCTGCCGTCACGATGTGTCCGCTATCAACTGGGTGCTGGATAAACGCAAAAGCGGTGAACTTCCCGGCAACGCCGATGACTTCCCGGCAGACAGACTGAGAAGGAGAACGGTATCTTATATCTCCGTAGGCGGCGCCACCACAGATAACTGGGTCTCCATGGCCACGGCCACCATGCACTTTTTCGGGTTCCCTGCTATGATGAAAGTGGTGGGAAACTATCAGGCAAATCATATGGGGACTACCGGTCACCCCTTCCTGGATGAGAAGCTCATGAGTGACATTTTCCAAATGGGAAAGGAAACTGCTCTGGCTTTTGGAAAACCGGATGAAGAGGTTCCCTACATCTCTAACAAGCAGGGTGTGTGCCCTGTGTGCCATCAGCGGTTGATCACCCTCAACGGAACCACCACGGTGGAATGCCCTGTCTGCGGCATTGAAGGAAAACTGCGGGTTGAAGGCGAAGAGGTGTTTGTGGATTTCTACCCGGAGCAGCAGGCAAGAGCCAGAGGAACCTTTGCCGGTCTTCGGGAGCACACGGTTGAAATCCAGAGCTTCGGAGCCATCTGCGGGCCCAAGATCATGGCAAATAAAGAGATGATCGATAAAGAAATGGTCAGATTCAAGGAATTTGATCGGTACATCAATGACTAAAGGAGCCGGCATCTGCCCTCCTTAGTTCATACTTTTCCTCCAGAAAAGTGAGACCCTCCTGCAGCGGGCGGTGCCTTGAGCGCAGCCATCTGCAGGAGGGTCTTGTCGTCGGAAAAGAATTTGTGTTGCCGTGACAATATGGGAAATCAATGGGGAGATATCACTGTAAACTGCGCACATACCGGGCTGCTTCCATACCGGCGATGCGTCCGGTGTTGACGGCAAAGCCCATGGAATTGCCGGGAAGTAAAAACATGTAGCTGTCATCATAAATGTTGCAGGCATCGGCGCCTGCTGCATACAGGCCGGGGACGGGAGAAAAATCAGCGCCGCAGGCTTCGCAATTTTCATTGATGCGGATCCCGCCTACTGTCCCGTAACCGGAGGGGCGAATTCTGGCAGCAAAGAAGGGACCTTTAATCAGGGGACGAAGATAGCGGGAATCCTTGAAAAACTCTTCATCTCCTGTTTCGCAGTAAAGATTGTATTCTTGCACCGTGCGGATCAGGCTTTCTTTATCTATTCCGCTCTTTTCAGCCAGCTCTTCCAGAGTAGCCCCTTTATAGAAGCTGACATAATCCTTGCTCTCAGCCAGCTTCAGACCATCATAGAAATCAGAGACATCCGGATTTGGTCTGACCAGACTGGTTACATCCACACCGTTGGTGATATATCCGTGAACAATGGTTGTGTCGATCACGCTGAAACAGACCTTCCCTTTTTGATGGGAGACCACATTATTCAGGAAGGTGGTATTCTGCATGTGCTCTTCGTTCATGACCCGTTTTCCGAAGAAATTTACCAAAAGATTGGGCTGAAAGAAGATGTTCGGAACGCTCCCCGGCAATTCATCGCATCCCTGGACCGTGGCGGAGCCTTCGATCCGGATGGGAACGCGATCCGCGCCGGCAGCCCAGGCCATGCGAAGTCCGTCTCCGATGATGCCCGGAATGGCAAAGCTGAAGAGATCCTCTCCGTGACGGTAGCCTGTTTCCTTCTGAATCAGATCCTTGTCGGAACCGGCGCCTCCGGTACAAATGATGACCGCCCGGCAATCAATCTGCAGACTTTCGCCGTCAGAGGTCATGGCTCTGACACCGCAGACACGGTCACCCCTCTTGAGAATCTCCATGCCTCTGGTTTCCATTAAAAAGCAGACACCCAGCTCTATGGCCCTTTCGTAGAGGGCTCTGTTCATAAAGGATGCGGCCCGGGGCCCGATGGTCTGACCGGTTTTGACAATATGCCAGGTAGGCTCTGCCTTGGGAAAGTATCGGTAAGCGCCTTCAAATTCCACACCCATGGCTTCCAGCCATTCAATGGTCTCCGCCGACTGAGAGAAATACCGTTTTACCAGCCGCGCGTCTACATTGTAATGGGTATATTCCATAAACATGTTGAAGGCCTTTTCAACTGTCAGTTCCATCATCTGAGCCTTCTGGTAACGGGTTCCGATGCCCAGAGGTCCCATGCCCATGTTGGCAGCACCGCCCACAGCTGCTGTCTTTTCCAGTACAATGACAGAGGCGCCGCCTTCCGCTGCCTGGACAGCTGCAGAGAGTCCGGCAGGTCCTGCCGCCACAATGACAATCTGCGCCTGATATTGATTCATGAAAAGCCCCTCCCGGTAAATAAGGTTTCCATTATAATATCAGTTCCCGGGGAATCGGTAGAGAGAAGAGAAAACATTTTCCGGGTGTAATCTTGACATGGGGATTGTATTTTGATCGCAAAAGGTCAATAATACGCATGTAAAAATGTACATGGCTATCAGATAGGTCAAATAGAACTTTAAGAAATGCCTGTTGTCCCGGGAACGAGGGAGAGCTTGCATGTTCTTTGAGGGACCCTCCGAAAAGATACACAGTGAGAGAAAGGGTGAAGTCATGAGAGATGTGGACACAACGCAGATCCGTATTTTGCGGTCCATCAGTGAGAGATCCAGATTTGTGAATGATGCGGTCCTGTTTTATGTGCTGGAAGGAAGCCTGAGCGTTGTCGTAAATGGAAAAGCATCCAACCTGGGAAAAGAGGATGTTATGGTGGTCAATCTGCACCGCAGCTATGAGGCAAGGGCTTCGGAGGACGCGCTTTTTGTAAGGGTGATTTTGCCGACACCGCTGATCAGTCGGATGAACAACGGATTCTCGGCAGTATTTCTGTGTGATTCCTCCCGGGAGGAAGATTCCAATTACGGAGAGCTGCGGGGGATATTGAAGCAACTGTTGAAGAGGTATCTGTCTCTCCAGATGAAGAGGGAAGATTTCGGGTATATCGCTCAATTTTACCGGCTGATGGACGTTCTCTTTACTCACTTTACTTCAAACCTGTTTCCGGACAGTGGGGAGGAAGCTGAGCCGGATGAAGCTCATCGGAGAGAGAAAATCGATGCCTACATTTATTCCAATTACAATCAGCCTTTGAGTTCTAAAGAACTGGCGGATAAGCTGTATCTGTCCCAGGGCTACCTTACCCGGTATTTCAAGAAATACTACGGGATGAGCTTTACAGATTATGTAAACAATGTCCGTCTGGAGCATGCCAACGATGATCTCAGAAACTCGGATCTATCGATTACGCACATCGCCTACAACAACGGGTTTGCCTCTGTAGCTGCCTTCACCAAAGCTTTTCGGGAAGCCTTCGGTGAGAATCCTTCCGTTATCAGAAAGAAAATGCAGACGACATCTGTGAGTCATGGCGTGGTGGATGAAGAGGCCGAAAATAAACTTCAAACGCTGCTGCAGAAAGACTGGGCGGACAGGGAGGAGACTGCCGGTAGAAGGATATCGGAGAGGATCCGGGCAGATCAGTGGACTGATCTCACGAATACTCTGTGTGACACTATCAATGTCGGAAGAGCGGCGGACCTTCTGGATTCTCAGGTCAGGCAGGCTCTGGAGGAGCTGGGCAATTCAGTTCCCATCAGTCATGTCCGATTTTGGAATCTGTTTTCCAGAGAAATGCTGATCGGCAGGGATTCCAAAGGAGAATACAATTTTTCCAGAATCGATTCTGTGTTTGACTTTCTTCTGGAGCATAATATAAAGCCTCATCTTGAACTGGGACAAAAGCCCAGAAAGATCCTCAGCAGCGTAGGTCATGTAGTCAATGAATGGGCTTCCGATGACCTGATGAAGGATAGAGATGCCGGCAAAGAGCTGCTGGATGCCTTGATTCGCCACTGGAAGCTGCGCTATTCTCATAAAGAGCGCAGCGGCTGGCGATTTGAGCTGTGGATCGATGAAGAACACTGGGGAAAACCGGAAACGGATAGCCTGTATTTCCAGCAATTCGGTTGTATTTTTGAGGCCATAAAGAAGGTGTTTCCGGATGCGGAAATCGGAGGCTGCGGATTCCGAATCGGCTTATCGGATGTGGATGCCTTCGTCCTGCCGTTCCTCGAAAAGTGGAGAAGAGAGAAGGTCACACCTGATTTTATCTCGATTCTTTTTTTCCCTTATGAGAGAGGAGAAAAGGAGCAGGATACCTTTTCCAGGCGGATGACGGACAATGAAGCGATGCTCCATAAGGTGAAGGCCTTCAGAAATAATCTGACGGAGGCCGGGTTCGAGAACATCAAGCTGTATATTACCGAATGGAATCTGACCATCTCCCAGAGAAACTACATGAATGATGCTTTGTTCAAAGGGGCATATATCGTGAAGAGCTTTCTGGATACCCTGCATTTGGTGGACGGACTGTTTTACTTCTTCGCAACGGATCTTGTCTCCGAGTTTGCGGATGCCAGCGGTTTGGTGAACGGAAGTACCGGATTGATCAGCAAAGACGGCATATGGAAGCCGGCGGGGGCTGCCTATCAGTTTGCCTCCTGGCTATATGGCCATGAAGTCCATAAAGGGAAGAATTTTCTGGTCACTACGGACGGAAACGGGAGCTATGGAATTCTTCTTCATGCACAGAAGCCTTTGAACTATCTGTATTATCTGGAGCGGGAAGAGGATGTGGACCGGGAGGCACTGCGAAAGTATTTTGATGACCAGGAAAATACAGATATTGAACTGATTATGGAAAAGGTGCCGGAAGGAACCTATAAGGTAAAGTCCTACCAGGTGGATGAGAGGTCCGGCAACATCATGAATTTCTGGAAGGAGCTGGGATTTGACACGGAGCTGACCAGACATGATATTCACTATCTGAAGAAGATCTGTACTCCGAGGCTTACCATCAGCACCCAGAGTACAGACCGGGGAAAGCTGATTTTGAATGCAGGGTTGATGCCCAATGAAGTTCGCTTTATCCGTATCAGAAAAATCAAATGAAAACCGAGGGCCTTCGAAAAATCGGAGGCCCTCGGATATTTTATGCCGGAGAAGATCAGCGGGGATTTGTTTTACTTATAAAACCATGATCAGATGCACCAGAAAGGCAGTAATCCAGGCAATGAAGCATTGCCAAAGGATCGTAAAGGCGGCCCAGCCTGCTCCCAGCTCCCGGCGGATGGCACCGATGGCAGCCACGCAGGGAGTGTAGAGAAGGGAAAATACCAGTAAAGAGCCGGCAGCTGCAGGAGTCAGGGACGCAGCCACACCTCCTTGGGCGCTGAACAATACCTCCATGGTGGACACAACGCTTTCCTTGGCCATGACACCGCTGATGAGGGAGGTGCAGATGCGCCAATCCCCCAGTCCCAGAGGTTTCATTAATGGTACCAGAAGCCCGGATAAGGCGGCCATGATGCTCTCTGAGGAATCCGTCACCGGATTCAGGTGAAAATCAAAACGCTGCAGAAACCATATGATAATGGTGGCAATCAGAATGACAGAGAAGGCCTTCTGCAGAAAATCTTTGGCCTTCTCCCACATGAGGTGCCTTGTGGTCTTCATGCCCGGCAGACGGTAGTTGGGAAGCTCCATAACAAAGGGAACAGCTTCCCCTTTGAGGTGTATTTTCTGATATATAAAGGCATTCAGAATGCCCAGCAGAATGCCCAGGACATACAGACCAACCATGATCAGACCTCTGTACTCAGAAAAGAAGGCGTTGATCAGGAACCCATAGACAGGCAGTTTGGCACTGCAGCTCATGAAGGGAGTCAGGAGAATGGTCAGGCGCCGATCCCGTTCCGAAGGAAGAATGCGAGTAGCCATGACAGCAGGAACGGTGCAGCCAAAGCCCAGCAGCAGGGGGACGATGCTGCGGCCGGAGAGTCCTATCTTCCGCATCAATCTGTCCATGACAAAGGCCACCCGGGCAATGTATCCACTGTCTTCCAGGAGCGACAGAAAAAAGAACATGACTACCACGATGGGCATGAAGCTGAGGACACTGCCTACGCCTCTGAAAATGCCGTTTAGAATCAAATCACAGAGTGTAGCATTGATCTCCATCCGGGACATGGCCTCTGCAGTCAGGTCTGTCAGGACATCGATGCCGATCTGCATAAAGTCCTGGAGAAAAGCCCCGATGACATCGAAGGTCAGATAAAAGGTGAGGCCCATAATCAGAATAAACAGAGGAATGGCAGTGTATTTTCCCGTCAGGAGCTTATCCAGCCGGACACTGCGGGCATGCTCCTTGCTTTCCCCAGGTCTGATTACGCAGGCAGCAGCCACCTTTTCAATGTAGGAGAAGCGCATGTCTGCCATGGCGGCACTGCGGTCCAGCCCCCGCTCCAGTTCCATCTGAAGGGTAATGTGATCCAGCATCTCCTGCTCGTTCCGGTCCAGCTTCAGGGATTCCATGATGCGCTGATCCCCCTCGGCCACCTTGGAAGCGGCAAAGTGGGGAGGCAACCCGGCCCTGGCTGCATGGTCCTCGATCAGGTGCACAATGCTGTGGAGGCAGCGGTGCACGGCGCCGCCGTAATCCTCTTTGGAACAGAAATCCTGCTTCAGGGGTTTCTCCTGATAGCGGGCCACGTGGAGGGCATGGCGCAGCAGCTCCTGTATGCCCTGTCCTTTGGCAGCGGAGATGGGCACCACCGGAATGCCCAAAAAGGCCTCCATGCGATTCACATCGATGGAACCGCCGTTGCCGGTCATTTCATCCATCATGTTCAGGGCCAGCACCATGGGCCGATCCATTTCCAAAAGCTGCATAGTCAGATACAGGTTCCGCTCGATGTTCGTGGCATCCACGATGTTGATGATGGCGTCGGGCTTTTCCTCCAGCACAAACTGTCGGGAGATCACCTCCTCTGCTGAATAGGGGGACATGGAATAGATGCCGGGAAGATCCGTCAAAGAGGTATTGGGATAGCCCAGCAGGGGACCACTCTTGGAATCCACAGTGACTCCCGGAAAGTTGCCCACATGCTGATTGGCTCCGGTGAGGCAGTTGAAGAGGGTGGTTTTGCCGCAGTTCTGGTTTCCAACCAGAGCAAAGGTCAGTGTATGACCTTCGGGAAGAGGCTCCTCGTGGGCCTTATCGTGGTGGATACCCGGCTCACCCAGATAGGGGTGAGGAATGTTTTTTCTGTCCATTCCGGAGACATCTGCTTCAGCTGCGCCGGTTTTGAGGGAGCCGATTTCCCGGGAGGATGCATCTGCCCGGTGGACCAGTATTTTCCCGGCGTCTGCCAGGCGCAGGGTCAGCTCATAACCATGGACACGAAGCTCCATAGGATCTCCCATGGGAGCGTACTTGATCACGGTGGCTGTGGTCCCGGGGATCACGCCCATATCCAGAAAATGCTGTCGCAGGGCGCCTTCTCCTCCTACGGAGTCGATGATGACGGATTCCCCGATGTGAATATCTTTCAGTGTCATAAGCAGTACCTTTTCCGCCGGATATCAGTGAAAATGATCAAGGCGGTATGTGAAGTTCAAAGGATATCAGAAAAAGGAAAATTGTGGTTAGCAGTGACTAACCACAGCGGATAAATATATGAGTTAGATATAACTAACCCGCGAAGCACATTAAACCACTTTTTTGTCCTTTTGTCAATACAAAAGACCTGCTGCCTTTTCAGGCAGCAGGTCTGAAAGATTACGTAAAGATATTTGCGGGCAGTCTTTGGACAGGGGCCCGAAATCCACAGGGAAGCTGTACTAAACTTTCAAGGAAGGATCCCGTACCTGTACTCCGATGCAGGGTAAATTACTTACCGGTGATCTTTCGCAGGGTGTGCTTCAGCACGGTGGTGCAGGCCAGGTCACCCATGACATTCACGCAGGTGGCGCCCATGTCGGCCAGGGTATTGACCACGATGTAAACACCCATGATGGTGGATACGGGCAGACCGGCGATGGGAGCCAGAGCAGCGAAGGCTGCGATGGCGCCGCCGGGAACACCGGGAGTACCGATGGACAGCAGCACATTGCAGGCCAGCACGGTCAGCATGGTGCCGGTGGTCAGGGGAACACCGCAGGCAGAAGCAAAGAAGGTGATCATGAAGCTCATCAGAATGGAAACTGCGTCCATATTGATGGTGGCGCCAAGAGGAAGTGTCAGAGAAGAGATTTCCTCGGGAATTTCCAGGTTCTCCGTAGCGCACTTCATGGAAAGGGGAATGGTGGCGCTGGAGGAACAGGTACCGAAGGCATTCAGCGCAGCAGGAGCAATGCCCTTGAAGAACTTAAGGGGACTCATCTTGCCCACGAACTTCACGATGCCGCCGTAAACCACGGCAGCGTAAACAGCGAAGGTAACATACAGGGCGATCATGACCTGAGCCACCTGCAGCATGGTATCGGTGCTGTTGGCATGCATCACGGAGGCGATGCAGCAGAACACGCCCACGGGGGTGCACAGCATGACCTTGCCTACCACCCAGATGGAGATGTCATTGACAGACTGGACCAGATCCACTACAGGCTGTGCCTTCTCCTTCAGAGAAAGGCAGGCCAGACCCATGATGACAGCAAAGGCCAGGACCTGGAGCATGTTGCCTTCCACAAAGCTCACCAGAGGATTGGAAGGAATCAGGGTGGTGATGGTATCCAGCAGACCGGAGAAGGAAGCAGCTTCGATCTCTGCGCCGGTGGATACAATCTGTGCGCCCTCCCCCAGATGAAGGATCTTGGGAAGGATCAGACCGAGGCCGGAAGCCAGAGCGGTGGTACCGATGTACCAGAGCAGGGCGTGAAGACCGATCTTTCCGGTCTTTGCAATATTACCGATGCCGACGATGCCCATGATGAGGCTGCAGAATACCAGAGGATAGATCATCATGCGCAGGGCGGACATATAGATGGAGGCGACCACGCTGATGGGTGTTTCCAACCATTGGGGCATGACCAGGCCGACCAGGATACCCAGAATCAGACCCACCAGAATCCACAGGGTAACGTTGTAATTCATTTTCTTGTTCTTGGACATAAGATGCTCCTTGAAAACAGATAGATTCTTCGCATTCTATCACACCTTTCATTGAATTTGCAATTCTTTGTTGATGAACTTGCAAAAAGTCGAATGCATTCGGCTCTTCCCCGGAGGAACTTCAAAGGAGCCGGAGGAAGAGGCCGGTATATTTCCCTTTACAGCGGGATTTAGCCGGTATTTTGCTGATTTTAGGCTCCCTGAGGGTGAAAGAATGAAGTACAATAGGAACCATCAACACGAGGCAGGCAGGAGCGAATGAAAAGGTTCCCATATCTGAAAGCTTGCACACGAGAAAGATGAGGAAAACGAACATCATGAAAAGCAGAGTCAAGAGCATTGTAGTTACAGTAGCCCTGGTGGTTGCAGCGGCAATCCTGTTCTTCTCCAGCTTCACCATTATCCCTACCGGTTACACCGGTGTACGTACCACCTTCGGACAGGTGGATAAGACCACACTACAGAACGGATTTAACTGGAAGGTTCCCTTTGTACAGAGTATCGAGCTGGTGAACAATAAACAGCAGGATATCAGCTACAGCGGTCAGATCTGGTCCGAGACCTCCGAACGTACCGCCATTTATTATGAAGGAATTACGGTCACCTACCAGATCAATCCTGAATGTTCTGCATGGATCTACGCCAACGTGTCCGATTACAGAAATGCCCTGGTGAACCAGAGCATCGTGGCCAGCGCCGTAAAGGCATCCAGCAAGCAGCTCAATGACACCGATGCCACCAACCGCGGCATGATCGAGCCTCTGGTTATGGCCACCCTGCAGGCCAGCCTGGATGAAAAGTATGAAGCCGGTACCATCATCATCAACAAGGTCACCATTTCAAACGTGGACTTCGATGACTCCTATAACCAGGCCATTGCTGCTAAGCAGAAGGCCATGATCGAGGCACAGCAGGAAGCCATCGAGAATGAGAAGGCCATTGCCAAGGCAGAGGCGGAAGCTACTGTCCTTCTGACAGAAGCCCAGGCTCAGGCAGAGGCAGCGCTGATCCGCGCCCAGGCGGAAGCCGAAGCTAACCGCATTCTCCAGGAATCTCTTTCTCCTGAAATTCTGAACCAGATGTATATCGAAAAGTGGAACGGTCAGATGCCCGCTTACATGGGCGGCGAATCTCCCAGCCTGATCTTTGACATGTCTGCCTACGGCTCATCCTCAGGCAATACCGAAACGGCTCCTGCCCAGACCCCTGTATACACGCAGAGTGAGGACACGGAATAAACCTCCTGCTTTCAAGGATCGAAGGGAATAACAGAGCCATGATCTTATGAATCCAAGGCCCCGAAGCGTTGCTTCGGGGCCTTTTCTATTGATGGTAACATAAAGCGCCCCTTGCACTTCCCGGAGATTATTGCTAAACTGAATCATCCGGAACTCATCCGAAAACCATCAAAGCAGAGCCGAAAGGAGGCAGACCATGGAAGAAAAGAAAGCAGCAGAAAAGACATACCGGGCCAAGGCAGCCCTTCCCCTTACCTATGATAATTATGTATTCGATCTGTACGGGACCCTGGTAGACATCTGTACCCATGAGGATGACCCCGTGCTGTGGCAAAAGCTGGCGCTGTTCTACGGATATTATGATGCACTGTATGAGCCGGAGGAGCTGAAGGAAGCTTATGCCCGGCTGGTTTCCGGCAGAGAAGCTGCCATGAAAAAACAACTGGGAAACGACGCGAAATATGCCCATGAAGCCTCTCCGGAGATTGAACTGACAGAGGTTTTCCGGGAGTTGTTTACTTTAAAAGGCGGTCCCGCAGATACAGACCTGGCTGTCCATGCAGGGCAGTTTTTCAGAGTACTCTCCACCGACTATGTCAGAACTTATCCCGGCACCCGGACCATGCTGCAGGGGCTGAAGGAGGAGGGCAAGAAGATCTATCTCCTGTCCAATGCCCAGCGGATCTTCACTGCTTACGAGATGCATGTGCTGGATATTGCAGACTATTTTGACGGAATCCTGATCTCCTCCGATTATCAGACCAGAAAGCCGGATCCCAGATTTTTTGAACAGCTGTTCATCCGGTTCGGTCTGAAGGCGGAGAAGACGCTGTTCGTGGGAAATGATTCCCACTCGGACATTGCCGGCGCCCGGACTGTGGGCTTCGACACCTTCTATATCTGTTCCAACATCTCACCTCAAGGGGACAGCGCTCCGGAGGCCACCTACTCGGTGGATGATTTCGGGGAATGGACCCGGGGATAAAAGAAAAGTGAAATACAAGAAACCATTAATGGGATTGGCAGCGCTGCTGATCCTGACATTCCATTTTTACATACCCATATGGGGAACGGAAGCCGAGACCTTCTTTGTCCGTACCGCATACATCGGGGTGGACATGTTTTTTCTTCTGTCTGCCATGTCTCTGGGAAAGCGGGACAGCTGTGAATGGAAAAGTTTTTATCTGAACCGTTTATCTTCCGTTTATCTGCCCTACCTGTCCATGGCGGTCATTGCCTGGATCTATCATAGCTGGTCCATTTCCAGATTCCTGTCCGTGGTGACGGGGCTGGAGTTTCTGAAGCGGGGCGGCGGGGCCTTCCTGTGGTTCATCCCGGGAATTCTCCTCTTGTACGCTCTTACTCCTCTGCTGTATAAGCTGCGGCAGCACATGGGCAACATGTCAGCATGGATCCCTTTAGGTATCTGGGCGCTGCTGGGAGTGCTGCTTGAGTACGTCTTCGGCTACAAAAAGCTCATGATCCTGGTGAACCGGATCCCCATCTTTATCATAGGCTTTTACCTGCCGGAAATGAAGATACTGCCGGACAAGAAGACCCGGTCTGAAGGGGAGCTCCGAGCCGGACAGGAGACGGAAGGGACCGGAGTCCGGTCATGGGTGCTATGGTTGGCAGCCATGGGAGGATTGGCGGCGGGCTCTCTTCTGCTCTGGAAGTTCGGGACGCTCTCCCGTCTGAATATACCCTGGTCCGATTTTTATTATGTGGCTGCCATACCTTCTGTGCTTTCCCTGACCCTTCTTATGAAGCTGATCACGGAGGCAATCCCGGAAAAGTGGCCGGTGAAGCTGCCGGTATTAGGCAGTCTGGGAGATCTTACTCTGGAGATCTACGGACTGCAGA
>JABUST010000189.1 GCA_021442595.1 Lachnospiraceae bacterium | reverse complement strand
ACGCCGCGGCTTCTCATGGCCATGTACATCTGGAAGGCGTCGCTTTCCCAGCAGCGGTAGTCTTCATCGGACATGCCTCTCTTTTCCATGGCCGGAACTGGCGGCATAAAGGTGGCAAAGAACTGAGCGGCACACCCGGCCCGGTTCAGGCGGTCTATGTCCACCATCCGGTTGGGATTCTGGATCATGTCTGCGGACGGTTCGTGGGCAAACATCATAAGCGTGTCACAATGAAAATCAATATATCCGGGCATAGGAACCTCCTAAGTGTGTTTAGGTTTATTGTATCATAGATCGGCACTGTACATGACTGCATAAAGAAGTATCATGCATAAAGTTTGGGCTGAAAAAGTCGGATTCCAATACGAGATAAAGTTATTTTGCAGAGATCAAAGAGGCTGCATTCCGGCGAGAAAAGAAGTCATTTTGTAATGCAGAAAAGGTGTTGACATTTGAATGACCGGGAGATATAATACCCCTTGTCCTTTGAAAAAAGGCCATGCGGATGTGGCGGAATTGGCAGACGCGCAAGATTCAGGTTCTTGTGGTTGCAAGACCGTGCAGGTTCAAGTCCTGTCATCCGCACTCAAAACCCTCGAAACGGAAGTTTCGAGGGTTTTTCTGTAGATATACCGGGAGAAAACTATGAGCGAAGCTGCGCAGACAAGAAAAGGCGATTTAACAAAAGGTCCTTTGGTGAAGAATCTGATTTCTTTTACTATTCCATTTCTTCTTTCCAATGTACTCCAGACCCTGTACGGAACAGTGGACACCCTGACTGTGGGCAATTTTGCCTCCACCGCCGGGGTCAGCGCTGTTGCTACCGGAGCCCAGGCTTTAAGCCTTTTGACCTTTCTGACCATCGGTCTTTCTGCCGGTTCTACCGTGCTGCTGGGCCAGAGAATCGGAGCAGGGGATCACGAGGATGCCGCCCGTATCGTGGGGAATACAATCATTGACTTTGGTGTACTGAGTGTTCTCATGACCGTATTGATGTTGATTCTTTACCCTACCATCCTTCGGCTGTTGAATCTGCCGGAGGAGGCCATGGATGAAGCGCGCAGGTATATGATCATCTGCTCTCTGGGCATTCCCATGATTATCGGCTATAACATTGTCTGCGCCCTGCTTCGTTCAGCGGGTGACAGTAAAAGCCCTCTGCTGTTTGTAGGGGTGGCCTGCGTGGTCAACATCGTAGGGGATCTGGTGCTCACGGGAATTTTTAAAATGGGAGCAGCCGGCGTCGCCATTGCTACGGTGGGGGCCCAGACGGTGAGCTTTGTGTACAGTCTGATCTTTATTATGAAGAAGGGAATGGGTTTTCCTTTTTCAAAGAAAGACATTCGCTTTAACAAGACTACTACCGGGCAGATCTTCAAGGTGGGAATTCCTATGGGACTCCAGAGTATTCTGATCCATCTGAGCTTCATGTTCATTACGGCCATCATCAATTCCATGGGTCTGACCGCCAGCGCGGCTATGGGTATCGGAGACAAGATTATAGGTTTTGCTTTTATGCCCCAGTCGGCCTTTTCCGCATCCTCCTCGGTCATCGTGGCCCAGTGCGTGGGTGCCCGCAATCTGAAACGGGCTAAAAAGAGTGTCTCTGTAGCTATTCTGCTTTGCCTCGCAGTGGAGGTCGGCATTTTCATTGTCTGTCAGATCTGGCCCATGGCCATGCCTTCCCTGTTTACCCGCGATCCTGAAGTTTTGGAGCTGGCAGGGCAGTACATGAAGGCTTACAGCTACGACTGCATCCTGACGGTAATCATCTTCTGCTGGGGTGGTCTGCTGAACGGAGCGGGGAAGACCACCTTCAATATGACTCAGAATCTCATCAGCACCTTTCTGGGAAGGATTCCATTAACGTTCATCCTGTCCGGACTTCCCGGGGTCAATCTGTTTATTCTGGGTCTGGCGGCGCCCCTCAGCAGCCTTATGAGCGTGGTTATGCTGGGTTGGTTCATTCTCACCGGACGGTGGTCCCGCGGTCTGTATATCGATGATCTGCCGGCGGACAAGGCGGAAGAGGCATAAGGCCTAAGCTTTAGATAAGGCAGAGATAAGGACGTTTAAGATAAGGCAACGATGATGACGAAGATCAAAAGGAGATTTCTGTGAACCTTCAGACGGACAGTAGATTCGCCCGCACAGCCAGACTTCTGGGAGAGGACGGGCTGCAGCGGCTCCGGCAGGCCAAAGTGGCTCTGTTTGGGCTGGGTGGCGTCGGTGGCTATGTGGCAGAGGCTTTGGTGAGAAGCGGTGTAGGGACACTTTTGCTGGTGGATCATGACAAGGTGGATATCACTAACCTGAACAGGCAGATTATTGCCACCACCGGGACTTTGGGGATGCCCAAGGTACAGGCGGCAGAACATAGACTGAAGGATATTTGGCCGGATGTGCACATTTTGACATCTGACATGTTTGTCTTGCCTGAGAACCTGGATCAGCTGGATCTGCAGGACTATGATTATGTGGTGGATGCCATCGACACGGTCAGCGCAAAGATCGCTTTGGTGATGAAGTGCCGGGAGCTGGATATTCCCATCATCTGCAGCATGGGGACCGGAAATAAGCTGGACCCTACCAGACTGGAGGTGGCTGACATATATGAAACTTCCATGGATCCCTTGGCGAAGATCATGCGGTCGGAACTGAAAAAAAGAGGCGTCAAAAAGCTGAAGGTTGTCTATTCCAAAGAGAAGCCTATTAAGTCTGTGATAAATGAAGATGAATCGAATGCCGGCCGTCGACGGAGTCCGGGCAGTGTGGCCTTTGTGCCTGCTGCTGCCGGTCTGATTCTGGCGGGTCAGGTCATCCGGGATCTGACAGAAGGCTCCTGGATGACCGAGAAGGAAAGATAATTTTAATCCTTCCGTCCGTTGTGTCGTTCTAAGATTGTGTTCATTTTTTCGTCAGATTGCGTTGAGGGTTTTAGTGAAAAAAGATTAGTAGAATGTATATTTTGAGTTTTGTCAAAAGAATTATACAATATCATTGAAGTGTCCGAAAATAAGCGGATTGTTTTTTGCTTTAGGTCGTTTGTGTTGAAACATATAAGCTCATATGATACACTCTATGCATACCTAATGTTACTCTTAGGTGTTTTCTGAGGGTACGTGTTTTTAGTTAAGGTCAGAGTGAAGAAAGGAGAAGTAAAATGGGATTTTATGAATTTTTGATTTATGTTCTTTTCGCAGTTATTGTTATTGCTGTTGTTAGCATTAACAAAGAACGTTGGCATATTAAGACATTGAGTCTGACCTGTTTTATTATTGTTTGTATCCTCTCCGGTATCTTCTTTTGGAATTCAATAGAAATTCATGATCTTCGGACTCATGATCAATTGCTGCAAGCAGAGTCAATTTCTACTAAATGCGGCACAGTTGAGCTCAGAGAAAAAGCAGAGTTGGTTCTGCTGGACCATATGGGAGGAATGCCTTGCAGGATAAAGAAGGGAGATATTATTTCACCAACTGAAGTGACATTCCATTGTCCGGAAAAAGACATCAAAGCTGCTTTGCTGCGTGTGAAGTCGTCTTCGGAGTTTCCTAATGATGCTATATATGTGGAAGGAGACGCAGTCTTTTGTATTGTTTACAGAACGCCTCTATACTACAATGTGGTTTTGTATCCCGGGACAGAATTTATCGAAAAAGTAGTTCAAACTATTGAGCCGTAAACTACCTGTGATCAGATAGTCTGTGTTCACTTGACACAGGGAAGGATTGGGCATAGAATCTGCCTTATTAAGAGGCTTTTAATAAGCCCCCTTTGACCAATTTCCTATATTCAGAAAGGGACACCTTATCATGGCAAAGAAACTAAGAGTCGGCATCATCGGTGCAGGAAATATCTGCACTTCCGCTCACCTTCCCGCTTACCAGAATCTTACGGACCGCGTAGAAGTGGTCGCCATCGCCGATCTGGTGGTGGAACGGGCCAAAGACGCAGCTGAGAAGTTCGGCATTCCCCACTATTTCACAACTGTGGAAGAGCTTATGGCAAATGTGGACGTGGACTATATCGATGTCTGCACCTATACAGGGCAGCATGCTCCGGTATGCATCGCTGCGGCAAAGGCAGGAAAGAACATTCTGTGCGAGAAGCCCCTGGCTGCAAATCTGGAGCAGGGTCTTGCCATTGAGAAGGCTGTGAAGGAAGCAGGGGTTAAATTTATGCTGGCTGTGGTCACCAGATATGGCGACGAGCAGCAAAAGTACATGGAGCTTAAGGAACAGGGCGTTTTCGGTGATGTATATGCCGCAAAGACACTGTACACCCGTCGCAGAGGAACCCCCGGTGGCTGGTTTACGGATAAGGAACTGGCAGGCGGCGGTCCTGTGCTGGACATTGGCGTTCATGCCATCGACCGTACCTGGTATCTGATGGGACGTCCCACTCCGGTTACCTGCTCTGCTGAAACTTCTTACCGCATCGGTAACTGGACCACCAAGGGCATTCACCGCTGGGAACCCTTTGAGAAGGGCCGTGGCGTATTTGACACCGAGGACTCTGCAAATGTGTTCTTCCGGTTTGAAGGGGGAAAGACCATGATTGCTGAGATTGCCTGGGCGCAGAATGCCAACGGTCAGGCGACCACCCAGATCTTCGGCACTAAGGCAGGATGCACCTTCGAGCCTCTGCACATCTATGGAGAGAATGAAGAGGGCTATCTGGATGATTACGAGCCCGAGGTCACGAAGACCAACATGTTTGAGAATGAGATCGCTCACTTCTTGGAC
Source organism: Lachnospiraceae bacterium (assembly GCA_021442595.1). GTDB lineage: Bacteria > Bacillota > Clostridia > Lachnospirales > Bianqueaceae > RUG760. Next base: position 28,137 of record JABUST010000189.1, on the reverse strand, counting down.
TGCGTAAACAATGACAAGACTCCCATCTCCCCCATCGAGGATGCGGTGACCATCCAGAAAATGCTGGATGCCATCTACCGCAGCGCTGAAGCGCATAGAGAGGTAGCCATCGACTAATCCCGGGCGAAGCCGGTAAATAAAGATACTGAAAAAGGCACTGCAGATCAGAACTTCTGATCCTGCAGTGCCTTTTTTGCGATAAGGCGCCTTGCGGCTGACGAGCTTGTTCGGGGAGAGAATTGTGTTTTTTGGTCTTTTTAGGGAGAAGGCTCCGGGTTCAATTTTTATGCATTAAGGAAGCAAATCCCCCGTTCAGCATGCCCTCCAGGATGGCTGCGATCTCGGCGGGGCTTTTTTTATGCTCGCTTTTCAGCCAACTTTGTAAAACTGCGATAAAACCTGTGATGGAGTAGTCGATGGCATAATCGATATCATCCTCCTGAGCATCGGTGCGAGGCATCAGGAGGGCTTTAGCTCTGGCTTTCAGGGAGGGGGTGAGTCTGTTCATGAAAGACAGATGGTGTTCAGAGGAGAACAGATTCTTGAATAGTTCGGATTCCTCATGGAGATAGGTGGTCAGCTTGGTGGCAAAAGCCTTGAAATCCGGCCTTGGCTTATCAAAATCGATCTCTGAAAGCAAAGAAACAAAGCCTTCGGTGATCTCGGAGGTGATCTCTTCGGCCAGAACCTTCAGGGAAGGATAATAGTTATAAAAGGTCTTCCGATTGATGTTGGCTCGCTCGGTCAGATCGCTGATGGTGAAAGCAGCAAAGCCCTTCTCGCTGAAAAGCTGGGCAAATGCATTGCGAATGGCCTTTCTGGTGCGAATAGAGCGACGGTCAGTTTTAACAATGGCCATGGACAACCTCCTTTCGGGTCTTAAGAACCTCTTAAATTTCGGACACCTGTATATTATACCACAAAAAATGCAAAACATGTGGTATAATACCCGTGATACCGAATTTGTGTCGTGAAATGTCGGGTTCTTGATAACGCAGCGGCTCGGAGTAATTGACCGGATGATCTGACAGGTTTCGTCCGGCAGCTATGTTACGAGGTAACCCTTAATAAAATTTTACAACACAGAGTCACAATAATCCAATAAATCTTTTCAAAGGTGGATGCCAATGAGCACATATACAGTGGATGGCCCTTTGTTTGCGGCCATGGTTCGGGGAGGCGCAAGAAATCTGGGAGCGAATCGAAAGATCGTAAATGACCTGAACGTCTTTCCCGTCCCCGACGGTGATACAGGTGACAACATGTTTATGACCATTGATTCGGGTACTTCCGCCGGCAGTGACTTCGGGTCACTGGATCAGGCGGCCTCCGGCATCTCCCGCGGCATGCTCCTGGGTGCCCGGGGGAATTCCGGAGTGATCCTCTCCCGCATCTTTGCAGGCATATCCAAAGGAGTGGAGGGGAGCAGTCAGGTGCCGGTGACGGAGTTTGGCAGCGCCATGCGCTCCGGAGTGGAGGAATCCTACCAGGCTGTATCCAAGCCGGTGGAGGGGACCATTCTTACGGTGTGGCGGGAAGCAGTGAGCTACGCCAATGAACGGATCCGGGAGGACAGTTCCCTTGAAGCCTATTTTGACGATCTGATTCGGGAAATGCGGGCTTCTCTGGAGAGGACCCCTGAACGGCTGGAGGTCCTGAAGGCTGCCGGTGTGGTAGACAGCGGCGGCGCCGGACTGGTGTACATTGCCGAAGGCATGCGCAGCGCCCTGCTGAATCAAATGGATAAAGAAAACGGGAAGGAAACAGCTGCAGGCAGGAAGCCAACGGACTTCAATCTCTTCACAGAGGACAGCGAACTCATCTATGGCTACTGCACGGAATTTCTTCTGCGTTTCCAGCGGGTGAAGGTGGAGAAGCATCAGCCGGATATGCAGGAGATCACCGATTATCTGAACCGTATCGGAGATTCCGTGGTGGCATTCCGGGATGGCAGCATCCTGAAGGTCCATGTGCACACAAAGACTCCGGGAGAGGTGCTGAACTATTTTCAGACATATGGCGAGTTCCTGACTTTGAAGATCGAAAACATGACCTTGCAAAACAGCGAGGTCACCATTGAGAATAGATTTCATGAGAGTGTAACCATGAATGCCGGCGAGGCTGCCATTGATAATCTGCTTGATGAGAGTAATCTCCCTCAAAACAGAGATAACACTCTTGATAATCCGTTGGATCTTTCCTCTATGAAGCATCGGAAGACCTGCGGCATCGTGGCTGTGGCCGCGGGGGAAGGCCTTCGCCGGACTTTCTCCGAACTGGGCTGCGACTGTGTGGTGGACGGGGGGCAGAGCATGAACCCCTCCGCCCTGGATCTGGTGAAGGCTATTCGCTCCATTAATGCCGAGACTGTTCTGGTATTTCCCAACAACAGCAATATTCTTCTCACCGCCCGGCAGGCTGCGGAGCTATGCCCGGATGTTCGGGTATTGGTGATCCCCAGCCGGGACATCGGCCAGGGATATGCTGCTATCTCCATGCTGGATACGGATTTTACCGATGCAGACGCCCTGCAGGAGGAACTCTCCGAGATCATGGAGGGTGTAGTCACCGCGGCTGTGTCTCCGGCCTCCAGAGACACTTATGTTGACGGGGTCCCTGTGAAAAAAGGTGATTACATCGGCTTCGTAGGAGACCGGATCTATGTAGATGAGCCTGATCCGGTGCAGGCGCTTCTGGCTTTAGCAGATCAGATCGACGCCGGTGACTATGACATTGTCTTGCTCTTTTGCGGTAAAGACACCACTCCGGAGATGGACCGGCAGGCAGAAGCAGCACTGAAGGACAGCTTCCGCCGCGCAGAAGTGATCTCCGTAAAAGGAGATCAGCCCATTTATAATTATCTTCTCATCTTAGAATGAAGAGATTGAGGAAAACGTGTTGCCCTAAAAGTCGCAGACAGATACGCAGCAAACAGAAAACGACAGAAAAGAAAAATTGGATCGTACCCTTTATGAATCAAGGAGGAAACACTTATGTATGTCATCTTCACCGATACAGATACGGATATGACGCCTAAGGAGGCGGAGAAATACGGATATCATCTGATCTCCATGCCCTATTCCATCGACGGGAGGACCACCTATCCCTATGTGGACTTTGATGAGTTTGATCCTCATGCTTTTTATCAGCAGCTCAGAGATGGAGCCCTGCCCAATACCAGCGCCATCAGCGAGGAACAGTATATTCAGTACTTTGAGCCTTTCTTTGCCGAAGGGAAGGATATTCTGTATGTCCACTTCTCCCGGGCCATGTCTGCCACCTTTGAGAACATGGACCGGGCTGTGGCAAGGCTGAAGGAGGAATATCCGGAGAGAAGCTTCTACACGGTGGATACAAAGGGTATCTCCCTGGTGAGCCTGAACATTGTCAAAGAAGTGGGAGATATGTATCTGGCAGGAAGGACCCCTCAGGACATTTTGGTCTGGGCCGAGGAGGAGGTGGACCGCTTTGCGGTATATTTCTTTGCGGATGATCTGAAATTCTTCCATCACAGCGGAAGAGTCAGCGGTCTCAGCGCTACCATGGGAACCCTGTTGGGGATCCGCCCCATCATTTACATGGATCAGGAAGGGAAAATGGTCTCCATAGGCAAAGAAAAGGGTCGCCGGAAAGCCATCGATCATCTGGTGAGCCGAGTGGAGGAGTTGGGAGACAACATCCGGGATCACCGCATCCTCATCGGCGCCGCGGATAATCAGGAGATCATAGACCAGCTGGTGGAGGAGCTGACCCGGCGGCTGGGCCCGGATCTGCCCATCGAGCTGGCTGATGTGAACCCCACCGCCGGCAGCCACTGCGGCCCCGACACCATGGGGATATGCTTCCACGCAGTACACAGATAGTCAATTGTACTCCGTAACTGAAGCCTGCCTGCAGGAGATTTAGTCAAGCTGTCACTCCCCGACACAGAAGCCGATACAGGAGAGGCGGTCGAGGCGGTCGGCTTCGGAAGGATTACAGCGAACGTCACCGAATTATGCAATATTTGAAGGGAACTACGTCATGATCAGCATACAGGAAGTAAAGACCAAAAAGCAGCAGAAGGAATTTCTGAATTTCCCGCTGAAGATGTATAAGGATAATCCTTATTTTGCCCCGCCTCTGTATATGGATGAGGTAAAGATCTTCCGAAAGGATTATTCTTATTACGATACCTGCGAGGCGGTATATTTCAATGCCTATAAGGACGGGGTCATGGCGGGGCGCATTGCGGGGATCCTGCAGAAGGCTGCCAATGAGAAAAACGGGGAGAAGCGGGTGCGCTTTGACCGGTTTGATGCCATCAACGACCAGGAGGTGGCCAACGCCCTCTTCGGCGCTGTGGAAAAATGGGCTGCCGGCAAGGGTATGGACACCATCTGCGGTCCTCTGGGATTTTCCGATCTGGAACGGGAGGGCCTTCTCATTGAGGGCTTCGACCAAATGTCCACCTTTGAGGAGCAGTACCATGCGCCCTATTACCGGACCCTGGTGGAGGGCTGGGGCTTTCAAAAGGAAGTAGACTGGGTGGAGAGCAAGCTGTACCTGCCGGAAAAGAAGGATGAACGCCTTCATAAGATGGCGGAGCTCATGCTGAAAAAGTATGAGCTGCACATCGGCACTGCCAAAAATGTAAAGGACTTTCTGGCAAAATATAAAGACGATTTCTTTGACCTTCTGGACACAGCCTACGAGGGGCTTTACGGCACCGTGCCCTTCACAGACAGCATGAAGCAGACTCTCATCGCCAACTTCAACCTGATCATCGATCTGGATCATGTGGTGGTCATCCTGGATAAGAACGAAAGAGTGGTCTGTCTGGGACTGTGCTTCCCCAACATAGCCTCGGCTCTTCGGAAATCCTCCGGCCATCTGACTCCCGGAGCTCTGGTGCGGGTCCTGAAAGCCATCAAAAAGCCGGAGATCATCGACCTTGGGCTCATCGCCGTGGCGGAGGAGTATAAGAACAAGGGCATTCCCGCCGTCATCTGCGCCGGCCTCATGGACATGTTGGCGGAGGATGGCATCGACCATGCGGAGACCAACCTGAACCTGGAGGACAACATGGCCATCCGCAATATGTGGAAGCGCTTCAAGCAGGTGGAGCACAAGCGCCGCAGAGCCTATGTAAAGACCATCGGAGAAACCTTATAAAATCCTTTGAACGAGATACTGAATATAGAACTGTATAAGCAGAGAGAATGAGAGCAGAAATATGAAGATCGTGATCGATTGCTTTGGGTGCGACGATCCCCGGGGCTTCACCCGGGGCATTCCCGCCGCCCTCCATACTTATGAGGACATAGAAGTGGTGGCCTGCGGCCCTGCATCCCTCATCCGGGACTATCTGGGTGATCTGACCTTTGACCGGGACAGGCTGGAGATCATGGACGCACCGGACATCATCACCAATGAGGAATCTCCGGTGGAGGCCATTCGCCGAAAACCGAATTCCTCCCTGGCAGTAGCCCTTAAGCGCATGAAGACAGATCCGGATTGCAAGGCCCTCATATCCGCCGGATCTACCGGCGCAGTCCTGGTGGGAAGCATTCTTTTGATTGGCAGATGTAAGGGCGTGGCCCGCCCCGGGCTGGCGCCCCTTCTGCCCTGTGACAACGGAAAAATGATGTGTGTCTGTGACAGCGGTGCAAACATGGACTGTAAGCCTGAACACCTGGTGGAGTTTGCCCGGTACGGAAGCCGCTACATGTCCAGCGTATACGGGGAAGAGGCTCCCGCTGTAGGTCTTCTCAGCGTGGGGGTTGAAGAGAAAAAGGGAAACACCCTGGTCAAGGAGACTCATGCGCTTCTGAAGGACAGCGGGCTGAACTTTATCGGGAATGTGGAAGCATCTGAGGCGCTCAGTGGCCGGGCCCGGGTCATCGTGTGTGATGGCTTTGACGGAAATTTACTGCTGAAAAGCATTGAAGGTACTGCCATGTCCGTGATGACCCGCATGGCAGGTCTCATGAAAAAGTATGCTCCGGAGGGAACGGATATGACATTTATGAAACAGACCCTGGGAGAGATGCTGCATACTCTGGATGCCGGCTCCATGGCAGGAGCGGTCTTGCTGGGGGTTAAAAAGATCGTTATCAAGGCCCACGGGAATTCCGGGGAGAAGACTTTGCCCTTTACGGTGGGTCAGGCCCGCAGCATGATTCTGGGTGGGTATCTGAAAGAAGAGGATCTGTGAGTCAGTGTTCCTTGCAATAGGCGGTCCAGGCGTTAAGGACTCTCTTCTTGTCGGCCGACCAGAGAGGAGCTATCAGATCCTTCTTGGCTCCGTCTCCGGTGACCCGGTGCAGGATGAGGGATGGGTCGATCTCCTTCAGACAGGCCTCCAAAGCGAGGAAGTATTCCTCCATGGAGAGGGTCCGGAAGAAGCCGGCGTCATGATCGGCAGCCAGGTCGGTGTCTTTGAGCACATGCAGCAGCTGCAGCTTGATGCCATCGGCGGACGGAATGGTCTGCCCGTCTGTGGATGAAACCGGTTCGGATAAGGCAGACTTCTGCCCGTCGGCAGGCATTGCAGACAGGGAATCAGTTGAAGATAGGCTATGCAAAGAGCATAGCTTTTTTTCATTTATCAGCAGATCGGAAACATATTTGGCGGAGGCGGCCATGTCTTCGATGGTTTCCCCGGGAAGCCCCAGGATCAGATGGACAATGACAGACAGGTTCCGGGCTTTCAGGTTCCTGACAGCCTCATCAAAGACCTCCGGGGGGTAGCCCCGGCGGATATACTCGGCGGTGCGGGGGTGGATGGTCTGGAGACCTAACTCCACCCACACAGGCTTGATCTGGTTCAGATCCTCCAGAAGATCCAGCATCTCCCGGTCCAGACAGTCCGGGCGGGTGGCGATGGACAAGGCAGCCACCTCCGGGTGTTGGATGGCTTCGGTGAAGAGAGGACGAAGGTGCTCCGCAGCTGTCTCCCCCGGAGACAGAGCCTTGGGGGAAACATAGGTATTGGTAAAGGATTGGAAATAGGCGATGTAGCGGGCCCTGGGGGCTTTGGACCGGAGGAGGGCTTTGCCTGCCTCGATCTGCTCTTCTATGGAGCACAGGGGGGACTGGGCAAACTCACCGGATCCCCCGGCAGAGCAGAAGATGCAGCCCCGGGTGTCCAGGGTGCCGTCCCGGTTTGGGCAGGTGCAGCCGGCGGAAAGGGCCAGCTTGTAGATCTTCTCCCCGGGAGACAGGTGGAAAGCCTGCTGCAGATAATCGCTGAGTCTGGTATAGGTAAGCATCAAAGGCTGCCGTCTGCCCGGGCCTGGAGGGTGAGGATCTCCCGCTGGGTTTGCAGGACCTCAGCGGTATTCAGGGGAGTGGGAAGGCCCCGGACGTCTTTCACAAAATCACTGAAATAATCGGAGGCAGGCGGGATGCCGGGAATGCTCTGAGGCTCCGTCTTGCCGTTTTCATAGAAGGTAACGTGGCCGGAATTGTAGGTATATTCCAGCATGCCCTTGACGCCCCAGACACTGATGCGCCAGTACAGGGGGAACTTGAAGCCGAAGCTGTCGGGGATGTGGTAGGACACGTCGCAGAGCATACCGGCGCCGTTCTCCAGGGTGACCATGAACTGACCGCTCTCTTTGAAGGTTGGGGCCACCTCGGGGCGGGTGCACCAGCAGCGGGCCCCCAGGATATCCTTCAGACCGTGACCGGTAAGGAACCGGGCCAGGTCGATGCTGTGGATGCCGATGTCGTTGATGGTGCCGCCGTGCTTGGCAGGGTCGTAGTACCATTTGGGTCTTCCCACAGCCCGGTAGGGGTGCTGACCTCCCATGTAAACAGACTGGATCTCTCCCAGGGCGCCCCGGTCAATGAGATCCTTGGCTGCCACAGTGGTGGCTTCGTAGCGCAGGGTGAGAGCACAGCCTACCTTCAGGTTATTGGCTTTTGCCAGAGCTTCGATGCGGTCCAGATGGTCCAGAGAGGTGCACACGGGCTTGTCTGCCATGACATGTTTGCCCGCCTCCAGGGCCTTGATGATCAGAGGACCCCGGTCCCCATAGCATCCGCCGAAGGCCACGATCTCCAGACCGGGGGCGGCCAATAGCTCCTCGTAGGTGTCAAAGCACACCTTCAAGCCGGCAGCTTCAGCCTCCTGACGGGCCTCGGGCAGATCGTCCCAGGCTCCCAGCACCTCCAGGTCCGGGTTTGCCAGTGCGTCCTGATACATAAGGAAAATATGTGAGTGCCGAAGGCCGGCAAAAGCGATTTTCATAGCAGGCTCCTTTGGAATGGTGAAGGGTTCGTTTGTGCCCCTGCAGCGGGGGGGATTTCCCCTTCTTTCGTTGACTTTAGGCACTTGTGTCTGTATAATATTCCCTATCTGCAAAAAAAGCAATGATGGGAAAGAGTAGCAGTGGTACTGCCTACAGAGAGCTGCCGGATGGTGAGAGGCGCAGGCAAAGGCTGCTGTGAATACGTCCCGGAGCTGCGCACCGAAACCCCGTGGGAGTAGGCTGCGACGGAGATCCCTTCCGTACAAATGGCGGACGTTTCGGAACCGGCACCTGCGGTGCCTGAACGTCATAAGGCATCTTGCGTGAGCAAGGTGTGAAGTAAGGTGGTAACACGGCATGATGCCCGTCCTTATACATCGTAGGGGCGGGCTGTTTTATTATGACCGGGCGGAGCAGCTTCCCTTTGAAGCCGGGCGCCCGGAGTGGAGGAAACTATGACTTTATCTGAAGAACTGAGAGCAAGAGGACTCATTGCTCAGTGGACCAACGAAGAAGAGATCTGCAAGATGATCGACGCAGGAAAGGCCACCTTTTACATCGGCTTTGACTGCACCGCCGACTCCCTGACCGCAGGCCACTTTATGGCCCTGACCCTTATGAAGCGTCTGCAGATGGCGGGCAACAAGCCGGTGGCCCTCATCGGCGGCGGCACCACCATGATCGGCGACCCCTCCGGCCGTACCGATATGCGCAAGATGCTGACCCGGGAGGACATTAACCACAACGCCGAGTGCTTCAAGCGCCAGATGGAGCGGTTCATCGAGTTCGGAGAGGGCAAGGCCCTTATGGTGAACAACGCCGATTGGCTCCTGAACCTGAATTATGTGGACCTGCTCCGTGAAGTAGGCGCCTGCTTCTCAGTGAATAACATGCTTCGGGCCGAGTGCTACAAGCAGCGCATGGAGAAGGGCCTGTCCTTCCTGGAGTTCAACTACATGATCATGCAGTCCTACGACTTCTACTACCTGTTCCAGCACTACGGCTGCAACATGCAGTTCGGCGGTGACGACCAGTGGTCCAACATGCTGGGCGGCACGGAGCTTATCCGCCGCAAGCTGGGTCAGGATGCTCACGCCATGACCATCACCCTGCTGACGGACTCTCAGGGCAAGAAGATGGGCAAGACCGCCGGCAACGCTGTCTGGCTGGATCCCAACAAGACCTCTCCCTTTGAGTTCTACCAATACTGGAGAAATGTGGGCGATGCAGACGTCATGAAGTGCATTCGCCTGCTGACCTTCCTGCCCATGGAGCAGATTGAGGAGATGGCTTCCTGGGAAGGAAGCAAGCTCAACGAGGCCAAGGAGATTCTGGGCTATGAGCTGACGAAGATGGTCCACGGAGAGGAAGAGGCCAAGAAGGCCCAGGAAGCTGCCCGGGCACTGTTCGGCGGCGGCAGCGACCTTTCCAACATGCCTGAAGTCACCCTGACAGACGCAGATTTTACTGACGGAGAGATGGACATCATCACCATGCTCCAGAAGGCCGGTCTGGCAGCCACCCGCAGCGAGGGCCGCCGCAATGTGGAACAGGGCGGCGTCATCCTGGCAGGAGAAAAGGTCTCCGGCATCGGCGTCAAGAAGGCAAAGGCCGACTTCGAGGGTGAAGGACTGGTCATTCAGAGAGGTAAGAAAAAGTTTGTCAGACTCCATCTGTAATGGACCGGGGAAGAATACTCCGGAGAGTCGTGACAAAAGGAAGTGAAGCAGAGGTGAAATATGGAAGAAAAGATTAAAGCCCTTCGAGAGCAAATGGCCGGGGAGATCGCCCAGATCGCAGGTAAAGAGGATCTGGCAGCTTTCTGGCAGAAGCATCTGAGCAAGAACGGCAGCATCGCAGATCTCATGAAGGGTCTGCGGGATGTGGCCAAGGAAGACCGCCCCGCGGTGGGAAAGGTCATCAACCAGTTTAAGGTCCAGGTGGAGGAGCAGTATCAGCAGCTTCGGGAGACCGTGGAAGCGAAAGAACTGGAGAAACGGAACAAGTCCGAGCAGGTGGACATCACCATGCCCGCCAAGCGCAGAGAGAGCGGAGCGCTCCACCCCATCACCCTGATCAAGCAGGAGATCGTGGACATCTTCGCCGGCATGGGCTTTGAGGTTTTTGAAGGCCCCGAGATCGAAGACGATGATCACAATTTCACCCGTCTGAATATTCCCAAGAACCATCCTGCCAGAGACATGCAGGACACCTTCTACGTGGGAGAGGACATCATCCTGCGCACCCAGACCTCCGGGGGACAGATCCGTGTCATGGACATGAAGAAGCCTCCCATCAAGGTGCTGGTGCCCGGCCGTGTATTCCGCTCCGATTATGACGCTACCCACTCTCCCATGTTCCATCAGATGGAGGGCTTGGTGGTGGACAAGAACATTACCCTCTGCGACTTGCAGGGCATGCTGGAAAAGTTCGCCCAGCAGATCTTCGACGGCGATGTAAAGACCCGGCTTCGCCCCAGCTACTTCCCCTTCACGGAGCCTTCCGTTGAGGTGGATGTGAGCTGCTTCAAGTGCGGCGGCAAGGGCTGCCCCCTGTGCAAGCACACCGGCTGGATCGAGGTGCTGGGCGCCGGTGTGGTCCACCACTCTGTGCTGGAGAACTGCGGCATCGATCCTCAGGTCTATTCCGGTTTTGCTTTCGGTATCGGCATTGAGCGCATTGCCATGCTGAAATACGGCATCAATAATATGGGCCTTCTCTTCGAGAACGACCTGCGTTTTCTCAATCAATTCAAGGGGGCCAATTAAATCCTCTTGTTAGAAAGAATTTCTTGATGGCCCCCCTGTATTTGCGAAGCAGAGCTTCACAAATACTCGAAGGTTTCATATGTCGATGCTAATTAAGGAGAATCACTATGCTTGTTCCATATAGTTTGTTGAAATATTATGTCGATGTGGATGTTACCCCTCAGGAGCTGGAGGATAAACTCTTCGATGCGGGATTTGAGGTGGAGGAGCGGTACCAGATCGGCAAGGACATCAGTTCCGTGGTGGTAGGTGAGGTGGTGGAATGCGAAGCTATTCCCGACACCCACCTCCACGTATGCAAGGTCAATGTGGGCGGCCCCGAGCTGCTGCAGATCTGCTGCGGCGCCGACAATGTGCAGGCCGGCGGCAAATATCCCGCAGCCCTGCCGGGAGCCACTGTGCTGGCAACGGGTAAGGATCACAAGACCGTTGAAGGTGTAGCCACCATTAAGAAGGGAAAGATGCGTGGCTACGAGTCCAACGGTATGCTGTGCTCCGGCACGGAGCTGGGCCTGACGGAGGATCTGTATCCCGGTTCCGATTACTTCGGGCTGTTGGTACTGCCGGAGGATGCCGTTCCCGGAGAGGATGTAAAGAAGCTCACCGGTCTGGATGAAGAGATCTTCGACATCTCTCTTACTGCCAACCGCAGCGACTGCCAGTCTATTTTCGGCATTGCCCGTGAGGTGGCTGCCATTTTGAAGAAGCCTGTGAAGATGCCTGCTCTGGACTACACCCAGTCGGATTACATCTTTGAAGGTCTGAACATTACCGTGGAAGCACCCGACCTGTGCCCCCGCTATCTGGGTCACGGGGTGAGAAATATCACCCCCGGGGAGAGCCCTGCCTGGATGAAGCGCTATCTGGCTCTGTGCGGACTGCGTTCCATCAGCAATGTGGTGGACATCACCAACTTCGTGATGCTGGAACTGGGCCAGCCCATGCATGCCTTTGACATGGAGACCCTGGAATCCAACCAGATCATCGTCCGCCGGGCAGCCAGGGGTGAGACCATTCAGACCCTGGATGAGAAGGAATTCACTCTGAATCCGGAGAACCTTGTCATCTGCGACGGTTCCAAGCCTGTGGCACTGGCCGGCATCATGGGCGGGCTGAATTCCGAGATCACTCCCGAGACCACACAGCTGCTTTTCGAGTCCGCTAAGTTCGCCCGGGACAACGTCCGCAAGACCTCCAAGAGCCTGGGTCAGCGCACCGACGCTGCCAGCCACTATGAGAAGGGCGTGTCCGAGTACACCGTAGAGATGGGTATGGCCCGGGCTCTGCACCTGATCCAGGAGCTGGGCTGCGGTGAGATCACCGCCAGCGCCTTCGACTGTGACGCCGGGGAGCCTAAGGAAGGCAAGCAATTCACAGCTGCCTTCTCCGGTATCAACCGGATCCTGGGCATTGAAGTGCCCCGCCAGGACGTGCTGGATATTCTGAAGAGCCTTTATTTTGAAGTGAAAGCCGAAGGGGATGTGATGGAAGTCACGGCTCCCCGCTACAGAGAGGACATTGAAGTTGGTGAGCCGGATCTGGCCGAGGAGGTCATCCGAGAATACGGCTATGACCACATCAAGCCCACCTTCCTGCAGGAAGCCACCGTCACCACCGGAGGATTGAATCCCCAGCAGAAGACCCGCAGCCATCTGAAGAAGACACTTTGCGCTCAGGGCTTCTATGAGGTTTCCACCTTTGCCTTCTATTCTCCTGCCGATCTGGACGCCCTGCATCTTCCTGAGGATGCTCTTGAGAGACAGGTGATCCGCCTGATCAATCCCATCACCGAGAAGCTGTCCATCATGCGCCGCACCCTGGCTCCCTCCATGCTGAATGTGGTGGTGGAGAACCTGAAGAAGGGCAACGCCGCAGGACGCATTTTCGAGATCTCCAATGTTTACATTCCCGTGGGAGACTACACCAAAAATCTTCCCGAGGAAGTGCTGCATCTGGGGTTTGCCGGATTCGGTGAGGAAGAAGATTTCTTCACCATGAAGGGAGCTGTGGAGGAGCTGGCAGAAGTCTTCGGCCTCAGCATCGAATACGAGCGCTGCACCGATGTTTCATATCTGCATCCCGGCATTGCCGCTTACATTCTGGCAGACGGAGAGCGCATCGGACAGTTCGGTAAGCTGGCAAATGCTGTGACAGCAGAGCTGCCCCTGCCCAGAGACGGAAAAGAGAACTACAAGATCTTCCTGGGAGAGATCGACTTCGCCGGGATGTGCGCTCATATGCCCGAGAGATTTCGATACAAGCCCATCAGTGAGTTCGGAAATGTAGACCGAGACCTGGCCGTGGTGGTGTCTGAAGAGACAGAGTGCGGCGCTGTGGTTAATGAGATCATGAAGGGCTGCGACAAGGTCTCCAAGGTGGACCTGTTTGATATATACCGCAGTGAACAGATCGGAGCCGGCAAGAAGTCCATGGCTTTCAAGATCACCTTCACTCCCGAGGAGAAGGCCATCACTCCCGAGGACATTACCCGTTTCATGAAGAAGATCGTAGGCAACCTGAAATTCCGTCTGGGAGCCGAGCAGAGATAATACTATGTTTGATGTTTGCTTGCTGGGAACAGGGGGTATGCGCCCCCTTCCCGGCCGGTATCTGACCTCCTGCCTCATCCGGTACGGCGGACACTCCGTCCTCATCGATACCGGCGAGGGGACACAGATCACTCTGTGCCGCACGGGATGGAGCTTTAAAGATATCGACACCATTCTATTCACCCATTACCATGCAGACCATATTGCCGGTCTGCCCGGGCTGCTTCTGACCATCGGAAACAGCGGCCGGGAGGAGCCCATCACCCTCATGGGCCCTCAGGGGCTGCGGGTGGTGGTGGAGGGGCTGCTGCGTATTACCGGCAAACTGCCCTTTCAGGTGCTGGGCCGGGAGCTGACAAAGGAAGAAATCGAAGAGCAGAGGGAGATCTGCATCGGCGATATGTTTGTGACCCCCGGAAAGTGCAGCCACGGGGGAATGCCCTGTGTGGGCTACAGCGTGGCTATCAAGCGGCGACCCCGGTTTGACCCGGAGAGAGCTAAGGCAGCGGGAATTCCTCTGAAGCTGTGGCGTGTACTGCAGCAGGGGGAAGAGGCTGTGGGAGAAGACGGGACCCTCTACACACCGGATATGGTGCTGGCGGAGGAGCGCAAGGGGATGAAGATCACCTACAGCACAGACTCCCGACCCACCAAAGCCATCTGCCGCCTGGCAGAGGGATCGGACCTGTTCATCTGTGAAGGCATGTACGGAGATCCGGAAAAACAGGAAAAAACTGAAGAAAAGCATCATATGTCCTTTCAGGAGGCAGCCACCATGGCAGCCAGAGCAGGGGTGAAGGAGCTGTGGCTCACCCATTATTCTCCTGCCATGCCGGATCCGGAAGAGTATCTGGAGGTGGCCAGAGCCATCTTCCCCAATACTCATCTGGGCAAGGACAGAATGATCAGAGAATTCAAATACGAGGATTAACATGGAGCGATATGAAACCATCCTGGCCATCGAATCCTCCTGCGACGAGACTGCCGCAGCGGTGATCCGAGGGGGCCGGGAGGTCCTTTCCAACGTGATCTCCTCCCAGGTGCCTATCCACAAGATATATGGGGGCGTGGTGCCGGAGATCGCCTCCCGAAAGCATATTGAAGCGGCAGACGGGGTGATCCTCCAGGCTCTGGAGGATGCGGGGCTGACCATGGAGGAGATCGATGCGGTGGCTGTCACCTACGGCCCCGGGCTGGTGGGAGCGCTGCTGGTGGGACTGTCCGAAGCCAAGGGATTGGCCTATGCTGCCCATAAGCCCTTGCTGGGGGTCCACCATCTGAAGGGTCATATTGCCGCCAATTACATTACCAATAAGGAATGGGAGCCTCCCTTCCTGTGCCTGGTGGTTTCCGGCGGTCACACCCACATCATTATGGTGGATGACTATGCCAATTACCGCATTCTGGGAAAGACCAGAGACGATGCTGCGGGAGAAGCCTTTGACAAGGTGGCCCGGGCCATTGGACTGGGATATCCCGGAGGTCCCAAGATACAGAAGGCTGCAGAGCAGGGAGATTCGGAGGCCATTCATTTTCCCCGACCCTGTCTGGAGGAGGAGGGTTACAATTTCAGCTTCAGCGGATTGAAATCCGCCGTGCTGAATTACCTGAATCAGCAGCAGATGATGGGGCTTCCTGTGAATCAAAGCGATGTAGCCGCCTCCTTCCAGGCAGCGGTGGTGGAGGTGTTGACTGCCAAGGTTATGCAGGCTGCCCGGGACTACAAGGTCAAGCGGGTCGCCATGGCCGGAGGAGTTTCCGCCAATAAAGCCCTCCGGGAATCCCTGGAGAAGGCCTGCCGGGAGGCGGGCATGGACTTCTGCCGGCCGGAGATCATCCTCTGCACTGACAACGCGGCCATGATCGGCTGCGCAGCCTACTATGAATATGAGAAAGGTCAGTCCAGTCCTCTGGATCTGAATGCCTATCCCAATCTGACACTGTAAGTAAACAGCTAATGCCACCGGCCAGATACCACAGCCAATCAGTTACTGCAGTCAATCAGGGACAGATAGCTGCGGATAAAAAGCTATTTAGATACGAATGGCAAATCAGATCTGAAAGTCTGATCTGCCATCATACAGGAAGGAGCCCACAATGGACATGGATAATACCACTCTGCAGATGATCAAAGATCTTTCCAACGCCTTCGGCGCCCCCGGCTTCGAGGAGGAGGTGGCAGAAGTGGCCCGGAAATGGGCTGATCCCTTCGTGGAATACTCTGCGGAGGACCCCATGCACAATCTTATGCTCTTCAGAAAGGGAAACAGCACCCAAGGGGATAAGCCGGTGCTCATGCTGGACGCTCACTCCGATGAAGTAGCCTTCATGATTCAGGCCATCCGCCCCAACGGCATGCTGGACTTTCTGTCATTAGGTCACTGGGACCCCAGCACGGTTCCTGCCCATCGGGTATGGATCCGCAACCGCTTCGGAAAGCTGATTACCGGCATCGTGGCCTCCGTGCCTGTCCACTACCAGAAGGAGATGGGGACGAAGGAGCTCTCTATCACCAACATGGTCATCGACGTGGGAGCCACCTGTGCCGAGGAGGTGAGAGACATTTTCGGAATTGAGGTGGGGGACCCGGTGGTACCCGCAGTGGATATGGAGGTCAATGCAGAAAGCGGCGTCCTCATGGGTAAGGCCTTTGACTGCCGCATCGGCTGCGCTGTGGTGCTGGAGGTGCTGAAGCGTCTGGCCGGGGAAGAGCTGGGAGTGGATGTCATCGGGACCCTCACCACCCAGGAAGAGGTGGGAGGCCGGGGCGCCAGAGCCACGGTCCATGAAGTCTGTCCGGATATCAGCATCGTCCTGGAGGGGGCACCGGCAGATGACTCCTTTATGCCAGAATACCGCATCCAGACCGGTCTGAAGAGAGGTCCCATGATGCGGCACATGGATGTGAACATGATCGCCAATGCCCGCATGGCCCGCATGGCCATTGACACGGCCGGGGAGATCGGTATTCCCCTGCAGCGGGCTGTCAGAAGCGGCGGCGGAACCAACGGGGGGCTCATTCACGATGCCATCGGCGCGGTGCCCTGCGTGGTACTCAGCGTGCCTGTGCGCTATACCCATTCCCACCACACCTTCTGCGCGATACAGGACTTTGAGCAGACTGTGCAGCTGGTCTGCGCCATGATCCGCAAAATCAATGAGGATTTTATGGCATCCTTATAAAAAAGGCTGCAGGCGGAGAACCTTTCCCAAGAGGAGAGACCGCCTTACAGAAGAATATTTAATTTTACAGAATGACGCAGATCCTTTGGTCCGCGTCTTCTGTGTATATTCGGAGGGATTTATGGAACGGCTGTCATTGTACAGAAAAGATGAAAAGGGGCTTCCTCTCCGGCTTACGGAAATCTACGGGACCCGCAGACCGGCGGAGGAGGGGGGCACAGAGATCCCGGAGGGTACCTGGGCCATGGCGGTGGCCGCCTTTGTCATCGATTCCAGGGGAAGGATCCTCATGACCCTCCGGGCTCCCGAGAAGGAAGCCTGGCCCGGCTACTGGGAAAACAGCGGCGGGGCCTCCCGGTTCGGGGAAACGGCGGAAGAATCCATGGTACGGGAGTTGTTTGAAGAGACCGGTATCCCGGTTACAGAAGAAGACCTGGAGGAGATCGCCACAGTATGGTTTGAACAGTCTGTGCTGAAGGTCTACCTGATCCATAAGGACTGGCCTTTGGAGGACATTGTGCTGCAGGCAGGAGAGACCACAGACGCCAGGTGGTGTACCGTGGAGGAGTATGAGGACGTCATTGCCCGGGGACTCATGTGCGGCCCTGTAAAGGAAAGATATGAGGCCCTGCGGGAGACCATTCTGGAGCATCTGGAGCGTTGGAAAAAGGATTCGATATCTGCTGAAAGACAGGAAATTACAATATATGGAAAAACGTTTGGATGTACTTCTGGTGGAGAAGGGGCTGGCTTCTTCCCGGGAGCGGGCCAGAGAGCTCATTGAAAAGGGCCAGGTCCTGGTGATGGGCATCCCCGGGAAGAAGCCGGCCCAGAAGGTGGAGGACACAGTGACTCCGGAGATTCGGGGCGAGGTGCTGCGCTATGTGAGCCGGGGTGGCTTGAAGCTGGAAAAGGCACTGGACTGTTTCGGCATCGACCTTCAGGGGAAGATCTGTATGGACATCGGGGCTTCCACGGGAGGATTTACGGACTGCATGCTGCAGCGTGGCGCAAAGCAGGTGCTGGCAGTGGATGTGGGGACGGATCAGTTGGCCATGAGCCTGAGAAAAGATCCCAGAGTCACTAATCTGGAGCAGACCAATGTCCGTCATCTCACAAGAGAGCGGCTGACCCGGATCCAGAGCTGTGAAGCTTTTGAAGGGGCAGATCTTGCCTCGGTGGATGTGAGCTTTATCTCTCTTACAAAGGTGCTGGATGCAGTGGCAGCTCTTCTGAAGGAAACAGGGGAGATGGTGTGCCTCATCAAGCCCCAGTTTGAGGCCGGAAGAGGGGCTGTGGGAAAGAAAGGTGTGGTCAAGGATCCCACTGTACATAAAGAGGTGATCCGCCTGGTTTTAACCTATGCCTTCGGCCTGGGGCTGATGCCTCATGGATTAACTTACTCCCCCATACGGGGACCGGAGGGGAATATTGAGTATCTGCTGCACCTTAAGAAGAGGCAGCAGGCGGGAGAAGGAAGGGAGGATTTCTCGAAAATCTCCGAAAACAGAGGGAATATAGATATAAATGCTGTGGTACGGGAAGCCCATAGCATGCTATAATACAGGGTCAAAGAGATGCCCCACAAAGGGCAGAGATTGAGCATAAAAAGAAAAAGCGGACCGGGAAGGAGAAGGCTCCGGGAACCGCAGAGATGAGCAGACAAAACCATGAAGGACAGAAAACGCAAAGGTCGAGGCAGAAGGCCGAGAGCGGTAAGAAGCCGTAAACGCAGGCTGGAGAGGGCTGTGTGCATGAGTATGAAGAAAGCGCCGGAAACAAGTACGGTCCGGAAGGAAGCATCCCGGAAGACCCATTGGATTTTTAAGACCATCCTTAATCCCTGGATCTGGCTGGCTGTAATATTGGTGGCTTTACTGAAGTTCAGTATGCCCACCATAGACGCCTTTATGTATAAGATTTCCGTGAAGGATCCCAAGACAGAGCCTGTGACGGAATTCTGCGCTTCCCGCAGAGGGGAGCTGGCAGAAAGAAGCCTGCCCGGTCTGGTGGTGCCCTCTTCTTTGAGCCGTTACCGGATCTTCCTGTATGTGGATTCCTTCAGGGATCATGTGGCACCTGTGTTTGAAGGTCTGGAGGACCGGATGTTCACTGTGGGTGAGAATGTTATGTACAAGGAAGGCGTTAAGGCTATAGATGATCGCGACGGAGAACTCCACATCACGGTGGATAATTCTCAGGTGGATGTGAACACAGAGGGCACCTATCCCGTCACCTATTATGCCGAGGACCTTTCCGGAAACTCCGTGGAGCAGACGGTGTATTTTACCTTTGTGATTCCGGACCGGGATCTCAGTGATCTGGAATGGGGCGGAAACGAGGAAGCGGAAGAACCCTACAGCGTGGATGAACTTCCGGTGCTGATTGAAAGACTTTACAGCAGTCTCTGTACGGAAGACATGAGTCCCAGGGAGAAGGCGCTGCAGATCTATAATTGGGTCTTTGACGGCATTTCCTACAGCGGATATGCCTATACCTACGACAGCTTTGAACTGGAGGCTGTAGCCGGACTTCACCGGCGCAGCGGAGACTGCTTCACCTACACTTCCATCACCATGGCTCTCCTGAACCGGGCAGGCATTGATAACATCGTGGTACGGAAGATTCCTATGGAGGGAAGATCCAATCACTTCTGGCTCATGGTGTACATTGAAGATGCCTGGTGGCATTATGATACTACCCCCAGAGCAGCCGGGGGACTGTTCTTCATGCTGACGGATCAGGAAATGCTGGAATACTCCGAGCAGCATAACGACTGCTTCGACTTTAACCTTTACGATTATCCCAGGACTCCGGGCTTGATTCCGGAGAGATTCCTGGTAAACTATCCGGATCTGCTGGAGGAATATTACGGCTCGTAAGCAGGGAAGGGAAGGAGAATCTATGACGAACACAAGAAAAAGCAAAAATGCAATGCAGCTGCCGATGAGCTCACTGCTGTTGCCGACACTGCTGGTGGCAGCCCTGGTTTTGTCCTTGACTGCCTGTGGCTCCAAGGAGACAGCCGGGACATCTTCCCTGGAGCAGACCGGGACCGAGCAGAGGACGGAAGCATCCGGGGAAGAGGCAGCAGAGGGGACAGAGTCCTCAGATGCAGCTGTCCTGACCGCTTCAGAAGGAGGAACAGAAAATGCCGGGGAAGAAGCATCGGAAGAGGGAACCGCTGCGGAGAGTGATCCTCCGGAAGCAGCCGGCCCGTCTGTTTCCGCTCTTGTTTTCGTCACCGGTGATGTGACTATCGCCATGGATGAGGAGGCTGCGCCCATTCTGGAGCAGCTGGGTGAATACAGCGATTATCTGGAATATGTGGGCTGCGCCGGTCTGGGCGTCATGAAGTATTATTATTTCAGCGGCTTTGAGCTCTGCACCTACCAGGATGCAGAAGAGGTTGACCTGATTTATTCCGTATCCTTTGAAAATGATGTCATCGAGACCCCGGAGGGACTTTGCATCGGGGACACGGCAGATCGGGCATTGGAGCTGTACGGAGAACTGGCAGTTGCCGATGACTATGTGATCCAGATAACGATGGACAACACCACCCTGATTATTGCCCTGGAAGATGGGTATGTAACCTCTATTCAATATATATCCAAGGCTGCCTCTGCTAAATACACCTGATGAAAACTTTGAAGCGAATGATTCTATGCCTGGCAGGTCTTACCCTGTTGGTCACCATGATGCTGACAGGGTGCAGTGAAAGCCCTGCAGAGAATACTGGAACAAGTACGAACCTTTCGGAAGAGGCATCGAAAGATGCCTCTTTTTCTGCTGATTCCGGTGAAGAAGGGACGGAGGATACTCCGGTATTGGAAATCTCCTCAGACGAAACCGGTATGCTGTCCGGAGAAGAGGCTCTGTCTGACATTTCCGAAGATGCAACCGATGATCAATCTGATGAGGCAGCGGAATCTGCTTTCAAAGAGACCTTTCAGCCAACCTTCTGTACCGTAGGTGGAAGGGCTTTCAGCAGCAACATCCGGGTCCTTCGCATGGATCTGACCACCGGAAATCTGCGGGAGCTGCAGCTTCTTGCGAATCTGGAAACCCTGGAGCTTCTGGGAGATCCCAGAACACCCAATGAAATCCGCCTGTTCCGGGAAGCCCTTCCCGGGGTTGAGATCGTTTTCGATCTCAGCATGGAATATGCCGGGATTACCGATATGTGCGTTCACAGTGACATTACTACTCTGGATCTGACGAAAAAGAAGATCACCGACCAGGAGGGACTGAAGCTCTGCCTGAGGACCCTCTCCCATGTGGAGTATGTGGATTTGACGGACACCGGTCTGACAAATGAGGAGTGCGCAGCTCTGAGAGAAGCATTCCCGGAACTGGAGATTCACTGGACCATGCAGCTGGGATACCGCTGGCGGATTAGAACGGATGAAATCGCTTTCTCCACCATGGCCTATGAACACGATACCCCCAGCCTTACCAGTGAGCAGTGCGAAGTGCTTCAGTATTGCACTAAGCTGCAGGCTTTGGATCTGGGACATCAACGCATTACGGATCTTTCCTTCCTGAAGTATTGCCCCGATCTGAGAATCCTGATTCTGGCGGACAACTGGGTATCGGATATCACCCCCATCGGCGAGCTAACGGAGCTGCGTTACCTGGAGCTCTTTGCCAATTATCAAATTCAATCCTGGGACCCCCTGGTATATTGCACAAAGATGCAGGATCTGAACATCTGCTGGGTCAAGAAGCCCCAGAGCTTCACCTTCCTGGCTGGCATGCATGATTTGCAGAGGTTCTGGGCATCCGGTTGTGTTTGGACGGAAGCCCAGGATAAGCAGGTTCGAAGCTTCCTTCCGGAGGATTGTGAATATCTCAGATGGGGCGAGAGTGACACCTCCACCGGCAACGGATGGAGAGACAGTCAGAGATTTCAGGACCTGAGGGACTGCTTCAAGAATCATTATCTGAATCCCGTATTTGAGTAAGGAGATCAACCTCGATGACCAAAGGATGGAAAGCGGCGACAGGGATCGTCATCATAGCCCTGCTGGTGGTCGAGCTCAGTATGGTGTTTAGTCAAAGATCCATGCCCTTCAAGGAAGGGGCCGAGCCGGCAGCCCCGAGGGGCGCCCCGAACACCATTTCACAGACTGCGGCTACAGAACGAAGTGACCTGTTCACATATGTGGATTCTCTCCGAGACCATACGCCTCCGGTCTTCTCCGGTGTGCAGGACAGGGTGGTGACCGTCGGGTCCACTGTCCTTTATAAAGAAGGCGTAACGGCTTATGACGATTTTGACGGAGAGATCCGCTTTACCGTAGACATTTCCGAGGTGAATGAAAACGAAGCCGGAACCTATACTGTCTCATATCTGGCCACAGATAGCTCGGGAAATGAAGTGCAGGAAACAGCGGAGTTTACTTTTGTAAAGCCTGACGGTGATATGCAGGCGATTTCCTGGAAAAATTCCGGTTTTGATAAAGATGAACTTCCGATCCTCGTGGAGAGCATCTATGCAGGTATCTGCACAGAGAATATGACAGACGAGGAAAAGATCTGGACAATTTACCACTGGATCCAGGAACATATAATCTATCAGCTGGAATTCAATGAGCATGAGGATCTGGAGCTGGAAGCCGTGGCCGGACTCCATAGAAGGTGGGGAGACTGCTTCACCCACGCAGCCCTGGCAACGGTGATGCTGAACCGGGTGGGCTGCGATACCCTGCTGGTGGAGAGAAAATCCAGTTACGGATATGGGGAGCACTACTGGATCATGTTCCAATTTGAGGGAGAATGGTATCATATGGATGCCTCTCCTGTCGGAAAAAGAGGATATGGTCATGATATCTGCTTTTTTACGGATCAGCAGCTTATGGAATGGTCCGAGAAGCACTATTGGTATTATGAGTGGGATCTGGATGCATATCCCAGAACACCGGGGGAAATAGAATCGAAGTATTTATGGTTTGGTGAATAAGCATCAGATTTGGAAAACAGTCTTTACTACAAAAATAGAATGTTTTGTCTAGAGAAAAGCAGTTCTGTTTTTTATATATCCAGACCAATTTCACATGGAAATAAGATGGAAAGATTTTGTGGTTTCTCAGTAAAGATTATTCTTTTGTTGTTGGCAACCATAAAGCCTATTTCAAATAATGTGCCTTTTCCGACATGACCAGACGGATCACATATTATTATGGCATCTGCGTCAATAAACTGTTCCATATGTCTATACTTATGAGTCCAGGTGTCTCGTTCATTACGCAGTGGTTGTTGACCTTCAAGTAATATGAAATCTGTTCCAATAGTCTCAGGTATTACTTTTGTTGTCCAAGGACTTAATACTGTGACATTCATAGCGTTTAGTTTTCTTATGATATTCTCAATTTCTTGAAGATGATGCTGAAAACTGCCGCAGATGACAACCTTACGAAAAGCTTGCTTAAGCATGCCATCTATCAGTTTCTCCTCTGAAGATGGTGAGGCGCAATTCTGATAATGCAACGCTAAGTCTTCAGGGACAAAATACAAATACAAGCCATAGTTCACATAGACATCTATCACGATTCTATATTTCGTCTCATCAGATAATACTAAATCGAAATGCGAGAAGATAACTCTTGTGGATGAGTTGTCTGCATCGGAAATATCATTCAATAACTCAAGGAGTGCATTGAAAATGGATTGTTCCAGTGTATTGAAATCATTTTCTTTATAGTCAATGGGTAGGAATCGGATTAGTTTCATATCGTCTTGTTCTCGTTTGTAAAGTTTTGCATGAGATGCAGTAAAGTTTATGAGATATTTCATTTTATTGCCATCCTTTCTGTGGAGTTTACATATATTTCTTTAATTCGGTTATGTATTTTGAGCGGAAATACTCAGTTTGTTCCCTGTGATATTGAGTAATATATCTTGGATGTTCCAAAGGAACTATCTGTTGAAAATAATGATATTCAGCATTGAGTGAATGCATACATTCAAAGTGTTTGCCCTTTCCAAGACAAAAGCAGATGTCGTCTCTCACGCCGGTTTTCAGCAAATATTCAAGAGATTTTTGGGATATTGGTTTTGTGGCCTCCAACAGTGCGCGGTCTTCATAATAATTTGCATTTGTTGGACGTTTTTGGGGGCTTGTTCTTTCTATTCCGAATGGAAAGAAGAAGCCCATATAATACTTTCTGTAGAAGAGTTTCTTGCCTCCTAACTCATCGATAACGTCTTGAAGAAAATTCTTTTTTCCGGTTGTGTGTGTGTCATTTGGGTTCGTTCCAATGTCTTCCTTGACAGGATCCTCGTAAGGAATACCTGAGACTGCTGATCTGGATCGAGAGGGATTACTACCTATTATCAATATTCTGCTATCTGTATCATCATAGTAGTGACGATAAAAGGAATCTATTGCAGACCACATATCATCGGAGGGGGGGACTGTATAGGGGTTAATGAGTTTATATGGATCAGGCAAAGATGGTCCTAGTGTTGAAATCTGTTTAATATAATATTGAATATTTTTTCCAACGGTGGATTGACGAGTCTCTTTGCCTAAGAATGGTGCGTCTTTGCGGGCAGTAATAAAGATTTCAGTAGGTACTACTGTTTCCACGACAGAGTAAAAGCCATTTTCACCGAGAACATATGATAGCTCGTTTGTAATTTCCCGGCCACGATATATATCAATAAATTTAGTCCCGGGTAATAGTAATCCAGGAATGACGGTATTATCTTGTTCATCCACAAATGCGTTGGCAATTGAGATTATTAAAGTTCCGTGATGTTTTAGTACACGATAGGCCTCCTTAATTGCATGGATAACATCAAAATATGCTGAATTGAAGGTGCGCAGTGACAAGTAAATGTCATACGATTCTGACAAGTTTTCAGGAAGATTATTGGCACTGCAGACATAGTAACTGGCGTTTTTGAAATGATGCTTTATGCGCTCCAACCCAGATGGTGCGATATCAATAAAAGTACCACCAAATTGAGAATCAAACAATGTTAGTGCTTCCTTACCATTTCCTACTCCCACATTTAATATATGAGGAATAGAATGGTTGTTATCAAGCGATAATGATGTAGCGCGTTTTACAGCATCAATCCATGAATCAGAATTATCAAATTCCCGGGCGTCCTTCAATTCTCCTGCAATTCCATATTTGAAATTGAAGGCTTGACTGATTGATTCCAAAACATCATTTTGCATATTCTGCTGCATGTCATCATTTGTCGAAAGAGAGTTAACTAATGTTTCATAATTGTGTGAGAAATCTGTTAGAATAGTTGAGGTATCATAGCCTCTTTTGGACAAATTATCTTTCACCAGTTCCTGGATTCGTTTTTTTTCAAAAAAACTATTCTTTATCCAACAGCGGCTTTTCGTATAGGCGGTCAGGTTGATCTGTAAAATAACTTCTTTCAGTTTATCAGAGTATCGTGAAAATGGCACCATTGAGTAAATTGGGTCATCCTCTCTAATGGATGAAAGGCTGGGATCGGGCATTCCAATAACGACCCGCTTGATTGGGAAGATACCCAAAACATTGGATAATCCAAAATTACCTTGTTTCGACAGGTTATTTATCGTTACATATAGCGTTAAGAGACCATGTGCATGAACATTTTTTAGCTTAAGGAGCAATATTTCATGCCACTCAAGGCCATCGATTTCATTCTCATATGAAAAGGCAATTAAACGGCTGTTGTCTTCTACTAAAGCACAGCCTACTTTTAGCCCGATATTTGGTGCAGATTCAGATAGTGTGATTGTCAAACGTTCCCATTTATCATCTTCGGTCATTTGAAACTTCTCCATACTCTTTGTAGGTTTGACCTTGGTTTTCCTCATACACAGAATAAAGAATTCTCGCCGCTTCTTTATACAAATCTACAGATATATCCTGATCTGCGAAAAGCTTCATGTTTCTTGCTATTGCCAGAAATAACCATGATGTGAATTCATCCCTGCATTCAGGCAGAAGACAGGCCTGGGTTAATACATCAAAAACATACCGACACATTAGTGCGAGATCCAAAACCTGGCGGTTCTCATTTGATGTCATAATAGAGCCTTCGCGCATCCTGTATGAATATAGCATTTGATCAACGATAACAACCTTATCGGATCGAGAAAACATATCTACTGAATATCGTACTTCCTCAAAAACATGACCTTCAACAAAAGATATGGAAGATAGAAGATCCTTGCGGATTAATCGCCCGCAGACGGAGCGTGTGTTGTATTTTCCTTCGAGCAAGTATTTTATGGCTGTCAGGCCATTACAGTATATTGTGTGCGGAGCAGTATTGTTGCTTATAAAACGCATTCCTGCGTATTTTTCTCTGCCTGCAATAGCAATATCATTATATCCAATTTGTTCACAAAGAACTTTACAAAATGTTGGATAGATGAAATCGTCGCTATCGACAAAACATAAGAACTCGCCGGTGGCAAGCGATAACCCTGCATTCCTGGCAGCGCCAACTCCAAGATTAGGTTGATGGATTACTTTTATACAAGAATGACGGGCACTGTATTCATCTATCAACAGCGAAGAACCATCATAAGAACCATCATCTACTATAATAAGCTCAATTTGACAATCACGCTGATTCAAAATTGAGTCAAAGCATCGCTTCAAAGTTTCTTTAGAGTTATAGACTGGTACAATAACACTAACCATGTTTGAGAATATCCTCCTTTGTCCTAATCAACTTGGTTATTTTTAGCGATTTGGCATATTTATCCAGAGTAACAAAGATAGAAGATAACTATATGACTTAGGTGTAAATTTTGACACGCGAATAAAGTAAAGAAGGGCTTCATTCTGTCGTATGCTTGGGGTGGTCGTAATCGAATATTTGCCGAAGCATACGGTAATAATCGGAGAAGCTGCCGTCTGCCTTGTATCTCCAGGGATATCCGTAGGGCGTGTCTCCCTCAAAGAGAACAAGACAATCCGGGTGGACTTCCATGAAGCGAATTCTTTCTTCCGTTGGAATCCTTCCGCCCGGGGCAGACATAGTCAGCAGAGGAGCATGATCCACAGGAGACAGGTCCTTAACACCGGTGAAAGCCAGGTTCAGATAATTCAGTAAAGGGCATTCGGCCAAAGCAGAAATATCTTTCACGTAGCTGCAGTAGGCGATTTCCAGGAACTCAAGTTCCTTACAGTTTGCAAAGGCAGATATGTCGGAGATTTCAGAGCCGGAGAAGATGGCGGCCTTCAGATGGGGCATTCCTGCCACAAAGCTGCAGTCGGAGAGGTAATCATCGTGGCCGAAATCGATGTATTCGGCACCTTCACAGTAATACAGCTCCGAACAGTTATTATCCAGAAGCATGCCATTGGCCAGACGGATGATGGAGGTGTCTGTAAGGCAGCTTCCGATTTCCCCGAAGCGGACCCGCCATACAATTTGAGTCTGCTCCCGAAAATCCTCCCGCACATCGGCCAGTACCGGACTGCTGAAGCCGCAGTCCTCCAGCTTCATATAAGTGCAGCCGGTGAGGATGGTCAGAGCAGTGCGCAATTCCTCTTCACCCTCATCACCGATATATTGATCCTCAAAGTCGATTCTTTCATCAGCAGTGGAGACCGGTTTTCCGAAGAGAAGGAACCCGTAATCCAGGAATATCCCGGGAAGCTGTGCCTTCAAAAGGCAGACCTCCCGGGGAGTAAGAGAAGAAAGAGCAAAAGCACTTTCTCCGGATCCGGATTCCGCCATGTTCTTATAATAATCTTCTGTACGGCCAAGGATGATCTTTTCCAGATTCGGTAGTCTTTCCAGTACAGAGACAGCCTCCTGTATCTGATCTGCCTTCATGGAAGAAAGGTCCACAGAGGAGGCGTCCCAGGGAATTTCCTCTCCAAAGAGACTGAGGGAGTAGCATACAGTCAGGTCGGGCGAAAATGCTTGCAGTTCTTTGATCTGTTCCTGCGTCAGATCTGTATTCGTCAGATACAGCTCCTTCAGGTTTGTCAGATAAGGAAGCTGGGCCTTAAGGATCTCCGGATCGAAATCCTCCGGCGCCAGTGTCAGGGAGGAGGCATCAGCTGGTACAGTGGTGTTTCCCAGAGACAGGGTTATCGTGGCATAGGAATCAGCCCCTTCCGTTTCTGAAGGAGCTGAGCTTGAGGAAATCGGCGATGTGTCCGTCTCCGACTCGAAGCCGGAGGAGTCCGGACCCGGGCCGATGCGAAGATCAATCTTCTGCCCGCTGAGCAGCCGGCGACCGGTGTCTCCGGAAAGCAGGAGGCCAATCCCTCCGCAGAGAAGGATGCCGGCCAGAAGGGGAATAATAAGGGACAGTTTTTTATTCATAGCAGCAGATACCGATCCTGTACAGAATGACCATATAAATAATGGGATTCACGGAAGGATAAGCTGATGGAAGGGGTATACCCCTTC
>JABUST010000120.1 GCA_021442595.1 Lachnospiraceae bacterium | reverse complement strand
GCGCTGACAGCCCTTTGCCTGATAGGAGCAGCTTTAATCTATCACCGGGGAAGAATGCTCTTCAGAGAGCTGATAAAAGGATTCAAAAGAAAGGATGAAGTTTGATGAAAAAAGTATGTGTATGGATACTGTGTGCAGCTGTGTGCCTTAGCCTCATGGGCTGCGGAAACAAGGAAACGGAACCGGAAGCAAACACCACCGGCACCAAGCTGCTGGCGGAGTTCAAAAAAGGAGTAAAAGCCGGTCAGGACCTGGCTGCTGTGGCGGAAGCCATGGCGGAGGAGTCCGTCAGTGGCTACAGCTGCGGCACCGCAGAGGTGACAGAAGGATGGCTAAGCGGTTTTTCCGGAGAGGTGACCGGGTTTACCAAAGGTTATATGATCATGCCCTGGATCGGAACGGTGCCCCTTGTGTGCTACGTGTTTGAAACGGAGGATCCGGAGGCGCTGCTGCAGACATTGAATGATCTGGCGGATCCCCGCTGGAACATCTGCACCGAAGCAGAAGAGACAGTAGGAGAAGTTGTGGACGGGTATGTGTTCTTTGCCATGTGCCCGGGTGAAGATTTCTAACCGGAAAGGAGCAGTATCATGGCAAAATGCAGCATGTGCGGAAATAAAACAGGGATCCTCGGAGGCAATTTCCTTCCGGAAGTCAATCATTATAATGTATGCGACAAGTGTATGGCCGGATTCAGGCATCTGGTGGACGTGGCCAATGCCGGACAGAAGGATGCTGCGGAGGAGAAGCTGGACCGGGCTGCCGAAGGCTGCGGATGGCCCCAGCAGACCAAGAGCGAAGTCAGGTCCTATCTGGAGACTATGCTGGCCGCATTTCAGCGGAGACAGGAGGAAGAAGGGCCTGCTGCTCAGCTGCAGAACCGTCTCATGGGAAGTCGGATTGAGGATTATCATCCCAGAGACGGCAGAGGGGTCGTATACCATGTGGATGGCTGTATGGGAAGAAGTATTGATATCTATCCGGAAAAATGTGTCATCACAGTGGACGCATCTCTGGGCTCCCTTATTACCGGGAATGTGACGGATGGAGAAAAGACCATCTACTACCGGGATGTGGTGGGACTTCAGTATAAACACACCAAGACGACCATTGGATATTTGCAGTTTGAGACCTCCACAGGTCTTATGAACAACAGGGAGAGCAACTTCTTCAATGAGAACAGCTTTACCTTTGATCATGCCACGGTGGATAATGAAATCATGGACGGTATGGTGGCATACATCAAACAGTGTATGGATGCTGTGAAGTGTGTGGGTATCAGCCCGGAGGCGAAGGCTCTGAAA
Organism: Lachnospiraceae bacterium; assembly: GCA_021442595.1. Taxonomy (GTDB): domain Bacteria; phylum Bacillota; class Clostridia; order Lachnospirales; family Bianqueaceae; genus RUG760. Next base: position 31,788 of record JABUST010000120.1, on the reverse strand, counting down.
GCAGCGCAAGCAATCGCAGCTTTTAAGGATCTGCTGGACAAGGGGGCCATCACGGAAGAGGAATTCGAGAAGAAAAAGAAAGAGCTGCTGTAAAGCATCTCTTCTGACAGGGGTCCATCAATAGCCTATCAATGGATCTGACAGCCATTCCGGCGGATATTTTGCCGGTGATGCCGGCAATTTATCCGAAAGAGAGTCTGTTGGAGATTCTGTTGGGGAGAATGGTTTCAGAAACCGAATAACATAAAAGGGACATGCAGGAGGAGAACTCCTTCATGTCCCTTTTTGTGTTCGCAGCCTGTCAATGGAGATGAGACAGGTATGAAGTCTTTTCTGTAAGTCATTATGGGGATGCCTGTTCAAGCAGTTTTATCTTTCAATTTCTGATAACACAGGTGAGTCATGCGGCAGTCGGATTCGGCCCGGTGGGCGCCTGCGGTGCTGAGACCCAGGCAGGAAGCCACATCTGTCAGACGATGGTGCTGAAGCTCCGGAAGACAGCGCTTAGCCACACGCATGACGTCCACATAGTCATTGGTGATGAGGCGGTCGCAGAAGGTGATGCATTCTGCATTGAGGAAGCCCAGATCGAAGGGAATGTTGTAGCCCATCAGCAGGTCGTCCCCCAGAAAGTCGAGAAAGGAGGGCAATACTTTTTCCAGAGGAGGGGCGCCGGACAGCATGCGCCCGGTTATCCCTGTGAGATCCGTGATGAATGCCTCCGGAGGATTGACGGGCTTCACAAGGGTGGTGAATACGTCGGTGATGACATTTCCCCGAACCCTCAGGGCGGTGATCTCTATGATCTCATGGCGCTTTTTCTGGAGGCCGGTGGTCTCCAGATCCAGGACCGTGTAGTCCGGGCCGGCCTCCGGAAGGCTCTTTCCTTTGGAGGGAAGAGGGCATTGCTTCCGGTGCTTGCCGGGCAGGAGAGGCGTGACACCGTCGTCCTGATAGATCAGTGTTGATTTCTTGTTCATTTTGGTTCAATCAATTGGATGGAAGGACGATGGAAGGACGATGGAAGGACGGTGAAAGCCCGATGAAAGGACGAGGGAAAGCGGAGGCGATGCAGACCCGGTCTTCGAGGGAGCGGATGAAATATCAGGAGTCGTAGAAGGTTTGGCCTTTTTCCGTGGTAATGCGGTCTACGGTGGGATAGTCAAAGCAGGGGGAGGTCTTCAGGATATCCACATAGCGGGCGGCCTCATAGCGGGCCATGGGGAGGTCGTGGAAAAGGTGGTTTCCGCAATTGATGGGGGCAGTGCCGGGGACTACGTCATCATAAGCGGCGCAGAATTCGAAGGCACGGAGCATCAGGGGCAGCAGCTCCTGAGGAGCGGGACGGCCCTTGACGATGAGATAGCAGCCGGTGAGGCAGCCCATGGGGCCCCAGTAGATGATGCGGTCCTTCCATTCGGGATCATTCCTGAGGAAGGTGGCCACCACATGCTCGATGGTGTGCATGGCGTTGGCATGGATGACAGGCTCCAGGTTCGGGGTCTTCATGCGGATGTCGAAGGTGGTGGCGTACTCGCTGCCCAGAGTGTCCACCCGGGACTCGTAGATGCCGGGGACAAGGCGGGTGTGGTCTACCTGAAAGCTGGGGATGAGATCCATGATGTATGTTCCTCCTAAGTGAAATGGCAGTGGGGTTTGCGCAAGCTGTACCATGAGATATGCCGGTGGGGTTTGCGTAAGCTGTACCATGAGATATGCCGGTGGGGTTCGCGCAAGCTGTACTATGAGATATGGAAGTACGGATTTCTTAAGCGGCGCAGGCTTCTTATGAGAGTGTGTTTCCTATTATAGCTTATAACTCCTCCAGTGCGTAATATGAAATTTGTGTAGGAGAGAAGTCGGGGACCGGTAAGGTGAGTATTCAGAAACCGGCAAGGTGAAAAGACGGGAACAGGCAGGGGAAGAATTTGGGAACCGGCAGGATGAGAGAGTTTTTAACACCTTGTAAAAAAGGTTTGCTTTTGGGCGGTGCCGGTGATACATTGTTTTCTGTGGAAAGAATATGCAAGCTTTTCACAGACAGAAGGTAGAGAGATGAAGCTATTGAGCAATAACAAAAGGGCAGAGGTGGATCTTCTGCAGGGTGTCATCTGGAAAAAGATCCTCGTTTTCTCCCTCCCCATTCTGCTGGGGGCTGTTTTTCAGCAGATGTATTCATTGGTGGACGCCATCGTGCTGGGCAGGGCCGTCAGCGCGGACGCTTTGGCGGCGGTGGGAGCCACCACCACGGTATCCACCCTGCTGAACAGTCTTTTCGTGGCCATTTCCGGCGGAGCCTCCGTGGTCATTGCCCAGTGGTTTGGGGCCGGCGACGAGAAGAGAGTAGAGAAGGCCGTACATACAGCCATCGCCGCATCTCTGGTGGGTGGTGTCATTCTGACCCTGGTGGGCATCCTGCTGGCAAGACCGGTGCTGGCTATGACCCGGGTTCCGGAGGAGATACTGAATGATTCCGTCACCTACATGCAGGTCTATTTCATAGGTGCAACCGCCAGTCTCCTGTATAACACCGGGACCGGAGTCCTGCGGGCCATCGGCAATTCCAGGACGCCTCTGTTTATTTTGATCATTACCAGCATCATGAATGTGATCCTGGACCTGATCTTTGTGCTGGGACTCCGCTTAGGTGTGTTCGGCGTAGCGGTGGCTACGGTCATGTCTCAGATCATCAGCGCAGTCTTGGTCATGGCGATCCTTATGAAGACGAAGGCTTCCTATCGATATGAGATACGAAAGACGGCCATAGATTGGTCTAATCTGAAGGAAATGGTGCGTATCGGCTTTCCTTCCTGCATGGAGTCCCTGTGTTATTCCGGGACGAATCTCATTGCCCAGACAGTCATCAATGGTTTTCATACAGCAGCCATTGCCGCCTGGGCCGCCGTGCTGCGGGTGGATGGCATTATGTATATGATCCAGATGTCCTATGCCGTGTCTGTCAGTACCATGGTGGGACAGAACTTCGGGGCCCGGCAGTATGACAGGGTCAAAAAGATCGTCCGGACAGGTATCTTTATGAACCTGGGTACCATATCTGCGGCGGTGCTGGTTATCTGTCTGTACTGTCCGCAGATCATCGGCATCTTTAACGGAGATTCCGCCGTCATAGAGGCAGGAACCACCCTGCTGTTTACCCTCGCCCTGGCCAACCTGACCAATGTATTCAGCAATCTGCTGCCCAAATCCATCCGTGCCTGCGGCGAGTCTCTCCGGCCTATGATCCTGACAGTTTCCTGTGTCTGCGGCTTGAGGCTGGGAGTTCTGCTGGGTCTGGTTCCCCGGTTCCATACCCTCTTTACCGTGTCTCTCAGCTGGCCCATCAGCTGGGGCATTACCGGACTGATTTTTATTATCTACTACCGGAGAGGCAACTGGCTTAAGCGCTGCATTGCCAGACAGGAGGAAAAAACGGAAGCAGATACCTGAAAAGGATGCCGGAGGCCGTTTCACAACATGATATCTGACCGGCCTGATGTGGAAATAAATACCTGAAGTTGTGACTAACTGCCTGAAGTTATGACTAACTTTGTTGAAAGCCCGAGATTTTTCCATTACAATAGCAGGAATTCTTAAGGGAGTTTTCCATAAGGCAGATAATGCCCGGTGAATTCACCGGGCGTTTTCTTTTGATGAGCGCAGCATGCCCTTATCTGTCCGACGGATCCGGCGGGCGGTGATGTTTGGTGAGGTCGTTCTTTTCTGTCTGCCCGATGGATGTCAACTTACATGATTACATTGCTTGCCAGGATCTTCGTAAAGGAAGATCTTCCAATCTCCAGGAAGAGAGAACTGTACGGCACGTTGACCAGCATGGTGGGAATCTTCCTCAACCTGCTCATTTCCACTCTTAAATTCATAGCCGGAAGCATCAGCCGTTCCGTATCCATGACGGCAGATGCTGCCAACAACCTGTCCGATGCCGGCTCCTCCATCGTGGCTCTCCTGGGCTTTAAGCTGGCTTCCCAGAAGCCGGATGCAGATCATCCTTACGGCCACGGCCGCATTGAGTATCTCAGCGGAGGGCTGGTATCCGGGGTCATCATTGCCATGGGTCTCGGTATGATCCGGGAATCCCTCAATAAAATCATCCATCCTCAGGATATGGAGTGGTCCCTGCTGTCTGCAGGCATTCTGGTGTTCTCCATTCTGGTGAAGGCTTATATGGCCTATTACAACCACAAGGTGGGAAAGCAGATCAACTCCCCCACGGTGATGGCGGTGTCCGCCGATGCTCTGGGAGACTGCGGCGCCACCACTGCCGTACTCCTGGCCTCCCTGATCTTCCATTTCTTTGGGGTGAACATTGATGGTTATGCCGGCTGTGTGGTGTCTGTGTTCATTCTGATTGCAGGCTATACCTCCATGAAGGAAACCATCTCTCCCCTGCTGGGGACTCCTCCGGACCCTGAATTCGTGGAAGAGATCCGTCAGGTGGTGCTGAACTATGATTCCTGTATCATCGGCTGCCATGACCTGATGGTTCACGATTACGGTCCGGGGCGGCGCATCATCTCTCTCCATGCGGAGGTACCGGCTTCTTCGGACATTCTGACCATTCACGATGTTATCGACAACCTGGAAAAGAAGCTCCAGAAGGAGGTGGGCTGCATCGCCACCATCCACATGGATCCTGTCATTACGGATGATCCCGCTACCAATAGGTTGAAGGAAGATATTCATAAGCTGGTGCAGGAGATCCATGAAGAGGTGACCATCCACGATTTCCGGGTGGTGTGGGGAGACAGCCATACGAATGTAATCTTCGACATGGCGGTGCCCTTTGATTGCAGGTACACGGATGAGGAGATCAGAAATCGGATGGACTCTCTGGTGAAGGAGAAGATCAACGAGAACTTCTTCTGTGTCATCACCGTGGATCGGGGAAGTGCAAATCTGTAAGATAGGAAACATTAAGACAACAAACCCCCGCCGGGGCTCTGGTGAGTCCGGCGGGGGTTATTTTGCTTTGAACAGATATTTTGAATGGTTATTGAAAATGAGCTTTTGCGGGACATGAAGCCCGGCGCATGTTGTTCTGTGACCCCGGAATCAGATCTCCACAGGGAAGGGGAGACGGCTGAGAATATCCTTCTCCGTATCCACACCGGGATAGACCTCTGTGAGCTTCAGACCGTTGGGGGTCAGACGGAACACACCGCGCTCGGTGACATACAGGACCTTCTGCCCGTTCTCCAGGGCCCGCTTGGCGGAAAAGCTGACGCTCTTCACATTTTCCACGAACTTGGGAATGGACCCCTCCTGGTTGATGGTGACCCGTCCGTTCTTATAGGATACGTCCAGTCCCTTGGTATTGAAGGTCAGACAGAAAACCACCGTGGGAGTCTTGGCGGTGATGTTGGCAAAGCCGCCGATGCCGGCATAGGCTCCGGGACCGCGGTGCGCATTCACATTGCCGAATTTGTCCACCTCATAGGCACCCATGAAGCAGATGTCCAGACCGCCGTTGTCATACAGATCGAACTGGTTGGACATATCATTCACGGAGGTGGCTCCGATCATGGCGCCGAAGACAGTGCCGGAGGCAGGGAAACCGCCGATGCCGCCGGATTCCACTGTGAGGGTGATCTGGTCCATCATGCCGGATTTTCTGGCATAGCGGGACACCATCTCCGGCAGTCCGATGCCGATGTTGACGATGTTGTCTGCCTTTAAAGCACGCTCTGCCCGACGTCCGATGATCTTGGCGGCGGCGTCTGTCTTTTGCTGACGGGGATTGGTGAGGGCATCCAGCTGCTTGCTCCAGTCGTCCCATTCGTCATAGGGAATGTCAAAGTCGCCGGTGAGGGCCTTGTAGGCGGTGGGAAGCTTGGTGGGAGCAGATACCACGATGGCGTCCACGAAGCAGCCGGGAATGATGGCATTGCGGGGACGGGTGGGGGTGCTCTGAACATAATCCACCTGCACGATGACCTTTCCCTTGTTGGCCTTTACTGCCTGACATATGGACAGGGCATCGCCGGACATGTACATATCATCGAAGGAAATGTTTCCTTTGTAGTCCGCTGCCGTACCCTTGATGAGGGCAATGTTGAACTTTGGCAGACTGTAGAAAAGGAAGTCCTCTCCGTCTACATCGATATGACGGATGAAGCTGGTGTCCTTGGAGATGTTGTTGATGCCGGGGCCTTCCCGATCGGGGTCTACAAAGATGTCCAGACCCACCTTGGAGAGGGCGCCGGGCAGTCCGCCGGCCTGAGCCCGGATGGCATGGGAAATGCAGCCCAGGGGAAGGTTGTAGGCCTCGAAGCGATCCTCCAGGACCAGACGCTTGGTGCTGGGCATGGAGCCGAAGTGGCCGCAGATCAGGCGGCTTACGGCGCCGTCCCGGATGTAGCCCTCGGCAGCTCTGTTCTCATCGAAGATGCCGAAGCCGGCGCTGGATACGATGGTCAGATTGTTGGGAGAGCCGTTGGCCAGAAAACGGCGATGGATGGCTTCGTGAAGCTCCACCGGGTTCTCGATTCCCACAAAGGAATTGACGCAGATACAGTCGCCGTCTTTGATCAGGCTGACTGCCTCGTCGGAAGTCATGATGCGATACATAGGTTCCTCGTTTGTTTATGGGATATGGTCCATCAATTGCAGCGCTTCAGAAGGTCTTCCCAGCGGCGGTCCACTTCCTTCTGGAAGGCCTCGATGAGGTACTCGTTGCCCTTCTTGAACAGATGCTTGAAGCGGCCCTGCTTCACCAGCCAATCCTCGATGGGAAGCTTGTTCTTAGGCTGATAGTTCAGGATCCACTTGCCTTCCACCACCTCAAAGAGGGGCCAGTAACAGGTCTCCACGCCCAGACGGCAGATCTCCATGATGTCCTGGGTCTCATATCTCCAGCCCCGGGGGCAGGGAGCCATGATGTTCAGGAAAGCGGCGCCGGGAGTGTAGATGGCCTTCTCGGCCTTGGTGTGCAGATCCTTGAAGTTGGGCTGGAAAGTGGTTTGGGCCACATAGGGAACGTCGTGGGCGGCAATGATGGTGGCCAGATCCTTGCGGTTCTGGGGCTTGCCGTTGGACTGGGTTCCGGCAGGTGTAGTGGTGGTATCGGCAAACATGGGGGTTGCGGAAGAGCGCTGGATACCGGTGTTCATGTAGGCACCGTTGTCGTAGCACACATAGACCATGTCGTGATTTCTTTCCATGGCGCCGGACAGAGACTGGAAGCCGATGTCGTAGGTGCCGCCGTCACCGCCGAAGGTGATGAACTTGGTATTCTGGTCGGCAGGAAGCTTCCCTGCACGCTTCAGGGCATTGTAGGCGCCCTCCACGCCGGCCATGGTGGCTCCTGCGTTCTCAAAGGCGTTATGGATATAGCTGTCTTCGTAAGCCACATAGGGATAGGTGAAGGTGGAGACCTCCAGACATCCGGTGGCATTTCCGATGACGGCCCGGTCCCCCTCGTGGAGAGCCCGGAGGACATTGCGCACGGCGATGGTTCCGCCGCAGCCTGCGCACATTCTGTGGCCGGGAGCAAGACGCTCGGGGCGATTCATTGTTTCTTTAAAGTTGTAAGCCATAGTGTTTCACCCCTCTTATTCTCTGACACCCAGATAACGGTAGTAGTCGGCGGTTCCGTTTTCGGCGGCATCGAAGAGATCCTCAAAGACCTTTTCGATATCTTCCACCCGGACATCGCGGCCGCCCAGACCGTAGACATAGTTGATGGTCTCGCACATATGGCGGGCCCGGAACAGAGCGGAGGATACCTCGGCACCGATGGGGCCGGCGCAGTCGTTGAAGCTCTCGGTGCGGTCCATGAGACCAACAGCCTTCACATTCTTCAGAGCTTCTGCAATTTCAGCGCCGGGGAAGGGACGGAACATGCGGATCTTTATGAGACCCACCTTCTTGCCCTCTGCGCGCAGCTTGTCCACGGCATCCTTGGCGGTGCCGGCGGCAGAGCCGATGAGGACGATGGCGTACTCTGCATCTTCCATGCAGTACTCTTCGAACCAGCCGTAGCTGCGGCCGGTGAGGCGTCCGAATTCTTCTCCCACGGCCTTGACCACAGCCTTGGCATTATGCAGAGCCTCGGCCTGAGCCCGGCGGGCTTCCATGTAATAGTTGGTAATGGAGTAGGGGCCCACGGACATAACGCCATTGGGATCCAGAAGGGAATGCTCGGGATTGTACTCGCCCACGAATTCCTTGACTTCTTTGTCCTCCATCAGCAGGATGTTCTGCACGGCATGAGAGGTGATGAAGCCGTCCTGGCACACCATGACAGGCAGGTGTACACCCTCAGCCTCGGCGATGCGGTAAGCCATGACCATGTTGTCATAGGCTTCCTGGTTGGTCTCGGCGTAGATCTGGATCCAGCCGGCATCTCTGGCGCCCATGGAATCGGAATGGTCGCAGTTGATGTTAATGGGACCGGAAAGGGCACGGTTCACCAGAGCCAGAACCAGAGGAAGACGGTTGGCGCTGGCCAGATACAGCTCCTCCCACATGTATGCCATGCCGGCGGAGGAGGTGGCGGAAACGGTGCGGGCACCGGCGGATTCGGCGCCGATGGCGGCAGACATGGCGGAGTGCTCGGACTCTACGGGAATAAACTCAGTATGTACCTGTCCATTGGCACAGAACTTGGAAAAATACTGGGGAATCTCGGTGGAAGGGGTGATGGGGAAAGCGGGCATTACGTCCGGATCGATCTGACGCAGGGCTTCAGCCACAGCTTCATTTCCGGAAAGACGGTCTCTTCTTGCCATTATTTGTTCACTCCTTCCATAACGATAGCGCCGAAGCGGCAGGCCTTGACACAGATGCCGCAGCCCTTGCAGTGGTCATAATCAAAGGCGCATCTCTTCATGTCCTTTACGGGGATGGCGCTGTCGGGGCATACGGGGGTGCAGAGCAGGCAGTGGATGCACTTGCTCTCAATGTACTCGGGCTTAATGGAAGCCCATTCGCCGGTCTTGAACTGCCGGCTGGTGCCGCCTTCATAGATCATCATACCTTCCGTCAGGTCTTTCCAGGTACAGGAAGGACCTACTTTATTTAAGTCAGTCATGCTGCTTATCCTCCTTAGTTTACGGCATCGAAGGCCATTTCCAGAGCCTTCATGTTGCCCTCGATGACTTCGGGCTTGGAAGCAAACTTATGGGCATAGGAGCCTCTCATCTCGGTCATGAAGGTTTCCCGGTCCATGACGCCGCTGACCTTTACGATGGCAGCCAGCATGGGAGAGTTGGGGAAATAGCGGCCCAGAGCTTCGATGGAGATGGTTCTGGCGTCGATCACATAGACATCGCCCTCATAGCCTCTGAGGAGGGGACGGATCTCTTCTACGGACTTAGCGGTGTTGACCACCACGGCGCCCTCTTTGCGCAGACCGGCGGTTACGTCCACAGCCTCCAGGAGGGACTCGTCCACCACGACCACATAGTCGGGTTCATAAATGTTGGAATGTACGCGGATCTCCTTGTCGCTGATGCGGTTGTAGGCGGTGATGGGGGCGCCCATGCGCTCCGGACCGTACTCGGGGAAGCCCTGTACAAACTTACCGGTTTCAAAGGCAACGTCTGCCAGCAGCAGGGCTGCGGTCTTGGCGCCCTGGCCGCCGCGGCCGTGCCAGCGGATCTCTACAGTGTTGTTCATGTCTTTTCCTCTTCACTGATTTAGAATCGGCGGCTTAAGCCGGAGGATCCGGATGTTGTTCCGCCGATGGTTTATCGTACGTTGATCGTGTCTGTGATATGCAGATAAGGCACATTTAAGCGTATAGCAGAAAATTGTATCATATAGGTAGATTATCGTCAATGAAACAGACAGGATCCATGGGGGCTGCAGGCCTTTTTCGGCAGGGTGATGAAGGATGTGCCCTTTCCGGTTTCCTCCTTTGGTATATATTTCAATGTCGGTACCCCTGGAACACTTGATTATAGGTAGTGAAAATGATAAAATTTTCTCTAATCGGATGAAGTTCTCCATTTCCGGATTTTCATTCACGAAAGGAGTAAATGATATGATTTACACAAAAGAAGTCCAGAATATGTGCCCTGTAGCAAAAGGCGCAAAGCATGAGCCGGCTCCCATTCCCGAGGAGGGAAAGTGGATACATGCCAAGCAGATCGGTGACATCTCCGGATTCACCCATGGCATCGGCTGGTGCGCTCCTCAGCAGGGCGCCTGTAAACTGAGCCTGAACGTTAAGGAAGGGGTCATCGAGGAAGCCCTGGTGGAGACCATCGGCTGCTCCGGTATGACTCATTCCGCAGCTATGGCTGCTGAGATCCTTCAGGGAAAGACCATTCTGGAAGCTTTAAATACTGACCTTGTCTGCGATGCCATCAACACTGCTATGAGAGAGCTGTTCCTGCAGATCGTCTACGGACGTTCCCAGTCTGCATTCTCCGATGATGGTCTGGCTGTAGGCGCAGGCCTGGAGGACCTTGGAAAGGGTCTTCGTTCTCAGGTGGGAACCATGTATGCCACCAAGGCAAAGGGCGTTCGTTATCTGGAGATGGCGGAAGGTTATGTTACCGGTATCGCTCTGGATGAGAATAACGAAGTCATCGGATACAAGTTCGTTTCCCTGGGCAAGATGACCGACTTCATCAAGAAGGGCGACGATGCCAACACCGCATGGGAGAAGGCTTCCGGTTCCTACGGCCGTGTCACTCCCGAGCAGGGCGCTGTCAAGATCATCGATCCTCGTAAAGAGTAATGGAAGGCTGAAAGGAGAATAGAACGATGGCTTTATTTGAATCCTATGAGAGAAGAATCGATCAGATCAATGCCGCTTTGAACAAGTACGGCATCGCTTCCATCGAAGAAGCTGAGAAGATCACCAAGGACGCCGGCCTGAATGTTTACGAACAGGTCAAGAAGATCCAGCCCATCTGCTTTGAGAATGCTTGCTGGGCATATACTGTGGGCGCTGCCATTGCTATCAAGAAGGGCTGCCGCCGGGCTGCTGATGCTGCCGCCGCTATCGGTGAGGGTCTCCAGGCCTTCTGCATCCCCGGTTCTGTTGCCGACCACCGCAAGGTAGGCCTGGGCCACGGAAATCTGGGTAAGATGCTTCTGGAAGAGGAGACCGAGTGCTTCTGCTTCCTGGCAGGTCACGAGTCCTTCGCTGCTGCTGAAGGCGCTATCGGTATTGCCGAGAAGGCTAACAAGGTTCGCACCAAGCCTCTGCGGGTCATCCTGAACGGTCTCGGAAAGGACGCTGCTCAGATCATTTCCCGTATCAACGGCTTCACCTATGTGGAGACCCAGTACGATTACAAGACTGCTACCCTGAATACCATCTACGAGAAGCCCTATTCCACCGGTCTTCGCGCTACCGTTAAGTGCTACGGCGCTGACGATGTTCAGGAAGGCGTTGCCATTATGCATAAGGAGAATGTCGGTGTTTCCATCACCGGTAACTCCACCAACCCCACCCGCTTCCAGCATCCTGTGGCAGGTACCTACAAGAAGGAATGCATCGAGCAGGGAAAGAAGTACTTCTCTGTGGCTTCCGGCGGCGGTACCGGACGTACCCTGCATCCTGATAACATGGCAGCAGGTCCCGCTTCCTACGGCATGACCGATACCATGGGACGTATGCATTCTGATGCTCAGTTTGCAGGTTCCTCCTCCGTCCCCGCTCATGTTGAGATGATGGGTCTGATCGGTATGGGCAACAACCCCATGGTGGGCGCTACCGTTGCTGTGGCCGTGGCTGTGGAAGAAGCCGCTCGCGCAGGCAAGTTCTGATACGCTGAGATTTCAATAAAATATGGAAACAAACAGAGCCGGAGTGATGAACTCCGGCTCTGTTTCTGTTAAGCGGTGCGGCTTCCTCTTTACTTGACAATACCTATTGTTGATGATATTATACAATTGTTCTATAAAAGAGGTTCAACATGTATGTGTTTTCTCTTTTTTGCACAAAGTATAATCGTTGAGAATAGGAGGTTATTATGAAAAAAACGTTCGCTTTTATTTTATCTCTTTTATTGTGTTTTTCTTCATTAACAACCGTTCGTGCTGATAATTCAGACAATGCAAGTTCAAATAGACTTCTGTTACTGAATGCAATGCAGGCGTTAGCATTTACATATATGATTGATGGTCAAGCCGGATGGGATTCGATTGATTTGGGGATATTCTAATATGCGCAGATACTTTGCTATTATAGTTTTACTGCTTGTTCTTTCCCTTATCACCGCCTGTAATAGTCAGGTTATGTCTGACAACGGGATGCTATCAGCAGAAGATACTAAGCACCTTCAATTTTATTATCGAACAAGTGGTGACGTAGATGAACTGTTACATTTTCTGAATCTCCGGTTCAATGAATCTTATGATTCAAATACTCCCTATCAAGTGCTCAATGCCGATACTCTGCGTATTATTTCCGGTATGGAATACAAGCAGGTTGTTAACATTGTTGAAGGAAAACTAGACTCTTTATATTTCTATTTTGATGAGACTTATGACGAGCAAGCAGCTGCTCATTTGTTGTCTTTGATGGACAGCCTCTCGGAAAGTTACGGAGATCCCATAACATATCCCGGAATAGAAGATCGCATATTACCGAATATGCAAAATTTGGATCCGGGTCAGACATATGTCGAAATCTGGGATGCAGGAAATGGAGTTGACTGTAAGGTCAACCTGGAGTTATTTGGAGAAGAAGAGAATCGGGTCATCCTACTCCGGATTATCTATGTTCCTCACAAATAACCGTCTTTTGAATGGCAATTATTCGCTCCCCCTTTCCGATGCCAAAGGCATCGGAAAGGGGTGTTATACTATAATGCTTTATTTTTCCACTTTCATGGTCAACTGGATCCGTTTTTTGTTCAGTTCAACGCTCATGACCTGAACCTCCACCACATCCCCCACGGAGACTACCTCCAGAGGATGCTGAATGCGGCGGCGGGCCATCTGGGAAATATGTACCAGACCGTCATGGTGAACACCGATGTCCACAAAGGCGCCGAAGTCCACAATGTTGCGGACCGTACCCTTCAATATCATGCCGGGCTGCAGGTCCTCCATGGCCAGGACATCTGTGCGAAGAACAGGTTTGGGCATTTCCTCACGGGGATCCCGGGAGGGCTTCTCCAGCTCCTCCAGAATATCCTTCAGGGTGATCTCTCCAATGTCCAGAGAGGCAGCCATAGCAGGAACATCCTTGACCTGAGCACGAATACCCTTCAGCCCTCCCTTCAGCAGATCCTTGGGCTCATACCCCAGCTCCTTCATGAGCTTCTTGGCGGCAGTATAGCTCTCGGGATGGACGGCCGACATGTCCAGAGGATCCTTGCCTCCCCGGATGCGCAGGAAACCGGCGCATTGCTCGAAGGCCTTGGGTCCCAGCTTTTCCACCTTCAGAAGCTCCCGGCGGTCACGGAAGGCGCCGTTGGCTTCTCGGTAGGAAACGATATTCTTAGCTACAGTTTTACTGATACCGGACACGTATTCAAGAAGAGGAGCGGAGGCGGTATTCACATCCACGCCCACCTGGTTAACGGCGTCCTCCACCACAATGCGCAGAGATTCATCCAGCTTCTTCTGGTTCATATCATGCTGGTACTGTCCCACACCGATGGCCTTGGGATCGATCTTGACCAGCTCTGCCAGAGGGTCCTGCAGACGGCGGGCAATGGAGGCTGAGCTTCTCTGTCCCACATCGAACTGGGGAAATTCCTCTGTTGCCAGCTTGCTGGCGCTGTAGACGGAGGCTCCGGCCTCGGACACGATGGCATAGGATACTCCGCCGCCTATCTCATGAAGCATTTCGGAGATGATCTGCTCTGATTCCCGGGAGGCGGTTCCGTTACCCAGAGAGATCAATGTCACATGGTACTTGCGGATCAGGGCCTTCACCACCCGCTTGGCTTCCTCCACCCGGTTCTGGGGAGCGGTGGGGTAGACCACCACTGTATCCAGCACCTTGCCGGTGGCATCTACCACCGCCAGCTTGCAGCCGGTGCGGAAGGCAGGATCCCATCCCAAAACCACCTGACCGGTAATGGGAGGCTGCATCAGCAGCTGCCGCAGGTTCTTGCCGAACACTTCTATGGCGCCGTCCTCTGCAGTTTCCGTAAGGTCATTGCGCAGCTCTCTTTCTATGGAAGGGCCCATGAGGCGCTGATAGCTGTCGGCAATGGCATCCCGCAGCACAGCGGCAGAATATTCGTTGGAACCCTTGATAATCTTTTTCTCCAGATAGGAGATGATCTGCTCCTCGGGGGCAGTGATCTTAACAGAAAGAACTTTTTCCGCCTCCCCCCTGTTGAGGGCCAGGACTCTGTGGCGGGCCACCCGGGGAAGAGGCTCGTCATAATGGTAGTACATTTCATAGACAGTGGTCACCGTGTCATCCTTTGTGGAGGAGGTCAGGTGTCCCTCCCGTCGGGTCAGGTCACGGATGTAAGTGCGGTACTCGGCATTATCGGAGAACAGCTCTGCCAGAATATCCATGGCCCCCTGCAGAGCTTCCTCGGCAGTATTCACTTCCTTTTCCGGGTTAATGCAGACGGCGGCTTCCTTCAAGGCAGAGCGCTGGAGATCCTGGGCCAGCAGCTTCATAGCCAGAGGCTCCAGACCCTTTTCCTTGGCCACCATGGCCCGGGTGCGCCGTTTCGGGCGGAAGGGGCGGTACAGATCCTCCACAGCTACCATGGTGGCGGCCTCCAGGATCTGCTTTTCCAGTTCGGGAGTCAGATTTCCCTGCTCCCGGATGGTGTCCAGAACCTGGGTCTTTTTCTCTTCCAGGTTGCGGAGATATTTCAGGCGTTCGTCGAGATTTCTCAGAATTTCATCATTCAGGGCGCCGGTGGCTTCCTTGCGGTAACGGGCTATGAAGGGAATGGTGTTCCCCTCGTCGATGAGGTCCACGGCGGCCTTGACCTGTGTGGTTTTGATGCTGAGCTCCTTGGCCAGCTGGGCGATGATATCCATATTGTATCCTTTGATTTTTATTCTTCTTTGAGGGGCTTGATGGTCTCGATGATGCGGAAATGGCCGAAGAGGGGCATTTCTTTAGCAAGACCGTTGGAACAGTTGATGATGCCGAAGCCTATGAGGATCAGCACAAAGACGTTGAGAGCTCCCAGCAGAATACTGAGGAAATACAGAAGCTCATCATTAAAATAGCTGGTCAGCGTGTACTCCAGGATCCACCAACAGGAGGAGACCAAAGTCAGCAGCATGCCCTGATTGGCATGGAAGCGGGCAAAGCGTGAGGCGGGACGGGACAGGAGGGGAAACCAGAAAAGGAAGGGCAGATAGCAAAGCATGCAGATGTCTTTGTTTGCCCGGATGTCCCGGGGAGAGATCAGGTCATTATCGTCCGGGGTATCCAGCAGGGCGGCAATGCGAAAGCTTTCTGCTGCGTTGCGCTCCATCTCTTCCTCTGTCAGAAGCGTGCCAAAGCCTCCGGGAGCCCGGGGCTTCTTTTCCTTCTTTTGAAAGAGGGACTTCAGGGACTTTTTTTCCTTTTTATTTGAAGTGGCAGAAGAGGGATCCTCCGATAGACCGGAGAGGACTTTGGTCTCCGTGGAGGGACGGATCAGGGTGGGGGCGGGAGAGGGACTCTCCGCAAAGAGATCTGTAACTACAGAACCGTAGCCCATGGGATCGACTTCGGCATCATATTTGCAGGAGGGGCAGATGGAGCTCCTTTTTTTCAGTTTAGCGCCGCAATGGGGGCAGGTCTTCATAAGGTCACCTCAGGTGTGAATTCAGGCAGTTTCGTTGCCGTAGTGGTGTATTATAGCATTTTTGAGGATAAATGGAAAGAATGCAGCAGCGGTGAGGGGGGGCAGAGGAAAGAAACAGGCAGGGACGAAATTCATGGCAGAGGGAAGAAGCAGGCAGGAAAACGGACTCTTCGTTATAACGAAAAATATATACAAAAGCCCGTGATATCTGCTATAATGGTTGCGTTTACTATGGCTGAAAAACCTCGCAGCGGACGGAATCTGTCTGTAGAGGAGACATGGTTTGTTTTTGATGAGAAGAATCGCAGCCTTCGATATATGGATCAAAAGAGGTGACTAATATGAGAAGTCTTACCCTGTTGTTGGCCGGAGGAACCAAGTATGCCATCATTTTGGTGGTGGTTCTATTGATCAGCGGCGGCATCACTGCCCTGATCCTGGCTGAGCGCCAGCGCCGGGCAAAAGCCCGGGCAAGGGCTGAAGAGCGCAGAAAACTGCGGGAAGAGTCCCTTCGCAAGGCCAGAAACGGCCAGGTGAATGCCTTTGAAGCAATGAACCGGGGACCTGCCGCCGTGCAGACACCGGAGAGTGTGCTGCAGATGAGCCAGTCCCAGTGGATCAAGCGGGTGGAATCCAGAAGGACCAACCTGGAGACCCTCATCTCAGCCGAGCAGGAGGAGAAGCGTCTCCAG
This sequence comes from Lachnospiraceae bacterium, assembly GCA_021442595.1. Lineage (GTDB taxonomy): Bacteria > Bacillota > Clostridia > Lachnospirales > Bianqueaceae > RUG760. The sequence continues at coordinate 15,395 of JABUST010000120.1, read as the reverse complement.
ATGGCAGAAGCGCAGATGAGCGGCGCCATGAACGGATATGGTCAAGCGCCCGGTGTATCTGCGCCGGCAGTGACTGCCCCCTACGTGGCTCCCGAGCCGGTCTATGCGCCGACAGCATCTGCTGACTATGAAAACCGGACCATGCCGGCAACGTCTGTTCCGGTGGCTCCCACCCTGGTACCGGAAACAGCTCCCGCCGTGGAACCTTCAATGCCGGCCATAGAGCCTGCAGTTTCTGCTGTAGAACCTGCAATGCCCGCTGTGGAGCCTGTGGCCCCCGCAGATCCGGAGTCTTCTGCCTTCTTTCGTTCCATGGCCTCCCGCATGGAGGCAGCGGAAAAAGCCGAAAAGCAGGCTGTGCCCATTGTTCCTGTGAAGGAGGAGGTCAAGCCGGCTGTGGCAGCTGCTGCAGAGATCGCGCCTGTTATGACCATTCCCGTGGAAGAGGATATCAACTTCTCTCCCAGATTCCGCACGGAAGAGGAAAAGCCCACCCAGGAATCTGTATTTATGCCCTTCCGGGATAAATACGAAGTCAAAGCCAATGACTTTGAAAACCGGATGGCAGCTCCCGGATCTGCACCTGAAGCAGCTGGGCCTCAAAATCCGGTAACAGAAACGCCTGCACCGGCAGTTTCTATGCCTCAGTACGGGGCACCTCAGCCGGAGACTTCCTTTGCCGGCTATGCTCCTGCTCCTGAGACCTTGGAACCTGCGCCTATGGAGCAGGCAGTCGCCGGACCGGTGTATACGGCACCTGCGGCACCCATGTACACGGCTCCTGCTCAGGCGGCACCGGGACTTCAAGCACCTGCAGCTCCTGTATACCAGGCACCTGCACCTGCAGCTCCTGTATACCAGGCACCTGCCCCGGCAGCTCCTGTGTATCAGAATCCGACCTTTGGCATCGATTTCAATATGACCGATGAGGAGCTGGGAATCGCCGAAGAAGAAGCAGAGGATATGACGGCTGTCATGCCCGCCGCACCCGACACTTACTATGGCGCAGAGGAAGCGTATTCCGAAGGGGATGACGAAGCCCGTGCCCGCCGCATGGCAGACAAGGCCCAGTTCGCAGCCGCTCTCGCCGGTGAGATCGATATCGACGAACTCCAGCGTCAGCGGGCAGCACAAAACGGAAGATTCCCTTCAGCCGAGGCTGAGGATCTTCTGGATGATGAAGATTATGACGACGAAGAAGAGGAAGAGGCCGAGGTCTCCAGAGGCGGACGCATCGCTCTGTGGATCGTCTCCATTTTCCTGTTCCTGGTCTGCATTGGCGCAGGTATTTACCTGTTCCTTGGTTCTGGCATTATGAAGAAGAGCGCAGCTCCCGAGCAGAGCAGCGCAGAGTCCTCCTATGAGACTTCCAGAGTGGTGGAGGCCGCTCCTGTGGTTTCCGAACCGATGGAGGAGATCTCCGAAGTGGTGCCTGAACCCGAACCGGAACCTGAACCGGAGCCTGTGTTTACCACCTTCGTGGAGGAGCCTCACTATGTGGCATCCACGGATCCTGCCAACTTTGATATGGAGTGGGAGATCAGCAAGGACGGCGAGCTTGTGGAGACCTATACCCGGGAGGAGAGCATCTCCTTCGGCGACGGCGCAGACTATGCCCGGGTGGATGGTGTCCTTACCTTCCGGGGCAACAACTACAGAACCGATGCTGCCTTCGGCACCACCGGCATGACAAAGATCGAATTCGGCGGCGCCGAGTGGACCCGCATGAATGGCGGACTGGATGACAGCTCCGGTGATATGTGGTCCGGCATCGGCTGGACAGGCCAGCCTCTGATCGTCCGCTGGGATGAGGATGTGCGCAAGGCCATGACCTCCATGTATGAGGAGAAGCGGGAGAAGGACGGCCTGGTGGAGGTGATCTACGCCACCATGGATGGATATATCTACTTCTTCGATCTGGAGGACGGGTCCAAAACCAGAGATTCCCTCTGGGTGGGCATGACCTTTAAGGGAGCCGGCGCGCTGGATCCCCGAGGCCTTCCCCTGATGTATGTGGGCTCCGGTGTTTACAATTATTACAGCGAGGCGCCCAGAGCATACATCATCAATCTGGTGGACAATTCCATCGTTACTTCCTTCGGACAGTACGATTCCTTTGCCCATCGTGACTGGCCCGCCTTCGACTCCTCCCCCATTGTGAATGCGGAGACGGACACCCTGATCTGGCCCGGTGAGAACGGTATTCTGTATACCGTGAAGCTGAATACTTCCTTCAATGCTGCCACCGGGGAGTTCACCTGTGAACCGGATGAGCCTGTGAGAATGCGCTACACCTGCCCTCTGTCCTATGAGCGTTACTACGGTGTGGAGTGCAGCATGACGGCCTTTGATCACTACGGATATTATTCCGATAACGCAGGATTCTTCTTCTGCGTGGATCTGAACACCATGGAGGTCATCTGGCTGCAGGATACAAATGATGACTCCAATTCCACGCCTATCTTTGAATTCGATGAGAAGACGGGACGGGGATATCTCTATACTGCTCCTTCCCTTCACTGGACCAAGGACTACAGTGATTCCGGTACTGTACCCATCTATAAGCTGGACGCCATTACCGGTGAGATCATCTGGAAGGTGGACTATAAGTGTCTGACCATCACGGATATCTCCGGCGGTGTACAGTCCTCCCCTGCCATCGGCCGTCCGGGCACGAACCTTGAAGGCATGATCTTCTACACCATTGCCCGTATCTACCGTGAGGAGAATCCCTACGATTACTACTCCGGTCTGATGGTGGCTCTGGACACGGAGACCGGTGAAGAGATCTGGCGCTGGGAGATGGCAGATTATACCTGGAGCTCTCCTGTAGGTGTATACACCGACGACGGAAAGGGCTACATGATCGTCTTTGACTCGGAGGGTGACGGCTTCCTGATGGATGGTCTCACCGGAGAGAGAATGGACTCCACCAGCGTAGGCTGGCTCGTGGAAGCATCCCCGGCTGTCTTTGAGGACCGCCTGGTGGTGGGAACCCGAGGCAGTGAAATCTACTGTATTTCTCTGAAATAAGAAACGGATTGAAAAAGCCTCTGCTATCCGCTTTTGGTGCGGACGGCAGAGGCTTTTCTTGTAGAGTTAGTGTTAGAGTTACAGGAAGTTATAGGGTTATAGGACAAAACGTGTTGATATATCCTGCGGGAGCTGCAGAAACAGAAAAGGACCGACCTCATGGGTCGGTCCTCAGCAGGGGCAACAAGAGTCGAACTCGTATCTACGGTTTTGGAGACCGCTGCTCTACCATTGAACTATGCCCCTTTGTCTTGCAGACCTATATATATTAACGGCTGCCCCTTCCTTTGTCAAGCATTTTCATCATATTGCACATGTGGCTCATTCTTGTGCAGGTCCTGAAATCATGCTATACTTGCGTGGTTTACGTGCTTTTTTACGTTAATTCACCTGAGAGGAGGAGCCCATGGAGATCCATGAAGTGGTCAGCGACCTGTGCATGCAGCACCCGGATCGGATGATCCTGTCCTGTGCAAGGGATAAAAACGGCAACTCCTACCGAAAGGTGAATATCCGCCCGGTACTGATCCGTTCCCGGGAGATGTGGCAGGTGGAGCGATTTACGGATAAACAGGCATTTCACGAAAATCTCCTGCCGGAGGAGCTTCCCGGGGCCCTGCAGACTCTGCTGGAGGAGTATATGCAGCTGGACAGCTGGTCCTCCCGGTATACGGCCTTTGTTAAAATCTCCCGGAAGGGTAAAGTGCTGTACAGAAAGAAGCCGGTACTCACTGTCTGCGGACCGGATGATTCGGAAGGACAGGACGGACAGGAGTCTGCCGGGGGCCCGCCCTTTACCGGCTGCTCCGGAAACGGTCAAAGCAACGGTCATGTCCTCGCCCAGAACAGAGAGAAAAAGTATCTGTTGGAGGCAGCAGATGCTCCGGCCCCTCTGGTAGATCTGGGAGTGGTCACCAAAGAGGGCAAGGTGGCAGCCAAACGGTATGATAAATTCAAGCAGATTAACCGCTTTGTGGAAGTCATTGATGACAGCATCGGACAGGATGTGAAAGAGCTGCAGATCGTTGATTTCGGCTGCGGCAAGTCCTACCTGACCTTTGTGCTTTATGATTATCTCTGCCGGGTCCGGGGCATCCGGGCCAGGATCATCGGTCTTGACCTGAAGGAAGAGGTCATCCGGGACTGCAACCGCATTGCCAGGCGCTACGGATATGAAGACCTCAGCTTTCAGGTAGGGGACATCAACGGCTTTGTGCCGGAGGGAAAGATCGACATGGTCATCTCTCTCCATGCCTGCGACACAGCCACGGATTTTGCCCTGTATAATGCTGTTTCCTGGGGCACCCCCAGAATCTTCTCGGTCCCCTGCTGCCAGCATGAACTCAACTACCAGATGGGGCGCCATACCCTGGGGACCTATACGGAATACGGCCTCATTAAGGAGCGCATGGCAGCTTTGATGACCGATGCCCTGCGGGCAGACATGCTGAAATGGCAGGGATACAGGGTGGATGTGCTGGAATTTGTGGATATGCAGCATTCTCCCAAGAATCTTCTGCTGCGCTGCGTGAAGCAGGGACAGAAGGACCCGGCAGCTAAGGCCAGGGTGGAGGAAGCCATGAGGGCAGCGGGTATACACCCCACCCTGTGGAAACTTCTTATGACCCTGGAAAAACAGGACGGAAATGAAGAGAACGATGAATAAAAAACGACTTTGGCTCAAAAACGGCATAAGGCTGGATGGGGTCCTGTATCAGGAGATCCCCGGTCTGGTGAAGACCTACCGGTCACCCGCCTTTGCGGAGAAGTATACCTACGAAGGACATGATCTGGGAGTCGTATATACAAAGGAAAGGACCTGCTTCAAACTTTGGTCCCCTGCAGCTGACGCCGTGTGGGTCAATCTGTTTGCCACAGGTTCGGACGGAGAAGAAGGCGCGCAAAGCATAGGGCATTTTCCCATGAATACTCCCTCCGAGGCGGGAGTATGGAGCCTGGTTCTGAAGGGGGACCTGAAAAACGTATATTATACCTTCACTCTGGATTTCTGCGGGGAGAAGGTGGAGACGGCGGATCCCTACGCCAGGGCCGCAGGGGTGAACGGCCTTCGTTCCATGGTGGTGGATCTCAGAGCCACAGACCCGGAGGGCTGGGAGGAGGACTCCTACAGCTACCGGGGGCACCAGACGGAAGCAGTGGTCTGGGAAGTTCACGTGAAGGATTTCTCCCATGCTGCGGATTCCGGCATGGAACCCAAGGGCAAGTATGCCGCCCTGGGGGTGCCCGGAACCAGAGCTCTGCTCCCCGAAGGCAATGGCGACGTCATCATCAGCACGGGCACAGACCATCTGAGAGAGCTGGGTATTACCCACGTGCATCTGCTGCCGGTGGCGGAGAATGCCACGGTGAATGAGGCTGTCAGGGAGAGCAGCTACAACTGGGGCTATGACCCGCTGAATTATAATGTGCCGGAGGGCTCTTTTTCCCAGGATCCTTTCCATGGAGATGTGCGGATCCGGGAACTGAAGGAAGCTGTTTTGAGGCTGCACCGACAGGGCATCGGCGTGGTGCTGGATGTGGTGTACAACCATACCTATCACACTAAGGATTCCTGGTTTGAGCGCATCATGCCCTGCTACTACCACCGGACCATGCCGGACGGAGATTTCGGCAATGCCAGCGGCTGCGGCAACGAGACAGCCTCCGAGAGGCCCATGATGCGCCGCTATATGCTGGATTCCCTGGAGTATTGGGCCCGGGAATATCATGTGGACGGATTCCGTTTTGATCTTATGGGGATCCACGATGTGGAGACCATGAATGAGATCCGGGACATGCTGGACAGCCTTCCCGGAAAGAATTACCTGCTGTACGGTGAGCCGTGGTCAGCCCTGCCTCCGGCTATACCTAAAGGGGTACTGCCGGCTGACGGCGGACATCTGCTGGATATGAAAGAGCACATCGGCGTGTTTGACGATCGGCTCAGGGACAGCGTGAAGGGCTCCTGCTTCGAGAAGGAGGAGGGAGGCTTCGTCACCGGTGTGGCAGGCACAGAGCCGGAGCTGCGGAGTGTCTTCCGGGCATTTCTGGATAAGAATGAAAAGATGCTGCCGGACAGACGGGTGGCCTATGTCAGCGCTCATGATAATTTTACCCTGTGGGATAAGCTTACCTTTACGGTGGAATCCGACGGGTCCGGCTTCGATGCGCCGGAGATGCTGCGGGTGGCAGTGAACAAGCTGGCGGCAGCCTGCTATCTAACGGCTCAGGGCATGGTGTTCATGCAGGCCGGAGAAGAATTCGGACGCAGTAAGCAGGGAGAGGATAACAGCTATAACCTGGGACCGGAGATCAATGACATCTTCTGGAGCCGTAAGGCCAGATTCCGGGAGCTGTTTGAGTATTACAAGGGATTGATCGCCATGCGGAAGCGCTATAAGGCCTTTACGGATGAGACCGGGAGAGCTGCCCGGGGTGCCGTGATCTTCCTGGAAACAGACAATCAGGTAGGCTATCTGCTGCCCGGAATCAAGCCGGGAGATCCCCGCTGGATTCTGGTGCTGCTGAATGGAACAGAGGAAGAAAAGACGGTGGAGCTGCCGGAGCTGATCCCGGAGGATATGGAGTGGCAGGTGCTGGCAGACGAAGCCCATGCTTCCGCAGATGCTCTGTGGAGCTTCCGGGGCAAAGAGGCTCACGTATATATGCGCAGTGCCCTCATAGCGGTTTCGGAGGAGATCTTCAGAGGAGAGTACGATACATTCCTCTTCGATCTGGACGGCACCATCATCGACTCCGGAGAGGGAGTCACCAATGCGGTAGCCTATGCCCTGACAAAGATGGGACTGGAAGTGCCGGAGCGATCTCAGCTGAACAAGTTCATCGGACCTCCTCTCATCGAGTCTTTCCGGGAGTTCTGCAGTATGGATCCGGAGACTGCCCGGAAAGCGGTGGACCTGTTCCGGGAATATTATCCGGTGAAGGGTATGTACGAGTGTTTCCTGTACGAAGGGATCCGCCCGGTGCTGGCTTCTCTGAAGGCTGCCGGGAAAAGGCTCATATTGGCCACCTCCAAGCCGGAGCCCCAGGCTGTTGCCATCCTTAAATATCTTGGAGTGGATATCTATTTTGATTTTCTGGCGGGAGCATCCGCGGACACCAGCCGCAATAAAAAGGAGCAGGTGGTAGCTTACGCCCTGGAGTTGGCAGGCATCAAAGATCTGTCCCGTGTGGTCATGGTGGGAGACAGAAAGTATGACATTACCGGTGCCCGGCAGAATGGTCTGGAAACCATTGCCGTGCTTTATGGCTACGGCTCCCGGCAGGAGCTGGAGGAGTTCGGGGCTGCATATATCATCCACACACCTGCCGACCTCCTGAAATTCGTCTGACGGAGGCATGAGTCTTCGGGTAAGGTCGGACTTCACGGGAGAAAACCTGCATCCCGGACAGGGGCTTTTGTTCATAATGGGTGTTGCAGGATGCTTTCTCCGGTCACGGATCAAAGGATCGTTTTAAGACTGAAAAGCGGTCTCGGTGCTTTTATTTATCGGCACTGAGACCGCTTTTTCATTTGACGGAAATCCTGCAATGTGCTATAATGTCCTCCATTGCTCTTAAGACTAAAATGCAGGATGAGGACCATTCTGCTGCAGGAAACAGAGAGAGCGAAGAGGAGGAAACCATGGACTGTAAGGCTGAAAGAAAGGCATTGATCAATGAGGGGATTCTTTCCCTGTACGGAAAACCGGAGCCGGGTCAGGTGGTGACCGACGAGGGCCTTTACGGTATGAGCTGCAGTATCCTGGAGGAGCAAGGGGACTACGTCTACATAAGGATGGAGTACGGATATAAGGGCTGGGTCCTTGGCAGTGGTCTCCGGGAGGGGGCCTGGGCTCCGGAGGATCGCCGGATGCGGGTCATGAAGCGCAACATGGATGTGATGGAGAGACCGGAAGTGGCTTCTCCTGTTTATAAAAGTATGCCTATGGGCTCCGTGGTGGCCCTGGCAGAGGGAGAAGAGAAGGAAGGATGGACCTGCGTCCGGCTGGCGGATGGCAGAAAAGGCTATACCAAAACCTCCTACCTGGTGCCCTGCGTGGAGCTGAACCGGGAGGGACCTGACATGGATGAAGAGACCTTCCGGGTCCGGGTGACGGAGATGGTCAAAATGTATGAGGGAACTCACTACCGCTGGGGCGGCAAGAGTCCCTTCGGCATCGACTGCAGCGGCCTGTGTTCCATGGCCTATCTGCTCTGCGGTGTGGTAATCCACCGGGATGCCTCCCTGGAGCCGGAGTTCTGCATGCATAAAATTGAGCGGAAAGACATGAAACCGGGTGATCTGCTGTTCTTTCCCGGCCATGTGGCCATGTATCTGGGAGGAGAGCGGCAGATGTACATCCACTCCACGGCCAAAGCCGGCAGCGACGGAGTAGACTACAACTCCCTGAAGCCGGGCGACCCTCTGTACCGGGAGGATCTGGACAAGGGCATTCTGTACATCGGAAGCATTTATCCTTTAGACAAGTAAGAGACAGGAAATCGATATGGATAGTATGAGGTTCAGTCTGCCTTCTTTTGAAGGCCCCCTGGATCTGCTGCTGCATCTCATAGAAAAGAACAAGGTGGACATCTACGACATCCCGATCCTGGAAATCACCGGACAGTATCTGGCGATCCTGAAGCAGTGGGATGATATGGATATGGAGGTGGCCAGCGAGTTCATCGTAATGGCTGCAACGCTGATCCACATGAAGGCAAAGAAACTGCTCCCTGCCGCCCAGCAGGAGGAGGAAGAGCAGGAGGATGAGGAAGCGGAGCTGATCCGCCGCCTTCTGCTCTACAAGCAATATAAGGACGCTGCACTCCGCCTGAGACCTATGATGCGCCGGGAGCAGGAGAGTATCCTCACCCGAAAACCGGAGACCATCCGGGGGAAAAGGCCGCTGCCTTCTCCTGAGGAACTGCTGGAAGATCAGAATCTGGAGGAGCTGTATACCATCTACCTGCGGTTGATGGTCAGCAAGCGGGAGAGCATCGATGAAGTCCGCAAGAATTTCCGCTCCGTTTCCAGAGAGAAATACCATGTGTCCGACAAGATCCGGGAACTGCAGCAGAGCCTGGCAATGGTGGAAGCCGTAAGCTTCTACGAACTGCGCAAAGGGGCCCGCTCCAGAGACGAGGAGGTCACCTATTTCATGGCCATGCTGGAGCTGTCCCGCATGAATGAGGTCTCCCTCTACCAGGAGCATATGTTCGGAGATATCAGAGCTACCATTAAGACAGAAGAGGAAAAAGCCTATGGAGAAACGTTGCCCGGCCAGGAACAGGAATATCGCTGAGGCCCTGTTGTTTGCCGCAGGGGAGCCGGTGTCCCGGAAGGATCTGGCCAAGGTCCTGGGAGTCAGCGAGCAGGAGGCGGAGAGCATCGTGCTGGATCTGGCTCAGGAATATAAAATGCAGGATAAGGGCATGCAGGTGATCCGCCTGGAGGACAGATTCCAGATGACCACCAACCCCCTGTATTATCCCAACATTGAGCTTCTTTACCGGCAGCAGGCCCAGATCCGGCTGACGGATACCCAGCTGGAGACACTGGCCATCATAGCCTACCGGCAGCCTGTGACCAGACAGGAAATCAACGACATCAGGGGCGTATCCTCCGATGCGGTAGTTACCCGTCTGCAGGAGATGGGACTGGTGGAGGAGGCCGGACGCCTGAAAGCTCCGGGAAGACCTCTGCTGCTGAAGACCAGCGATGCGTTTCTAAAGGCCTTCAAACTCAGCTCGGTAAGGGAAATGCCCCATCTGCCGGAGCCTTCCCAAGAGACTCTGGATAATCTGGAGCTCCCCCGGATGCCGGAAGATTCTTCGGAGAAAACGTCCTCCGAAACGAAAAGCCCCGAAGAGAAAGTACCGGGGGAGGCCCGAGACTGATGGAAGAAAGATTACAGAAATATATGGCAGAGTGCGGCGTGGGTTCAAGACGCCGCTGTGAAGAGATCATCAAAGAAGGACGGGTCAAGGTGAACGGTGCCACGGTGACGGAGATGGGATTCAAGGTGGATCCCGGGAAGGACATCGTGGAATACGCAGGAAAGGTGCTGAAAAACACCCAGCCTGCCACCACCGTGCTTTTGAACAAGCCCGCCGGCTTTGTGACCACCGCCCGGGATCAATTCGGCCGTCCGGATGTGACTCAGCTGGTGCGGATGAATGGTGTGCGCCTCTACCCTGTGGGACGGCTGGACTATCAGACCACCGGACTGCTGCTTCTCACCAATGACGGAGAGCTGGCTTACAAGCTCACCCATCCGGCCCACCAGATCGATAAGGTCTACCGGGCTCTGGTAAGAGGCGAGATCAAGCTGGAAGCCATCCGCCGTCTGGAAGAGGGCGTGACCCTGGAAGAGGGGGTAGTCACCAGCCCCGCCAAGGTGAAATTGCTGGGCATCAAAGGCGGCAATTCCACCATTGAGATCACCATCCACGAGGGCCGGAATCATCAGGTCCGCCGGATGGCAGAAGCAGTAGGATATCCGGTGCTCAGACTCCGGAGGATCCAGGAGGGCCCCCTGAAGCTGGGCAATGTAAAGGAAGGCGAGTATCGGGTGCTTTCCGACAAAGAAGTAGAAGCATTAAAGAAACTGGGATGACCGGGAGGAGATCAGCAATGGCTAAAGTAAAGCAGGACGATGTGCTCCACCGCATCAGAGAAAAGTATCAGACTCTGAGCAAGGGCCAGAAGCGCCTGGCCGATTACATTCAGAATCATTACGAGAAAGCAGTCTACCTGACCGCTGCCCGCATGGGCGAGCTGGTGGGTGTGTCTGAGTCCACCGTGGTGCGGTTTGCAGGAGAACTGGGATACGACGGATATCCCGGCATGCAGCGGGCCATGGAGGAGACCATCCGCACCCGTCTCACTGCGCTGCAGCGCATGGAGGTCAGCAGCGCCAATATTGACGACGAGCATCTGGTCCAGTCCGTGCTGCAGGGAGACATCCTGAACATTCGGGAGACCATGACATTGGTGGATGACGGAGCCTTCCAGCAGGCAGTGGAAACCATTATGAATGCCAAGCGAATCTATGTGCTGGGCGTCCGCTCCTCTGCGCCTCTGGCATCCTATCTGGGCTACTACCTGAATCTGTTCTTCGGAAATGTGCATCTGGGCCTCACCAACAGTATCAGCGAGACCTTTGAGCAGATCCTGAAGATCGGCCCCGAGGACTGTATGATCGGCATCAGCTTCCCCCGCTACTCCAAGCGTACCGTCAAGGCCATGGAATATGCCAAGGCCCGGGGAGCTGCGGTGGTGGCCGTTACCGATAATGACCAGTCTCCCATTGCCGCCAATGCGGACACGGTGCTGAAGGCCTACAGCAGCATGGAATCCTTCGTGGATTCTCTGGTAGGCCCCATGAGTCTCATGAATGCCCTCATCATCGCCGTTACCCGGCAGAGACAGGAGGAGGTTCAGGAGAATCTGACTGCGCTGGAGAGTATCTGGAAGGAATATGATGTCTACGAGAAGACGGATGAGGACACCTTCGGAAAGCTGCTTTCATGAAAACAGAAGTGCTGGTGATCGGCGCCGGCGCCGCCGGCATGATGGCTGCCGCCCGGGCCTCGGGAGATGGGGCAGATACCATTCTTCTGGAACGCAATGAAAAGGTGGGCAGAAAGATCGGCATTACCGGCAAGGGACGCTGCAATGTGACCAACTGCTGCGACAGCCGGGCCTTCATGAATAAGGTGGTAACCAACGGAAAGTTTCTCTATTCCGCTTTGAAGGAGCTGGATCCGGAAGGCATGATGAAGCTGCTGGAGAGCTGCGGTGTTCCCCTGAAGGTGGAACGGGGGCAGCGGGTGTTTCCCGCCTCCGACCGATCCTTTGACATCATTGACGGGCTGCTGCGCTATGTGAAAAAACAGGGGGGGCGCCTGGTCACGGGGACAACCGTCCGGAATCTCTCCGTGCTCAAGGATGGCTCCTTTTCCGTAAAAACCGATAAGGGCACCTATGAGGCTCCCTGCGTGATCCTCTGCACCGGTGGTGTCAGCTATCCGGTCACCGGCTCTGACGGCACAGGACACATGCTGGCTCGGGAGCTGGGACTGGAGGTAACGGATCTGCGTCCCGGACTCATTCCCTTTACCATCCGTGAGGAGTGGTGCAGGGAAATGATGGGCCTGTCCCTGAAGAATGTGAAGGTCAGCATCCGGGATGCATCCCAGACCAAACCAAAAAAGCAGCTGGTCTATGAAGACACAGGGGAGATGCTGTTCACTCACTTCGGAGTCAGCGGTCCTCTGATCCTCAGCGCCTCTTCAGTGCTCCAGTCATTGAACAGAAAAAATCAAAGGGATTATGCCGACGGCAGCTACACCCTGCATATTGACCTGAAGCCCGGTCTTGATGAAGAGCAGCTGGACCGGCGCCTGCTGGAGGATATGGATAAATACAAGGCCAGAGATTTCCGGCATTCTCTGGATGATCTTCTGCCTCGCACCATGATTCCCGTGGTGGTGAGACTCAGCCGGATCGATCCTCTGAAGAAAGCGGGGGATCTGACAAAGGAAGAAAGAAAACGCCTGGGGGCCCTTTTGAAGGATTTCGCCATGACCATCACCGGTACAAGGCCGGTGGAAGAGGCCATCGTGACCATGGGGGGTGTCAGTGTGAAGGAGATGGATCCCTCCACCATGATGGTGAAGATGATTCCCGGCCTGTTCATGGCAGGGGAGCTTCTGGATCTGGATGCCTTTACCGGCGGATTCAATCTGCAGATTGCTTTTTCTACAGGAAATCTGGCAGGAAAAGGCGCTGCGGAGTATATCAATAAATATCGGTGATGCAGAAAGAAATGAGCATCTCGGATCGTATGTGACTCAAAGAAAAAACTCTTTAACAAAAGGAGACGGAGTTATGCTGAATATTGCCATTGACGGTCCCGGAGGAAGCGGAAAAAGTTCCGTGGCCAAGGCATTGGCTGCCCGTATGGACCTGAAGTATCTGGATACCGGCGCCCTGTACCGGGCTCTGGGCCTGGCCCTGAAACAGCGGGGAGTGGATCCGGAGGATGAACAGGCGGTGGCCGGCGCCCTGCCCTCTGTGGAATTAAGTCTGGAATACGCGGAGGATGGCAGACAGCTGGTCTTTGTGAACGGAGAGGACTTAACGCCTTATCTCCGGACCCAGGATGCGGCAGACGGAGCCAGCAAGGTGGCTGTCCACGGCTGCGTCCGGAATAAGCTGCTGGGGATCCAGCGGGAGACAGGAAAGCGCTTTAACGTGGTCATGGACGGACGGGATATCGGAACCGTGGTGCTGCCCGGGGCCGATCTGAAAATCTTCCTCACTGCATCGGTGGAAGTGCGGGCCAAGCGCCGCATAGGAGAACTGGAAAAAGCAGGGCATCCCCACGGGTCCATGGAAGAAATCATGGAAGAGATCGCTCAGAGAGACTACCGGGATTCCCACAGGGAGATTGCTCCCCTGAAGCAGGCGGAGGATGCGGTGCTGGTGGATACCAGCAGCATGTCTCTGGAGGAAGTCATTGAGACCGTGTGCAGCATGGTCTCCTCAATTCGAAAATAAGGAACGGAAACAGCAGCATGCATGTGGAGATTGCCGGAACTGCCGGTTTTTGCTTTGGGGTGCGCAATGCCATCCGAAAAGCAGGAGAAGCTGCCCTGAAGGCCGAAGGGCCGGTGTACACCTACGGACCATTGATCCATAACGTGCAGGCTCTGGGAGACCTGGAAAAGCAGGGAGTCTATGCCCTGAAGGAGGGCCAGTCTGTGCCTGAGGGGGGAACCGTTGTTATAAGGGCCCACGGAATATCCCGGGAGGAAGAGGACTATTTAAAGAGTCTGAACATTACGCTGCTGGATGCCACCTGTCCCTTTGTGAAGAAGATCCATCGTTTGGTACAGGGGGCAGAGGAGGAGACAAGGGTCATCATTTTCGGTGACCGGAACCACCCGGAGGTGAAGGGCATCAGGGGCTGGTGCCGGGAAGAGCCCCTGATTTTCAAGGATCCCCAGGAGCTGAAGACGGCTCTGGAATCGGAGAACTGCCTGAAAGGTCCCTTTCTGGTGGTGGCGCAGACCACCTTCGACCGGTACCGCTTTGAAAACATGGTGGACATGCTGCAGCAGCGGACAGCGGGGATCAAGGTGTGCAATACCATCTGCGAAGCCACCATGCAGCACCAGCAGGAGGCGGTGGAGATTGCCCGCCGCAGCGATGTGATGGTGGTTCTGGGGGGACGCAGCAGCTCCAATACCGCAAAATTAGTGGAGTTATGCCGTCAGCATTGCCCGCAGACTGTTTTTGCGGAGACAGGGGCAGACCTTCCCGGGGACCTGTTGGAAGGTCTGGGGGAGAAGACCCGTGTGGGCATCACTGCCGGAGCATCTACACCGGATCAGGTGATCCGGGAGGCAGCGGAGAGGATCCAGAGCTGCATCAAAGGAGATAAAGCATGAGCGTGAAGAATATCAGACCTTCTTATGTGCACGAAGGGGAGGAAGAGGCCCTGCGCCAGCGCATGGCCATAGAGAGATTGAAAGGGCGGGAGGACCGCCCCCGTTCTTATTTTGTGGCCACCATGGGGTGCCAGATGAATGCCCACGATTCGGAAAAGCTGGCAGGTATCATGGAGGAGATAGGGGCCGTGGCTGCTCCGGAGGAGGAAGCAGATCTGGTGATCTACAACACCTGCTGTGTCCGGGAGAATGCCGAGACTAAAATGTACGGCCGCCTGGGCTACCTGAAGTCCGTGAAGAGAAAGAATCCCCGCATGAAGATTGCACTCTGCGGCTGCATGATGCAGGAGACCTCCGTGCAGGAGAAGCTGCGCACTTCTTACAGGGAAGTGGATATGATCTTCGGAACCCACAACATCTATAAATTTCCGGAGCTGTTGGAGACTCTGCTGGACACGGATGACCGGGTGGTGGACATCTGGAAGGAGCAGCAGGAGATCGTGGAGGATCTCCCCTCTATTCGCAAATATCCTTTCAAAGCCTCCGTCAACATTATGTACGGATGCAATAATTTCTGTACCTACTGCATCGTGCCCTATGTGAGAGGACGGGAGCGGAGCCGTGAGCCGGAGAACATTCTGGCGGAGGTGAGGAGCCTGGTGCAGAGCGGGGTGAAGGAGATCCAGCTGCTGGGACAGAATGTAAATTCCTACGGCAAGGGGCTGAAAACACCGGTGACCTTTGCGCAGCTGCTGGCTATGGTGAACGAGGTGGAGGGGCTGGAGCGGATCCGTTTCATGACTTCCCATCCCAAGGACCTGTCTCAGGAGCTGATCGATGCCATGGGACGGCTGGACAAGGTCTGTCCCCAGTTTCATCTGCCGCTGCAATCCGGAAGCAGT
>JABUST010000045.1 GCA_021442595.1 Lachnospiraceae bacterium | reverse complement strand
TGGAGCATCCGCCTGGCCTGCGAAAACAACGAAGGCCTGATCCTGAAGGATACGGCGGAGAGATAAAAGGAGGCTAATCCCAAACATGGTTCGCGAAGACATCAGAAATATCGCCATTATCGCTCACGTTGACCACGGCAAGACCACCCTGGTGGATGCCCTGCTGCACCAGAGCGGCATTTTCCGGGACAATCAGGAAGTGGTGGAGCGTGTCATGGACTCCGGCGATCTGGAAAGAGAGAGAGGCATCACCATCCTGGCCAAGAACACCTCTCTGACCTATGAGGATTATAAGATCAATATTCTGGACACCCCCGGCCATGCCGACTTCGGCGGCGAGGTAGAACGCGCCCTGGAAATGGCCAACGGCGTTCTCCTGGTGGTGGATGCCTATGAGGGCTGCATGCCCCAGACCCGCTTCGTTCTGAAGAAGGCTCTGGATCTTAACCTGACTCCCGTCATCGTGATCAATAAGGTGGACAGACCCAACGGCCGCCCCACGGAGGTAGTGGACGAGGTACTGGAGCTGCTGCTGGATCTGGGTGCCTCCGACGAACAGCTGGATTCCCCCGTTGTATTCTGCTCCGCCCGTGAAGGCTGGGCATCTCTGGATGCCTCCGTCCCCGGAACCGACATGAAACCTCTGTTCCGCACCATCATAGATGCCATCCCGGCTCCTGTGGGAGATCCGGAGGGGGACCTTCAGCTTCTTGTTTCCAATATCGACTACGATGCTTATACCGGCCGTATCGCCGTGGGACGTATCGACAGAGGCGCCATCAAAGTCGGTGACAACTGCGTGGTCTGCCGGAAGGACGGCACCACCTCCGGTATCCGCATCAGCAATCTCTACGTGTTCCGGAACATGGCAAGAGTACCTGTAGAAGGCGCTTCTGCCGGTGAGATCGTTGCCATCAGCGGTCTGAAGGACATTAACATCGGTGAGACCGTCTGTGACCCTCAGAACATTGAGCCTCTGCCCTTTGTGGCTATCGACGAGCCCGTTCTGTCCATGACCTTCACCGTCAACAAGAGTCCCTTTGCCGGCAAGGATGGTGAATATGTAACCTCCCGCCACCTGAGAGACCGTCTGTTCCGTGAACTGGAATCCAACATTTCTCTTCGTGTGGAAGAGACCGACTCTCCCGACTCCTTCGTGGTATCCGGCCGCGGGGAGCTGCACCTTTCCGTGCTCATTGAGGAGATGCGCCGGGGCGGTTATGAGTTTGCCGTCACCTCTCCCAAGGTCATTACCAAGATCGTCAACGGTCAGGTCTGGGAGCCCTACGAGAGCCTCTTTGTAGACCTGCCGGATGAGTACACCGGGGTCCTCATTGAAGGTGCTGCTGCCCGAAAGGCAGAGCTGCTGAACATGACTCCCACCCAGGGCGGCTACACCCGGGTGGAGTTCCTGATCCCCGCCAGAGGTCTCATCGGATACCGCTCCCAGCTCATGACGGAGACCAGAGGAACCGCTGTTCTCAACCATATCTTTGACAGCTTCAAGCCCTTCAAGGGTGAGATCTCTCACCGTTCCAGAGGCTCTCTCATTGCCCATGAGACCGGTGAAGCCGTGGCCTACGGTCTTCACGCTGCCCAGGAGCGAGGCGCCCTGTTCATCGGCCCCGGCACAGAGGTGTACGAGGGCATGATCGTAGGAGAAAGCTCCCGGGGTGAGGACATTCCCGTCAATGTGTGCAAGAGAAAGCATGCCACCAACATGCGTTCCGCCGCTGCAGACGAGGCTCTGCGCCTGACGCCTCCCAAGGTCCTCTCTCTGGAAGAGTGCCTGGAGTTCATCGCCGACGATGAGCTGGTGGAGGTCACTCCCAAGAACATCCGCATGCGCAAGGACATTCTGGATGCCGGACTGCGGGCCAAGGCCAACTACGCCGCATCCAAAGCCAGGCAATAAATAAACCAATCAAAACGAGCAGGAGGAAAATCCTCCTGCTCGTTTTTTATTGGGTTTCCACCTTCACCGTGTCCTTCAGGACCTTCCCGTCCTTCCAAGCGAAGCTGATCTCCTTTCCTCCGGGAAGCCGCAGTCCCCGTACAGAGCCATCCCGCCAGGCAGGGGGCAGACAGGGCAGCAGCTCCGGCTCTTCCTGCTCCTTCACCAGCATGTGGGCAATGGCCGCCGTCATACCGAAGTTTCCGTCGATCTGAAAAGGAGGATGCTTGTCCCAGAGATTAGGATAAGTGGACCTCTCCAGCATCTGAACCAGACAGCGCTGCACTGCGTCTGCATCGCCCAGGATGGTGTAAAGATTGGTGATCCAGGCCAGACTCCAGCCCGTGTGACCGCTGCCTGCCTTCATGCGGTTCTCCAGACTCTTGGCCACGGCTCGGTGCATGTCAGCATCGCCCCGCCAAAGATTCGAGGGAAACAGACCGT
This sequence comes from Lachnospiraceae bacterium, assembly GCA_021442595.1. Classification (GTDB taxonomy): domain Bacteria; phylum Bacillota; class Clostridia; order Lachnospirales; family Bianqueaceae; genus RUG760. The sequence continues at coordinate 30,924 of JABUST010000045.1, read as the reverse complement.
AGAGGTGGGACACATGGCGGTGCCCCTTCTCCGCCTCTGACCTGGGACGGAACCACTCGCAGACGGAGCCATCGGGATTAAATTGTACCGGATACAGCAAAGGCTCCACCCGGTCCATCATCTCCAGGTACTGCAGCCCTTCCCTCATGAGCTCCGGGGCCCCGGCCTTTCCCAGAGCACTGACGGTCCGGCGGAATTCGGCGAAGAGCTCCCTCACCAAAGTCATGTCCATGGTGGTTGCATAGGACACGCTGACCCGGAAGCCCTCCTCATCCAGGAAGGTATTCTCCGGGGTGGAAGCCGGGGAGGTCACATAATAGCCGTCCTGCAAATGCAGATAATCCAGCACAAATTCCACCGAGGCCTTCAGCAGCGGGTACACCGTTTCCGTCAGGTAGGAAGGTTCCGGATGATACTCATACCGTCTCCACACCTCCTGATCCATCCACACCTGGGCCATGAGGTAATAGGCCCACATGAGGCAGTGAGGCTCCCCCGCCTCCTCCCCACGGGTCACTCCCACAGGATAGGTGTGGCCCCATCCGTCGGAATTGTGGCCGCAGGCGGAGCCACGGCACCCGAAGGCAGCCGCAGTCTTTCGGCCCTTCTCGCAGATCCGTTTAATAAAGTCAATGTAGACCCGGTCACACTCCTCCAGGTTGCACACCAGAGCGGGCCAGTAATTCATTTGAAGGTTGATGTTCACCGTGTAATTGGCGCTCCAGGGAGCCCGCATCTCCCAGGACCAGATGCCCTGAAGATTGGCGGGAAGTCCCCCTTCCCGGGAGGAAGCGATGAGCAGATAGCGGCCGTACTGGAAGTAGATGGCATAGAGTCCGGGATCCGGGTCCTTCAGCCGCTCATCTGTGGGCAGATCATCCTTACAGGAGGGAAGCTCCAGATCCGCCCGGTCGTACAGAGCCCGGTAGTCCCGGACATGAGCTTCCTTGTGCTGATCAAAGGACCAATCGATTTGGAGCATGTCTCCGGCCTTGAAAGCCTCGGGACCCACAGCCAGGGAGGAACGGACATGGGCGCCGTCCTCGGCATTGGCCTTTGGGCAAGAATCAAAACTGTTACCGGCCCAGGCAGAAGCGCTGCCATCTTCGCAGGGATCCAATCTTCCCTCGACGCAGGCATCAGCCTCTGTCCGGGATGCAGGATCCTCCACCTGAATGGAGAGAGCCAGGACCCACTCTTTGGCGCCCCTGATCTCGAGGCTTGCCTCCGGCGTGTAATCTTCTAAATCTTCTTGGAGATCCTCTGCACCGCTGTTCTTATCGTTTGTTAAGAAAAAGGGAATCAAGTCATAACAGGGCGTCAATGTGCCCTGGGCCCATCCGTCACACTGCAGAATCCGGGCTGTGACCGTATAGCAAATGCCCCGGTCTCCCCAGAGGATGGCATTCTCCTTAGGTCCCAGATAGCTGGGATCCACATGCTCCGGAAGCTGCAGCTTCCACTGCATGCCCCTGTTTTCCAGAGGGATCACGTTTAGCAGCCTTTCCGGGGATTCCAGGGTGATGCTGCAGTCCACAGCTTCTGTGGAGGTCTGCCGGAGGAAGAAGGTCTTCTCCGGGAAGGATGTAAACATCTCTCTGTGCAGATGGGTCTCCCTGCCCCCCGGCAAAGCAATATCTGTGTCCACATAAGCTATGGCCTCTTCCAGATCCAGAGACCTGCGATAGGTCCCGTACTCCCCTTCCGCGGAGAGAAGCCGGATCCTGAGGTCGCCGGCAGGCATATAGCTCTCCGTGTATTCTCCCAGAAAATGCTGTTCCAGAAGATGCTCCGCCTCCCGGTAAACCTCGTCCCGGAGCAGGCTCCTGACGGTCCGAAGCTCCTCCGACAGATTCCGGGATTCCTTAGGATCCGTACTTCCGGTGCCTGACCAGAGCAGCTCGTGATTCAGTGCGATTCGCTCATCAACAGGATCTCCCCACACCATGGCTCCCAGAGAGCCGCAGCCAAGAGGCAAGGTCTCCACTTCACTGGAAGCGGGCTGCCTGTACCAAAGTTCCTTCATACTTATCCTTCCAAATCTCTATAGTGTTAGTCCCTATGTTCTCCCTTACGGGTGCCTTTATGAATACTTCTTCTAATATCAAGTTTCTTCTTTTTTCTCTGCCAGCTTCACCATGGGTGTCTGGGTAAGCCTGCTCTTTTCCTGCCGGTTCCACCGATCCAGTGAATCCTGAAAACGCTCATGGACCTGCATGACCTCGCTCTCAAACTCCCGGGAGGAGACCCGCAGAGCCCCATGGCCCAGCACGATGACCTGCTCCGCCCCGTCGGAGGAAACCACCCTTGTGGTATATTTCCTATCCATGTCATAAGTGGTGCGCTCGATGTAGGTATCGGCGGTCTCCGCCTGCCGGGTAAATACCACATAGATATTATGGTATTGATAGATATCTTCCGTGTCCCTCTCTACATTGTAGGCATCGAAGACCAGAATCACCGTCAGATCCTGCATGCTCTGATACTCGCACAGAAGATCCATGAGTCTGCGCCGGGCCAGATCCATGCTCACGGAGGCCTGCTCCTTGAGGAAGGGCCAGCTGAAGATCACATTGTAGCCGTCCACCAGCAGATATTCCTTCTTTTTATAAGGAGGGATCTCCCGGTGCTTTCTCTTTTCCGTCTTATCAAAAGATGCTTCTCCGGATGATCCTTCCGCAAGCGGGCCGGCCTGTCCGGAAGAGTCTGTCTCCTTCTGCCTGGGCTGTCCGGTCTTCCGGACTCTCTCAAAATCCTTCTCTTTAGTCTTTCCGTAGGTCCGCTCGAAGATGGCCATGAGCTCCTTATCCTCTGCCGGCGTGCCTCCGTAGCCCTTACTCTCTCTGGCAGCAAATTTTCTGTCAATGGCCTTCCCCGTCTCCCCGGACTCTGAATCAAACCCGTCCTGACCGAGATCCGGGTCATCATCGCCCGGCCGTTTGACGGGAGTGCGTCGGACAGTGTGGAGATAGCTGTACTCCGTCTCCAGATGCATGTAGGAGGGCACCAGATACCAGGGGACCTGGAAACCGGCTCCGTGGGCACAGAAAATGGAATCCGGAGAATTCTCCAGATCCGCCGCCGGGTCATAGGCGGCTCCGTTCACCACTTCATCTTCATTGTGGCAGGGAGCATAGCCCCGGGGAATGCAGACCAGGCTTCCCTCTCCCTTGGTGTAAGATGTGACCTGCAGAGCATAGCCCTGAAGGCAGGCCACAGGGGCATAACCCCGAATGAGGGCCATTCTGCCATCTGTCTCCGGGCTTTCAAACACAGCGGAAAGCTGGGGAAGGTCGCTGAGGGCCCGTCCTACTGCAGCAGCGGGCACTGTCAGTTCAAAATCATACCAGGGCTCCAGCAGCATGCAGCGGGCTTCCATAAGACCCTGGCGCACAGCCCTGTAGGTAGCCTGGCGAAAGTCTCCTCCCACGGTATGCTTAACGGAGGCGGCGCCCCCCACCAGAGTGATCTTCATATCTGTAATGGGAGCTCCTGTCAGCTTTCCCCGAAAGACCTTCTCCGTGAGATGGGTCAGCACCAGATGCTGGAAGGGTCGACTCAGCTTATCTGTGCTCAGGTTGGAGCCAATGCGGATACCGGCGCCTCTCTCCAGGGGCTCCATGAGGAGATGTACCTCCGCATAATGACGCAGTGGCTCGTAATGCCCCACCCCTTCCACCGGGGCCAGGATGGTCTCCCGGTATACGATGTGGCCGGGACCGAATTCGATCCCCGCGCCGAAACGGTCCTTCATCAGCCGCTTCAGCACCTCCAGCTGCACTTCTCCCATGAGCTGCACATGGAGAGCCGAGGGCTGCTCTGTCCGCAGCACATGGAGCTGGGGATCCTCCTCCTCCAGGGTCTTCAGATAACCGTATAGGGTGTGACTGTCCGTTCCGTCCTCGGGAATCACTTCATAGGTCAGGAAGCTGTCCAGAAGAGGGGCATCGGAATCCAGCTCCTCTCCCAATCCCTGGGAGGGATAGGTATCGGCCAGTCCGGTAACTGCGCAGACGTCTCCGGCACGGGCCTGGTCTGCGGTGGTATATTTCCCGCCGGAATAGAAGCGGATCTGAGTGACCTTGCTCTCTTTAGCATCCTCTCCGGAGCCACAGCGCACAAGGTCTCTGACCCGGAGGGTTCCGCCGGTGATTTTCAAAAAGGTGATCTTTTCTCCGTTGGGATCATGCCCCACTTTATACACCTTGGCTCCGAACTCATGGGGATACAGCTTTCTCAAAGTGAGTTCGTCCAAATCGGTCATGAGGCGGTCTACCCCCCGGACCTTCAGGGCAGAACCAAAATAGCAGGGATACAGTTTTCTCTGAGAAATAAGCTCTTTAACACTTTGCTTTTCAATAGTTCCTTTATTCAGAAATTCTTCGATCAGCCCATCATCCAGGGCGGCAATATCTTCTGTGGCAGCTTCATAGCCCTCCGTAAAATCGATGCAGCCGGGGGAAAGCTCCTTCTGCAGCTCCTCCAGCAGTTCCTCACGGGAGCGCTGTCCCAGATCCATCTTGTTTATGAATATAAAGGCAGGGACCCGGTACCGGTTAAGAAGCCTCCAAAGAGTCCGGGTGTGGCTCTGGACCCCGTCAGACCCGCTGATGAGGAGTACGGCATAATCCAGCACCTGCAGAGTGCGCTCCATCTCCGTGGAAAAGTCCACATGCCCCGGAGTGTCCAGCAGGGTAATCTCCGTTCCCGGAAGAGACAGGCGAGCCTGCTTGGAGTAGATGGTGATGCCCCGCTCCCTTTCCTGGACATCCTGGTCCAGGAAGGAATCCCGGTGATCCACTCTGCCCAGCTTCCGGATCCTGCCGGACCTGAACAGCATGGCTTCCGACAAGGTGGTTTTGCCCGCATCCACATGGGCAAGTAAAGCAGCGCAAAGAGGCGCCTTTGCACCGGTTCCCGTGATTCGTTCCAAAATATAAACAGCCTCCTCTGTGACTGTAATCAGCACATAATGCACCGATTATAGCACAGGAGAGGCTGTCTATAAATATACAGTTGCATCCGAGGGGATACTTTAGGTCGGATAAGCTTCCCTGCCGCAAACAGAAAAATGCAGACCCGGTTTTATCCTATGACGGCTGTCCAGAGAGCCGAGATGAAGAAGGCGATGATCAGACCCGGCAAAAGGTTCAGGACCTTAATATCCTTCTTGATGCCGCTGAGCCGCAGTCCTGCGCAGAGGGTGATGATGCCTCCCACAGCAGAAAAGTCGGAAATCATCTCCGGGGTGATCAGAGTTTTCACCAGCCCGGAAACCAGGAACAGAATGGCATATACCAGAGCCTGAGGCACGCACAGGGCGGGAACGATCTTGCCCAGAATGGAACCGAAGATGGTGGCGGTCACCAGATCCAGTATGGACTTGGTGATCAGGATGCCGGAATCTCCGGTGATACCTTCGTTCAGTGCACCGTACCAGCCGGTACCTCCGAAGCAGAACAGCACCACCACAGCGCTGACCTGAATGAGATAATTCTCGTCGGTCTGCTGGCCCTTCATGAGCTTCGCCGTAACCTTGCTGACACCCTTGTTAATGACGGTCTCCAGCTTCAGCACCTCACCGGTGATGCATCCCAGAATTGCGGAAAGCACCACTGCGGATAGGGCATGCTGTCTCATGATCAGCACGACGCCCATGGTGATGGCGGCCATACCCAGAATGTTATTCAAGGCTGTCTTCAAATAATCCGGCAGCTTCTTTCCAATCAAAATACCCAGCACGGAACCCACAAAGGTAGCGCACACATCCGTAATGATTCCTATCGGCATTGATCTTCCATCTCCTTACAATATGAATGAATGTTGATTACAGCACAAAGAAGGTACATGTCATGGGAGCCAGCTCCACAGTACCTGCAGGCTGAAGCACAGGATCCATATCCGGAAGCTCGTTGCCTTCCTTCAGAACCAGATCCTTTCCGTTCAGGGTCATGACCGTGGCACGCTTGTTTCCGTCCTTGCCGGCCAAAGTATATCTCTGAGCGTCACAGGGCAGCTCCACCGTAGTGGTATCGGTCTCGGAGTTGTTGATGACCAGATAAGCCACACCCTCTTTTCCGTCCTTGCGGCTGTGAGCGTATACGTGAGCGCCCATGCGTACCGGTTCGGTCTCGTAGACGGTGGTTCCCATAAGGCGGATCCACAGCAGCACCGCAAAGTAATTGGGACGAGGCTCATGAGTCACACGATCCAGGTATGCATAGTCGGAAGCAGCCAGAGTATTATGGAAGATGATACCCCGGGATACCTGAGAGAAGCCGCCGGCCTCATTCAGGGTACGCAGCACATCCAGATAGGTGGAAGCCCAGGTGTCTCCGCCGCCGCCTGCATCTCCGGATTCCGTTACCCACATCTCGCCGCCGGGGCAGTACTGATCACGGAAGGGAGCATAGGTGCGGGCATTGTCAGGAGCCACAGCCAGATAGTCCTCACTGTTGGCCTCCTCTGCCAGCCAATGAGCCTGAGGCATAACGCCGCCCAGGCGCTCGGATACGCCGTTATAGTAGTGATATACGAATACATCCAGAGGAGCAGGATCCTCGCCCATCAGGGCATGGGTGGAAGCGGTGTTGCCAACCAGATTCTCCACGCCGCCGGACTTTTCGGACTTTCTGCCCAGGGAGCCCTCTGCGCCAACGGTGCAAGGACCAATGTACAGACAGTCGGGATAATTCTCCTTCAGCCATTTCTGGAATATCTTCTGGTCACGGGCATGATCGGCAGCGGTATAGCCCTGGGGGAAGCCGGTCTCTGCCAGCATATTGGGCTCATTAACGAATTCAGAAGCTTCAATGGGCACACCATAATCTGCGCAGAACTTGAAGAGCTTCTCTGCTTCTCTGGGAGTCCAGGCAGGAACAGGAGCCTCATTGACACCGTAGACACCGGGGCATGCGGATACAGAAGTCATGAGATGGGCGCCCATGGCCTTTACGAAGTCCAGCACACCTGTGAGCTGCTTCCGGGTCAGGGTGTTCAGGTATCCCTCCGGTACCTTTCCGCCCATGGAATCATCCAGGTCATAATAGGTCTTGGTGGCCCAGGTGCCGGAGACTCTTACCCAGAGCTCTCCGAAATTCTTGGCCAGCTTGCGCAGTTTTTCATTGTAAAGGTCAATGGGAGGGTAGACCTGCATCAGATCCTTGTAGGCTGCGGTAAGTCCACCGCTGATGTCCACCTCAAAGGGCTCGGTACCGGCGATCTGACCGGGGGTATAGGCCTTCCAGAAGGTTCCTCCGGTAACTTCGGCCATTTCCACATTATAAGAAAGCAGAAACGGATTCTGTTCCAGAATGACATTCAATCCTTCATTTTTAAGCTGTACGACTTGTGCCATGATATCGCTCCTTTTCATAAAAGATTAAGTAAAGAGTACTCCAAGTGTAGCACAAATAGGACATTTTATGTAAGTACCTATTCTTGAAATGTCAGCATTTAGTCAGAATGCACAACAAAAAGAGAAAACTTTTTGTCACTTTGAAATCCCAACGACCAAAAAGCCACCTTACATTTTTTTTATAAATCGTTTACAATAAAAACACACTCTCGGACATTTGCGTCCTAAAATCCAAGGAGGAGAAAAATGGCCACTAATACTTCCAAGTACTATGGCGAGAACGGTGTGCATCGCGTACCGCTGTGGCGTATTGCAGGCTTCACCCTGAACAATACCGCTACCAACATCTACCTTTTCTTCATGAACTTCGTTTCCTATTATCTGATGGGATTCGTAGGCGTGACCATGGTAGTCGCTTCCAGCTTCGCAATGGTTATGCGTATCTGGGACGGCGTCACCGATCCTTTCATCGGTTTTGCCGTAGATAAGACCAACGGTAAGTTCGGTAAGAACCGTCCTTTCATGGTCATCGGTAACATCATCCTTTGCATCATGAGTTACATCATGTTCCATGTAACCCATAAGCTTCCCGAGAACACTGCTCTGCGTTTCGGTTTCTTCATCGTCTGCGGTGCTATCTACTACATTGGTTACACCTTCCAGTGTGTCTGCACCAAGTCCGCTCAGACCTGTCTGACCAACGACCCCAAGCAGAGACCCATGTTCGCTGCATTTGACGGCGCCTACAATACCCTCCTGTTCGCAGGCATGGGCATGCTGACTCCCGTCCTGGCAGTTAAGACCGGCGGCTACAACACTGTTGAGTTCTTCGATAAGCTGTGGCTCATCTGCGCTATCGTTTCCGCTATTTTCACTGCCATCGCTGTTATCTCCATCGCTCCCAAGGATCGCACCGAGTTCTTCGGAACCGGTAAGCCCACCCTGATCCGCATCAGAGACTACTGGGATACCCTGAAGGGCAACCGTGCCATCCAGATGCTGGTCATCTCCGCATCCACTGATAAGCTGGGTGCTTCCGCTAAGACCTCTGCTGTTACCGTTGCCATGTTCGCCTGCATCGCCGGATCTACCCTGCTGCAGACCGGCATCACCGGTATCACCACCATCCCCGGCGCAGTCATCACCTTCCTGTTCATCACCTACTTCGCAAGAAAGCTTGGACAGAAGGAAGCTATGCTTCTCGGTTCCATCGGCGGTCTGATCTGTAACGGTCTGCTGGCCCTGCTGTGGCTCTTCGGCGACCCCACCACCATGACCTCCAATCCCGAGACCGGCGCCATCAACTGGGGCTTCTTCACCATCGCTTATGTGCTGCTGACCCTGCTCCAGGGCGGTTTCCAGGGCATCTCCGGAAACATCGTTATTCCTATGACCGCTGACTGTGCTGACTACGAAGTTTATCGTACCGGCAAGTACGTTCCCGGTCTGATGGGAACCCTGTTCTCCTTCGTGGATAAGATCGTCTCCTCCTTCGCTCCCATGATCGCAGGTGTCATCTTCGCCGCTGTGGGATTCACCGATCACAACCCCGTTATGGGAGATGTCGTCACCCGTCCTCTGGTCGTTGGTGTCGTATTCCTGGCCTATGGTATGATCATGATCGGTCTGCTCTGCAACCTGATCGCTCTTAAGTTCTATCCCCTGACCAAGGAAAAGATGGCTGAGATCCAGGCAGAAGTAGCTGCCATCAAGGCTAAGGCTATGGCTGAGGATGCTGAAGCAGCTGAATAATCCAAGCCCAAACACCAAATCAGGATCATTTATCTGATTCCACAATACACCGGGTGGGTGTCGTTCTTCGGCACCCACCTTCATTTAGAGAGGTATATCATGTTCAAGAAAAAATCCCCCGATCCCGGAAAAGAGCGCGTATCTGCAGAAGAGATGCTGGCAGCCCAGATGGAACTGGATGAACTTCGAAAGAAGTACGGCATCGAAGCTCCCGAGAAAAAAGAAGGAAAGATTTCCCGCATGATCTCCTCTTTCTTTGAGCGCAGAGATAACCGTGAAAAGGTCTGCGTGAACCGCAAGAAGTTCATGCTTTTGATGTTTTTCACCGGAGCCTTCGGCGGACACCGTTTCTATGCCAAGCAGTACGGTCTGGGCGTATTATACCTGCTGACTTGCTGGACAGGATTTTCCCTGGCCATGACGGTCATCGATGTGCTGGAATTCATTCCCTTCCCCGTAGACGAAAACGGCAACATTTACGTATAAGGAGACGTCCCCATGAACGATGTGATCCGCTTTCTATTTAATCCGGACCATGAGATGCCCAATGTCTATGTGACATTGATTCTCATTGCCATCTGTATCGTTGTCCCCATGCTCATGAACCGCATGCAGCAGCAGAGAGCCCAAAGCAAGCTTGCAGGGATAACTGCGCCCAAGCTCTCCCAAAGTTCCAAGGTTAAGACTGAAAAAAACAAAAAGGCAGTATCCGCCGCCAAAACCAAAGCTTCCCGCAATACTTCTACCGTACATCAGAAAGCTCTGAAGCAGCTCGGTTCTGTGTCCTCCGGCACACAGGATAAGAGCCGCTCTCGCAATAAAACGTAAACTAAAAGAGGGCCTGTGCCCTCTTTTCATATAGCCAAACTATTTTATCGGAGGTACCCCATGTCCAACAAAGCCAGCGACAATTTCAAGACCTACCAAAATCCCAATGGTCCGGTCATCACCACCGTTGCCCGCCCTGTGATGCAGCAGGATAATCTGTATTTCAAAGATATCGACGGAACAGGCACTGTATCTGTCGTCAACGACTGGAGACGGTCTCCCGAAGAGAGAGCCTCCGCCTACGTGAAGCTTCTCTCCACCGACGAAAAGATCGGTCAGCTGTTCATCTCCGATTGGCGTATGGGCCCCAAGTATCCCAGCGGAAGACTTCCGGGACATACTCCGGTGGCTGACGAGTCCGGCTGCGTGGATGAAGCGGAGGTCACCCAGAAAACCATCTTCGGCGAGCAGAAGCTTCCCGGCACCTCCACCCTGCTAAAGGAATGGTTCTCCCGTCACACCATTGTCCGTGAGAATGCTGCCCCGGATGATATGGCAGATTATCTGAATCAGCTTCAGGCCATTGCCGAGGAATGCGATCACTTCGTGCCTGTCCAGGCAGCCTCCAACTCCCGAAACGAGAACGGCGCCATCGTATTCGGCATGAACGATGCCGGCGGCATCTATGCTACCTGGCCCGGAACCCTTGGCATCGCAGCCGCCGTCAGAGGCAACGGCATCGAAACTGCCGATGAATGGGCAGAGGCTATCCGCCGCAGCTGGGAGGCCAGCAACCTGCGCAAAGGATATATGTATATGGCAGACTGTCTGACGGATCCCCGCTGGCAGCGCACCTATGGCACCTTCGGCGAGGACCCGGAGCTCATCTGCCAGATCATGGAGCATATTATTCCCCGCATTCAGGGAAGCCCGGAGGGTGTCACCCAGGACGGCGTTGCCGTGACCACCAAGCACTTCCCCGGCGGCGGTCCCCGTGAAAATGGCTTCGACCCCCACTATGCCGCAGGACAGTGGAACGTATACGCTACTCCCGGAAGCCTGCAGAAGTATCATATTCCCGGCTTTACCGCTGCTGTTGCACAGAATACTTCCTCCATCATGCCCTACTATTCCAAGCCCTCCACGGAGAAATCCTCTGTACAGCAGGATTGCCTGGGCAACGATATTGACTTCAAGCCCTACGGCTTTGCCTACAACCGTTTCTTCATTCAGGATATGCTCCGGGACCAGATGGGCTTCAAGGGCTATATCAATTCCGACACCGGCATCGTCCATAACATGAGCTGGGGCGTAGAGGCTCTGGATTATCCGGAGCGCATCGGCTTTGCCGTCTCTCACTCCGGTGTGGATCTGATCTCCGGTCTGTTTGACAATGAAAGCGGACGCATCGCCTACGAGAGAGCCATCAACGGATATTATGACACCCACGAGCTTCCCGAGGGCTTTACCCCTGAAATGGTCACACTGACGGATGAAGCCATCGACAGAGCTGTCACCCGCACCCTCACGGAAATGTTCCGTCTTGGCATGTTTGAAAACACATACCGTGACGCAAAGGAAGCCGTGCGCATCTGCGCTAATCAGAAGGATTGGGATAATGCCTACAAGGCACATCTTCAGTCTGTGGTTCTGCTGAAGAACGATGGAACCCTGCCCCTCACCGCCGAAAAGGCCGAGGATAAAAAGATCTATGTGGAAGCTTTCGACAAGGATCCCCGCCAGGCAGAGCTCTCTACCGCCGCTCTGAAGGAGCTCCTGAAAGAGTATGCACTTACGGATGATCCTGCTCAGGCAGATCTGGCCATCCTGTTTGTAACTCCCTCCTCCGGCAACTACTTCAATGCAACCCCCGGTTTCCTGGAACTGGATATCTGCGAAGACAAGACTGTCTGTAATGTAGATGACAACAACATTCCTCAGAAGGAGACTCATCAGGAGACCACCCTTACAGGCGCAGGACGCATTAAAGAGATCGCCGCTTCTCTCCATGCCCATGGCGGAAAAGTCATCTCCAACATCAACTTCCCCCTGGCCTGGCTGGTAGGCAATGTGGAGCAGTATTCCGACGTACTGCTGGCAGGCTTTGAGACCTACCCTGCAGCCACCCTGGATGTGATCTTCGGCCGCTGCACCCCCACCGGCAAGCTGCCCATCACCCTGCCCAAGGATGACTCCGTCATCGCCGTGGACGAGAATGGCCGCTGCATCAGCCCCAACGATGTCCCCGGCTTTGACAAGGATCAGTACATGCCTGACAGCATGAAGGATGAGAACGGCAAGGCCTATGCTTACCGGGATGCTGCAGGCAACTACTATGAGCTGAACTTCGGACTGAGCTTTTAATGTGAGGTAACCATGAACGATCCTGTCCTTCGCTGGAAGGAATTCCAAAAACAGTTAGAGCCTCTCCAGACAGCCCGCAGCATCCTGTCCTGGGATCTGCGCACCGCAGCCCCCAAAAAAGCTGCCTCCCGCCGGGTGGAGGTCCTGAGTTACTTCACCTCCGAGATATTCCGTCTCCAGACTTCAGAGGAGTACCTTCAGATCCTTCGGGATCTGGAGGTTCCTGAGGTCTACGCAACTCTGGACCCTGCCATGAAGCTCACTGTGGACCGATCCCGAAAGGATGCGGAGGCCAAGGCCCGCATTCCGGCTGACTTTTACAAAGAGCTGAATAGAATGCGCACTCAGTGCGAAAGGGCCTGGGAGGAAGCCAAAATCCGAAATGACTGGGAGGCGTTTCTCCCCTGGCTGAAGAAGAATATAGAAATGACCGCTCAATATGCCCGTTACCTCTACCCGGAGAAGGAGATCTACGAAGCCCTCCTCTCCCAGTGGGTGGAAGGCATCGACTGCGCCAAGGTGGAGCAGCTCTTCGATGAAGTACGGGACGGTCTGGTGCCTCTTCTCAGGCAGATCAAGGAAGCAGGCGAACCGGATCTGAGCATGATTCCGGACCATGCCTCCATCCCGGAGCTGCAGAAAGCCGAAAAGATCCTTCTCAGTTACATGGGTCTGGACATGGATGGGGTTCTGGTGTGCAACGGCGCCCACGGTCTCACGGGTCAAATGGCTCCCGGAGACATCCGCATCATCAACCATTACAGGGAAGATATGCCCCTGGACACCCTCTTCACCGCCATCCACGAGGGCGGTCATGCACTGTATGATCAGAATGTAGATCCTTCTCTGGAAGGAACGGCTGCCGCCCGGCTCATCTTCAGCGATCTCCATGAGAGTCAGTCCCGGTTCTATGAAAATATTCTTGGCCGCAGAGCCTCCTTCTGGCTTCCGGTCTATGATCAGATTAAGGAAGTCATTCCCGGATTCAAAAACGTCTCCCCGGAGGATCTGGAGCGGGCTGCCAATCATGTGATTCCCAGTGAAGTCCGTACCGGTGCAGACGATGTCACTTACTGTCTCCACATCATTTTGAGATTCCAGCTGGAGAAGGAGCTGTTCCGTGGCGTGACCCCTGTGGAAGCCGCCCGGGATCGCTGGAATGAACTCATGGAAGAGTACCTGGGCGTTACTCCTTCAGACGATACCCACGGTATCCTCCAGGACCTTCACTGGTCCTCTGTGTACTTCGGATACTTCCCCACTTACCTGCTGGGCTCCCTCTATGATGGTATGTTCCTGGAGGCTTTGGAACGGGATCTGGGTCCTGTGGACGAGCTCCTCTCCCAGGGCAGGATCCTTGAGATTACCCGTTGGCTGAAGGAGAACATTCAGTTCAAGGGAAGCCTGGAGAATCCCGGCACTGTTCTGCAGAGAGTCTGCGGAAAGGAGCTGTCCTCCGAGCCTCTGCTTGCTTACTTTAGAGAGAAATATACTCGTCTGTATAAGCTCTCATGAGTGCACTCCCACTCATTCCTGCAAATAGGGAGATAAAGTCCCTGCGCACCTCTTTGCAAAAGATGCGCAGGGACTTTATTATGTCATATTTTAATCCAGCCTTGAATATTATGAATTACGAGAACCAAGCAGGTGCTATTTTAAAGTTTGAATTTAAAGCTTTCGAACACAATAGCCTGGTTGGGCTGCAGGAAAAGCAATCTTCCGTGGCTGCGCAGGTCCGTCTGTTCGTAATTGCTGATAATGGTCCCGGCCACATGACAGGGCATGGTGATGAGATTCTCCTCCGACAGAAGGTTGAGGATGATGATGGCACGTCTATTCTCGCTGACTCTTTGGAATACTATGATACTCTCATTCTCTGTGAGCAAAGGCTCCATCTCTCCCTGCTCCATGGCTTCTGCAATGGCAGGATCTCCAAGGGCTTCCTCCAGCCGCTTTCTGTAAGTCTCAAGCTTAGTGAGCAGCTGAGGTTCAGCATTTGAGAAAATCTCCTTGAAGGCTTTCTGATCAACTTCAATGAAACCCATATTGCAAGCATCTGAACTATTGGTATTCTGTCCGGATGTTTTTTGACTGCAGACCTCAAAGGTAGCCAGCATGGATGCCCCGGGGAAAGTCTTCACCCCTTCCCCCATTTTTTCTTTCAGTACTGCGGGATCTGCGAAAGCCCCACTCCACCAATATTCATCCATGGTTATCTCCCCTTTTCTTCTTAATCTTCTCCGAACTTCCGCTGCCATGGTTCATCCTCCGCTTTGGAAGCTTATGCAAAAGATGATAGAGTAAATATGGCTGTTATAGCCTATCTACTGTTCCTCCGGAAACAGATGAGAAAAATAATCATACTGCACCGCTTCTTTAGAATAAGCCCAGCGGCCGGCAGCCACCTGGGTCACCAGCTCCACATAATCCTCCCCCACAGTCACTCCCGGGAAGGGTGTGAATTCACGGGTATATCCCTCATAAGAACCTGCGTTTGTGATCCAGCTCTTATCTCCTCCGTAGCTGGGGAATACCACAATGGGCATAGCTGTAGACACCTCACCGGGAAGCACCTCACATCCGAAGATATCCTTCCCCGCAAACAATCTGGAATCGTACTCGATTCCAAACAGGTTGTACAGAGTGGGCACCAGATCGATGGAGGAACAGGGAGTCTCCACAATCACCGCCTTCTCCATGGAGCCGCACCAGAGGATCAGTGTATTTCGATAGCGTGTGATGTAATGTTCGTCATCATCGATACCGGACAGTTCTCTATAATAATCCTGACTGAAGTACTGGGCCAGGGCGTAGGGATAATGGTCTGCAGATATGCAGATCACGGTGTCCTCCAGGATGCCCGCCTCCTCCAGCTGCTCCAGCAGGTACTCCATGGCATATTCCAGCTCCAGCTGTCCTG
Organism: Lachnospiraceae bacterium; assembly: GCA_021442595.1. Lineage (GTDB taxonomy): Bacteria > Bacillota > Clostridia > Lachnospirales > Bianqueaceae > RUG760. The sequence continues at coordinate 15,763 of JABUST010000045.1, read as the reverse complement.
CCAGATAAGCCTTGGCCGGATCCGAATAAGGCAGCTCCTCCACCGCCTCCCGGTTCTTGTCTGACATGTCGTTAACACCGAAAATGTAGTTGGCATGACCGGACATGGAAATATAGTAGGTATGGAAGGGCACACCGGTCTCTTTGTACACACGGATATATTCCGGTACCGTAACCTGCATCAGGTCCAGATCGGAACAAGGCACATAGTCCGGACGCTGGAGCTCCAGACCATTGCCGTAGCCCATCCAGTTCAGATATCCCAAATTGGGGTGGGTGATCTGCCGGGAGTAGTAGGTGTAATTGTTGTTATGAAAGGCGTAGATGCTGTAGCCTTCCTCAGCGAACTTCCATCCCATGCCCAGGGGCATGCTCACATATCCGCTGACCTGGAAAGCGGGAGACCCGTTAATCCAGGTGGGAATCAGGCCGGTCATGTTGGCAAACTCGCCGCCGGTGGTGGACTGGCTCCAGCCGGGCTGATAATAATTGCTGCACACAAATCCCTCATGGGACAGCTTGTACAGAGCGGGCGTGCGCTCCTTATCCACCGCCACGGGAGAAAATGCCTCCGCCGTAATGAAAATCAGATTCTTCCCTGCAAACATGCCCGTATAGGCACTTTGCATGGTGGGCTCCAGAGAAGCCACGTAGGCATCCAGCTCCGGAAATCTCCCGTCCAGAGAAGCAAAATCAATATCCGTCACATTAGGCTCGTATATGATGACGACCTCCTCCTGCCGGGAGTCCTCAGAGCCGGAAGCATCACCGGAATCACCATTCACACCCGTGCCATCCTGTTCTCCGGCAGAGTCCGCACCGCTGCCTGCCCCAGTGCCCATGGTTGAAGCTGAGTTTCCTTCATCAGTGCCATTCGAAGTGTCCGAGCTGACGGAAGAGGTCCCGGACATACCGGAGGTTTCCCCGTTAGCACCGCCATTTCCATCAGAATATCCATCGGCAGACCCGGCAGATGAAGACAGCTGACTCATAGGGGTCAGGGCTCTTGAAGAAGGCAGACCGAAGATGCCGTAGTGGATCTCCAGCCTCACAGCAGTTCCCATACCATAGCGGGGAGTGGCATTGGCCGCGCTGAAATCCGAGCCGTAGAAATCCCCGTCCTTTCCAAGCCGACAGGTCCCCAGAGAAAGCACCAGGCAAACCAGGAAAAGCACCAAAGACACGACCCATGAAAGGATTCGGGATCCTTCCTCTTCCCTTCTGAACTTCCTGCGAAAGACCAGATAGAGGATCAGCGGGAGATAGCAGAGAGGAAAATACCAGATATTCCGAATCAGGGTCTGTAAAGTATTGCTCAGATAATCCCCCGCCACCGTGGTTCCCATCTGAAGCATATAAGAAAGATTAAAGTAGGTTCCGAAGAACACATAGCAGCAGTGGTTAGCAGCGGACAAAGTGCCCATGAGAAACAGGATCAGACCGATAATATAAGGAGAGATCCTCTCCGGCAGAATCACCAGAACCATCTCCAGAATGGTCCCCAGCATGGCGCCGGAGGAGAACATTCTAAGGAGGATCAGGGGCTCAAAGGGGCTGATGCCGTCCACCAGCCACAGAAGCAGTTCTCCCCAGACACAGAGACCCATAAAGATCAATGTATTGGGGAGAAGGCTCTTTATTTTCGTAATCATTTATTCGAAGTGATCAGATTCCGGTAAAAATCCACAGCGCCGGTGAGGCAGGAAGCGGACATGTTTTCATTCAGTCCGTGCATGCCCTTCATCTGCTCTTTTCCGTACAGAAGAGGAGCGAAGCGGATACAGGTCTCGCACACATCCCCGTAAAAGCGGGCATCCGTAGCGCCGGTCATCACATAGGGACTGTAGGCCAGTCCGGGGAAGGTGGTCTTGATGGTCTCTACTACATGGTTAAAGCCGCTGCTGGTAGTATCCACCACAGGACAGCACTCGGAGCTGGTGATGACCTCCATCTCCAGACCGAACTTCTCAGCCCGCTTTCTTAGGATTTCCAGAGAGTCCGCTCTTCCCTGATGAGGAATGAACCGAAGGTTAGCAGACACGGAAGCCTCCTGTGGAATCACATTAAAGGCCTCGGAGCCGGACTGCATGGTGAAGGCGATAGTGGTCCGAAGCATGGCAGCTGCTTCACCGGAGAGGACAGGCATGATCTTCTTCAGCAGAGGCTTGAACAGCCAGGTGTTTCCCAGCAGTAAACGCAGACAAAAGTCAGAGTAAGGAGCCATGGCATTCAGCATCTCCTCCGTCTGAGGAAGAAACTCGGAACGGAAAGGATAATTCGTCTCCACATCATGGACAAAGGCTGCCAGACGGGCAATGGGTGTTCCTTTAGAAGGAGAACTGGCATGACCGCCGTTGGAGCGGGCGATGAACCGCACATTGGCGATGCCCTTCTCCACCACGCCGATCATGGCAATGGATCCCTTCACGCCCCCCATGGGCTCATCTACGATGGCGCCGCCCTCATCGCAGAGCAGCCAGGGGCGAACGCCTCTGCGCTGAAGCTCTGCCACCAGCTTGGGACCGCCGTCTCCACCCGTCTCCTCTGTGCAGGAAGAACAGATATATACGTCATGATCGGGTGTATAACCTTCGGAAACCAGCTCCTCGATGGCCTGCATGAAGGTCATAATGCCGCATTTAATGTCTGCAGCCCCTCTTCCCCACACCTTTCCGTCGGCAATGTCTCCGGAGAAGGGTCCGTGGAGCCACTCCCCCTCTGCGGGAACCACGTCCTGATGGCTCATGAGCACCAGGGACTTGTCGCTGCTCTTGCCTTTCCAGTAATAGAAAAGGTTGCCGTCGATCTCTGTCTTTTCCAGGGTGGCATGCAGTTGGGGGAACAGCTCCTCCAGCAGCTTGTGAAAGCCCAGGAATTTCTCCCGCTGCTCCTGTCCCGGATAGGAAGTGGTGTCATACTGCAGCATGGCAGAAAGCTTTTCCGCATAGCTCTGCACCCGGGCTTCGTCGCCGTGGGGCTCGTAGACAGACTCCTGTCTGTCAGAAAGCAGGGTCTTGGTGAGGGCCACAGCCACAGGGGTCAGGACCGCCGTTGTGGCTGCAAACTTGATCAGATTCTTGCCTTTCATAGAAGGATCCTCCTGTACAGGTGTTGGATGATGGTTACTTCTTGTCGGACTTACGGAACAGCAGGTAAGCAACGCCGATGGAAATGGCGCCGCTGGGGATGATCATAAAACTGGTGGAGCCCGTGAGGGTGGGAACTGCGATGAACAGCGCGCTCATGATCAACAGCGGGAGGGCTGCGATCTTCATGTTGCCTCTGAAATACTTGAAAGCCAGTGCGCCGAACAGGGCGGGCACCACATTATCAAAGGCAGGCTGGAGCACCGGGCTCTGGAGAATGGGCTGCAGCGGGATCAGCAGCATTACCCCGGCAAACAGCACCAGGATGGTCACCAGAGAGGAAGTGGCGATGGACAAGGTGGAGACGATCTCGTTCTCCGGTGTGCCCGTCTTGGCTCCCACGATGTCCCGGGAGCTGACGGCACAGGGTATTTTCATGTTGATGAGGTTGCCGGTGATGAAGGCCAGATAACTGCCGCCGGCCCCCAGCATAGGCGTGTAGATCAGGTACTCGGCGATGCAGCTCACCAGATATACCAGACCCACCGCCAGAAATCCCTTCAACAGGATACCCAGATCCGGCATGACCCCCAGATAAGCTCCCATGAGGAAGGGAGCTCCCAGCAGCAGAATGAGGGCGATGGAGCAGGCAATGCGGCCGTACACATGAGTCCGGTCGTTGTATTTCTCGAAAATCTGATTCTTCTCGTTTTCAGTCATGGGTCTCACCTCCTCAAAGCACTGCGTTCAGAAAGACAGCCGCAGCCATGGCAAGAATCATGCTGCCGGCAATGGAAAAGCTCTCCACCCAGGTAGCCTTCTTCTTCTCCGCCAGGAAAATGAACCCGGCCATGACCGCTCCGGCCACCACCGACACCACCAGGGGCATCAGACTTCCCGTAAAGGTAAAGACACCGTTTCCGGACACAAAGGTTCCGATGTAGCTGGCCACATAAGCGGATACCAGACCAATGAACATAGCAGTCATGGCCGTATCACCGAAACCTGCCACTGCGCTGCCGGTCTTACCGGAGCCCTTGAACTTGCCCAGATACTTCTTGGTAAAGAAGATAGACAGCAGCATCCCCCAGATGATGCAGAAGCTCATCAGCAGGGCAATGTTGACGAAGGCTTCGAAGGTCATGGAGGACATGCTGAGTCCCGGGAGCCCTACCACCTCGGCGGCAGCCTCTGCCACCTGGGTCTCATAATGGAGCGCACCGATGACAGACAGTCTCAGCCAGGGAAGGGGTGTTCCCAGACTTCCGGAGAGAGCGATGACACCCAGCAGGATGCCCACACTGGGAAGAATGGTAAAGGTAGCACTGGAGGTAATGGTTCGTTTCAGTTTGGTCTTATCCATGCCGATGGCAATTCCCTGCCGGTAAGCGCGGATCATAAAGAACACGCAGACCAGAGCCACGAAGAGCACGATCCCGCCGCAGATCAGGTACAAAGGTGTGCTGTTAAGCGCTTGAATGACTGTCATAAGACACCTCTCATAAATACAGATAATACATAGTGCATAAAACCAAAGTTCGATACACCAAAAATAAATGCAAGGGAGACAGCACTGCAAAAACACACTGCTGCCCCCGAGGTAGATCTATTCAGTAATGGTTCCGGTTTACTCAGGCTTGTAGGAGCTCTTCAGAGGTACGATCTGGTTGATGACCAGTTCTCCCTCCGCAGAGTCTGCGGGATCGGTGATAAAATAGCCGTTCCGGACAAACTGGAAGCGGCTTCCCAGCTGCTCCTCCCGGATGTAAGGCTCCACCAAGGCCCGGTCCATCACGGTGACGGAATTGGGATTGATCACATAGTCCTGAGCCTCTTCATCATATACAAAGAGATGCTCATACAGACGCACGGTGGCCTTCACACCTTCCGCAGCGCTGACATAGTGAATGGTGCCCTTCACCTTACGTCCGTCCGGCGCATTTCCGCCCCTGGTCTCGGGATCGTAGGTGCAGTGGATAGCGGTGATGTTTCCCTCTTCGTCCTTATCCACGCCGGTGCAGGTTACCAGATAGGAGCCCATAAGGCGCACCTCACGCCCGGGAGCCATGCGGAAGAACTTCTTCTCCGGCTCCTCCATAAAGTCATCCTTTTCAATGTAGACCTCCCGGGTGAAGGGAACCTTGCGGCTGCCCAGGTCCGGATTTTCAGGGTTGTTGGAGACTTCAAACCACTCCACCTGACCTTCGGGATAGTTGTCGATGATGACCTTCACAGGATCCAGAACCGCCATAATGCGCTTGTTCTGCAGCTTCAGGTCCTCCCGGAGACAGTACTCCAGATAGCGATAGTCGATGGTGGCTCCCCGGGACTTGGACACGCCGGTGTCAGCGATGAACTTCTTAATGGTCTCGGGAGTATAGCCTCTCTTCCGAAGACCTGCCAGGGTGGGCATACGGGGATCGTCCCATCCGTTGACGGTGCCGTTCTCCACCAAAGCTCTCAGCTTGCGCTTGGAGGTGACCACGTTGGTGATCTCCATGCGGGAGAACTCGATCTGTCTGGGAGGATGGTCAAAGGCCTCTGTCTGCTGGATGAACCAGTTGTACAGAGGGCGATGATCCTCAAACTCGAAGGAACAGAGAGAATAGGTCACGCCCTCAATGGCATCACTGAGAGGATGAGCAAAGTCGTACATGGGATAGATGCACCACTTGGTTCCGGTTCTGTGATGAGGCGTATAGGAAATGCGATACATGGCGGGATCACGCATGTTCATGTTGGGAGAGGCCATGTCGATCTTTGCTCTCAGAACCTTCTCGCCCTCCTTGAACTCCCCGTTCTTCATGCGCTCAAACAGGTCCAGATTTTCCTCTACGGATCTGTCTCTGTAAGGGCTGTTCTTGCCGGGCTCTGTCAGGGTGCCTCTGTACTCCTTCATCTGCTCGGGAGTCAGGTCGTCCACATAGGCGACGCCCTTCTTAATGAGCTGAATGGCGAAGTCGTAGATTTGATCGTAATACTCGGAGGCATAGTAGACGTTCTTCCACTTGAAGCCCATCCACTCGATATCGTTCTTGATGCCCTCCACATATTCCGTTTCCTCACGGCTGGGGTTGGTATCATCAAAACGAAGGTTGCACACGCCGCCGTACTTCTCGGCAGTACCGAAATCCACGCAGATGGCCTTAATGTGGCCGATGTGCATATAGCCGTTGGGTTCAGGGGGGAACCGGGTCTGGACCACAGTGTTCACTCCGGCTTCCAGATCGGCATTGATCTCACGCTCAATGAAGTTGGCAGCCTCGGGCAGCATGCCCTCAGCCGGTACTTTCACTTCTTCACTCATGTTTTTCTCCTTAATCAGTTCCGGCTGAACTCAGCCAGCTTCAATCCTTTGTTATGAGACAGGGCCCAGTCGATGTTCCACTCATCGGCAAACAGCAGCAGATAGTTGCCCTTCATATCCTGAACCACCTTAGTATCGGATGTAAGGGTTAGAGCGGACATATCCAGGTCCTTGTTCTCCACCCATCGGATGTGCTCATAGGGGAGAGACTCCATGCGGGTCTCAATGTTGTACTCGTTCACCAGACGGTGAGTCAGCACATCGAACTGCAGGGTGCCCACCACCCCCACAATGACTTCCTCCATACCCTTGTTGGGCTCCACGAATATCTGGATGGCGCCCTCCTGGGCGATCTCCGTGGTACCTTTGATAAACTGCTTGCGCTTCAGGGTATCAACCTGGCGGAGACGGCAGAAATGCTCCGGAGCGAAGGTGGGGATGCCCTCAAACTTCACCCGGTTGGAGGAAGAACAGATGGTATCGCCGATGGAGAAGATACCGGGATCGAAGACACTGATGATGTCCCCGGCCCAGGCCTTGTCCACGATGCTGCGGTCCTGAGCCATAAGCTGAGTTGGCTGGGAGATCTTGATCTTCTTGCCCTGCTGCACATGGTAGACCTCCATGCCCTTTTCAAAGACGCCACTGCAGATGCGCATAAAGGCCACTCTGTCCCGGTGGGCCCGGTTCATATTGGCCTGGATCTTAAATACAAAGGCGGAAAAATCAGCGCTTGCAGGCTCCACCACCCCTTCCACGCACTGTCTGGGCAGGGGGGATGTGGTCATGCGCAGGAACTCCTCCAGGAAAGGCTCCACACCGAAGTTGGTCAGGGCAGATCCAAAGAACACGGGAGACAGCTCTCCCTTTCTGACCATGTCCAGATCCAGAGGATGCCCGGCTCCGTCCAGAAGCTCCATCTCCTCCAGCAACTGATCTCTGGCCTCTTCTCCGATCAGGTCTCCCAGACCGGGATCGTCCAGAGCCATCTCCACAGAGGCCACTTCATGGGCTCCTCCCGTAGCTGCGAACTTCAGCATGCGCTGCTTTTCTCTGTCATATACGCCCTGGAACCGCTTTCCGGAACCGATGGGCCAGTTAATGGGACAGGTCTCGATGCCCAGCTCTGTTTCGATCTCACTCATGAGATCAAAGCTGTCCTTGGCTTCCCGGTCCATCTTATTAATGAAGGTAAAAATAGGAATGCCACGCATGCGGCAGACCTTGAACAGCTTTCGGGTCTGAGCCTCCACACCCTTGGAGCCGTCGATCACCATGACAGCGGAATCCGCTGCCATCAGGGTACGGTAGGTATCCTCGGAGAAATCCTGGTGTCCCGGGGTATCCAGGATGTTGATGCAGAAGCCGTCGTAGCGGAACTGCATGACAGAGGAAGTCACGGAGATTCCTCTCTGCTTTTCGATCTCCATCCAGTCAGAGACTGCATGGCGCATATTCTTCTTACCTTTGACCATACCGGCCTCTACGATGGCGCCTCCGTACAGAAGCAGCTTCTCGGTGAGGGTGGTCTTACCTGCATCGGGATGGGAAATGATGGCGAAGGTCCTTCGCTTCTCTATTTCCTCTCTGTCCTGCAGTGATAAAACTGTATCAGACATGAACTCTCCTCAATATCAAACATTAAACCGGAACAGCACCACGTCGCCGTCCTTCACCACATACTCCTTGCCTTCAGAGCGGACCAGACCCTTCTCCCGAGCGCCGTTGTAGGAACCGCAGGCAATGAGATCCTCGTAGGCCACCACCTCAGCCCGGATAAAGCCCCGCTCAAAATCAGAGTGGATCTTTCCGGCTGCCTGAGGAGCCAGGGTACCCTTCCGGATGGTCCAGGCACGGCTCTCTGTAGGACCTGCTGTCAGGTAGGAGATGAGACCCAGCAGATGGTAGCTGGCGGCAATGAGGCGGTCCAGACCGGCGGCAGTCAGACCCAGCTCCTCCAGGAACATCTCTTTTTCATCCGGGTCCAGAGCCGCGATCTCTTCCTCGATGGAAGCGCAGATCACGAAGACCTCTTCCCCCTGCTCCTCAGCAAACTTACGGACCTTAGCCACCTGCTCGTTTCCGGCTCCGTCATCTGCCAGTTCATCATCGCTGACGTTGGCAGCGTAGATGACCGGCTTGGAGGTGAGAAGATCAAAGGTCATCATCATGGCCTTTTCCTCATCCGTCAGATCCAGATTCTTGGCCCGAACGCCCTCTCCCAGACCGGCAGACACCTTCTCGATGACCCTCAGCTCTTCTCCCAGAGACTTGTCCATCTTGGCCTGCTTGGCCACCTTGGCCTTACGGCGCTCCAAGGTATCCATATCGGAGAAGATCAGCTCCAGATTAATGGTTTCAATGTCACGGATGGCATCCACAGACCCATCCACATGGATGATATCATCATTCTCAAAGCAGCGGACCACGTGCACGATGGCATCACATTCACGGATATGGCTCAGAAACTGGTTTCCCAGACCCTCTCCCTTGCTGGCCCCCTTCACCAGACCGGCAATGTCGACGAACTCCACGATGGCCGGGGTGGTCTTGGCAGAGTCATACATTTTAGTCAGGACCTGCAGTCTCTCGTCCGGGACGGCGGCGATGCCCACATTGGGTTCAATGGTGCAGAAGGGATAATTTGCGGCCTGGGCGGAGCCTGCCTTGGTGAGGCAGTTGAACAGAGTGCTCTTTCCCACATTGGGAAGCCCTACGATACCTAATTTCATTTATGGTAAAACTCCTTTGTTGCAAGTGTTTTTACAGATTGCATCACGAACCTTTATTTTAGCATAAACCGACCTTTTTCACAAGAAAAACCGCAGGATGATATCCCGCGGTTTCTTTATGAAATCAATATACAGAAATCAATACGCTGACTCGTCCAAATGGCGAAGACCGATCACATCGGAGACGGGAAGAGAAAAGCAGATGGCGCCCGCATCGGTACCGCTGCCGCACTTTCTCTGAATAGTCTGCATAATATCCGTCTTTTTCTCCGCAGCAGCCAGAATGTAAAGCATATCCTTCTCCTCTGCCATGGAAACACTGTAGAACTTTTCCGTTTCCCGTCCCATGGTGCCCTTGGCATGCAGAATGGTACCGCCCGAGGCTCCGGCCTCTCTGGCCGAATCCATGACCATGTCACAATAGCCTTCATTTAATATCACAACGATGAGTTCATGCTTGAAATCCATGACAGGACCATCTCCTTCCAGTTCCTGGTTAAATGTAAAGAAATCCAGCGCTCTCCGGCTGACCACACTTTTTAAAGGGATAAACATCATGATTCCGTTTCCCGGAATATCAATGAACAGCTTTCTTTCAGCCCCGTGGATCATCTTCTTTCTGGTGATAGCCGAAACCACCGCACCAAAAATGGTCTTCTCTGTGGGTCTCAGATTGTGGAGCAGAAGATGAGAGGCGGTGGCTGTGCCCCAACCGTTCATGGTAAGGGTCATACTGATATCCAGCTCACGGCAAATAGACAGCAGCCCTTTTTCACGGTTCCGGTCCACCACTGCAATCATATAATACAGTTCCATTCAGACCACCTCCCAAAGCTCAATGACCTCATCATCCACCGTTTCCGGTGCCTCATGGACAGGAATACGGCTGTTACGAAGAGCTGTAACGGCGCCCATGATCTGCACTGTAATCAAAGGCATCACTGCCACCAGAGCCACCAGACCGAAGGCATCCGTCATAATGTTTCCCCCTACCGCATCGGACAGGCCCATGGCAAAGGGCAGCATGAAGGCCGCCGTCATGGGACCGGAGGCAACGCCGCCGGCATCAAAGGCGATAGCTGTAAAAGTAGGAGAAACGACGAAGGAAAGAAAGAGAGCGATGGCATAGCCCACCAGGACGAACCAGAAGATAGGAAGTCCTGTGAGCACACGGAGTATAGCCAGCCCATTTGCCACAGCGATGGCAGCAGCCAGGGTGATCCGCATGGTTTTTTCTTTGATAGCGCCTGCAGAAAGCTCATAGACCTGTTTAGTCAGCACGTGCACCGCAGGCTCTGCCCCGATGATGAACCAGCCCATGACCATAGCCAGGGGAATGGAAAGCCACAGCAGTCCCTGCTCCTTCATGGATCCGCCCAGGGCAAAGCCCAGAGCGGAGAAGCCCACATTTGCGCCGGTGAGGAAGAGGACAAGACCCAGATAAGTAAAGACGATGCCTACCAGAATAGACCGCAGTGTCCGCTTTTCCAACCTGAGCAGGACCATCTGAAAGAGCAGGAAAAAGCCTGCAATGGGCAGCAGGGCAAAGGCCACCTCCTTCAGCTTGTCGGGGATAGCTTCCATATAAGTCTTTCCCACCTCCACGGAGGTGTCCAGGTTTTGGATCAGAATAGCAGTCTCTCCTGCCGTATCCGTATCATAGATGAAGCCCAGAACCAGCACTGCCAGAATGGGTCCAATGGAGCAAAGTGCAATGAGACCAAAGCTGTCCGCTTTAGCCTTTTCATCACTTCGGATGGAGGATACGCCCACGCCCAAAGCCATGATGAAGGGCACCGTCATGGGACCGGTGGTAACGCCGCCGGAATCAAAGGCAACGGAAAGAAAATCCGGTCTGGACAGGATCGCCAGAATAAAAACCAGACCATAGAAAAACAGAAGCAGCCAGCGAAGAGGAATACCGAAAAGGATGCGCAGCATGCTCACCACCAGAAACACCCCCACGCCGATGGACACGAGGACGATGAGAACCGTAGTATCAATATCCGGCACATAGGTAGCCAGCACCTGAAGATCGGGCTCTGCAACGGTGATGATCACACCCAGCAAAAAGCTCACCAGCACGATAAGACCAATCTTCTTTGTGGCTGTCAGCCTGGATCCGATATGGGTTCCTATCTGGGCCATGGCGGAGTCCGCACCGATGGAGAACAGAGCCATTCCGGCAATAATCATGACCGTACCTATGAGAAAAGAAAGGATCAAACCGCTGTGCACCGGTACCAGAATAAGGGAAAGAACAAACACGATGGAAATAATGGGCAGGACGGAAAGAGCCGCTTCCCGCAGCTTCTCTGCCAATAGACTCTGTCTTTCCATAGCTTCACCTCCCATCCCGCAGCATACAAATAACCTGTCTTCATTATGCCATACTTCACCGCCGTGTGTCTATCCTGTTTCTGTTGATATATATTCTCATTATGCCGGCGACTATCTCCTGTATGTCGATGCCCATCCCCTTTATGTCAATTCCTGTCCCCTTTTTCCTTAAAACGAATCGGAGCCGTATCCCGGGGGATACGGCTCCATTTCAGTTTTTCATACGTTCACGCCGAATTTAACTCTTCGATCCTCCGGGCGTTCAGCATCCACGGGGATCATCCAGTCTCTTCCGAACTTGACCGCGCGCTCGATCCGTCCTTCCTTACAGGAAATCTGGACACATCGAACGGTTACATGCCACTTCTCAGCGACTTCACGAACAGTTAGATAACCACTCATGTTGACCTCCTTTCTGTAAATGAAAAACTGCCCAAGTTCATTGACTTGGGCAGTATATGAAACATATACACCTAATCAGCACGCTGATTGCGGCAACTGGCTGCCATTTGAAAGGCCCTTTAGCTTTGCGTCGCACCCTTTCGAGTGTTTTGCCCAAATCGAAACTTGAAGTGCCAATGTTTTACCATGAAAAGAGGGAAAGTTCAGCCTACCTTTCGTTTTAGCGAATTACTTGTAAGAATTAGCACCCCTCTTTTCTCCTACAGGGAGATTAACAATTTCTTCATTGGAATAACACTCGTTTTTGTAGTATACTGTCTGAAGTTTCCTTATATTTATACTAGGAGAAAAGGTTGGTACAAACATGCCCGACATCTGGTTTCCCTATCTGGGAATTGAAATCGAACATCTAAGCAAATATGCCATCACCATCGGCAGCTTCTACGTAGCCTGGTACGGCGTCATCATCGCCTGCGGTGTGGTGGCCGGTCTGCTGACAGCCAGAGCCCTGGCCAAGCGTTCGGGGCAGGATCCCGAAATGTACACGGATTTCCTGATCTACGCCCTGATCTTCAGCGTCATCGGCGCCCGGACCTACTATGTTGCCTTCGAGTGGGATAATTACAAAGACGATCTGCTGAGCATATTGAACATCCGAAACGGCGGGCTGGCCATCTACGGCGCCGTCATTGCCTCCGTGCTCACTGCCGTCTTCTACTGCCGTTCCAAGCACAAGCCTGTACTGGAGCTTCTGGACACGGCCATGCCCGGTCTGGTGCTGGGACAGGCCATCGGCCGCTGGGGCAACTTCTTTAATCAGGAAGCCTTCGGCTCCTACACCGATTCCGTCTTCGCCATGCGGCTTAACATCAAGACCGCTGCCTACACCACCACAGAGCTTCTGCAGAACTCCGTAAAAGTTGGCGATGTCCGTTACATTCAGGTGCATCCCACCTTCCTGTACGAGTCCATCGGCTGCCTGGCCATCTTCGCCATCATGCTGATCGTCTTCAAGCACCGCAAATTCAGAGGCCAGACCGCCTGCGTCTACATGATCGGCTACGGCATCCTCCGGGCTTTCATCGAGAATCTCCGGACTGACCAGCTGAAGGTCTGGAACACGGACTTCCCCGTGTCTGTGTTTGTATCCGTGGTCATGGCTCTTCTGGGTGTGATCCTCATGATCATTCTGGGCGCCAGAGCCAAGGTGGAAGCCAAGAAAAAAGCCAACAAAGGCAAGAAGAACGAATATGCCCCCTCTTTAGATGCAGACGATGATGACGCCGCCCATGAGGAGTTTTCCGGTGCATCAGAGACTTCCGAGCAGGATGACGAGAGCTCCGATGCTGCAGAGGCCTCCGACAATGTCGACGACATTGAATCCGTTGGCTCCGATGCCGCTGCAGACTCCGACGCTGAAGACGAAGCTGCCTCCGAGGCAGACAAAGCTGCCGAAGAGGAAGAAACCGAGGCTTCCGCAGATCTGACAGACGAGAAGAACAAGCCTACAGAAGAGGACCTCTGGGGCTGATCCGGCCCGGCTCAATCAATGCCGAGGCGGATGCGGCTTACTGAAAAGCCCCCCCGCAGCAATTCGGTCAACAAACAGTTACTGAAAAAACTAAAATAAAAAAGGAGAACAAAGATGAGCAAGAAAAACGGCAAGAAGAAATCCGGCAAGGTATGGTTGATCATTCTGGGCATTCTGGCTGTCATCGTGCTGGCTATCACCATCAACTCCGTCAACAACGTAAGAGCCATGAACGAGACCATCGATGTGGTTCTGGAAGAGATTTCCCAGTGCGGAGAGCTTACCGAGATAACCAACGATTACAACGAGATCAAGATCTACGGCGTCCTGAAATTCAAGGTCAAGCAGTATGACCAGGAAAATGTGGGCAATGTGTGCGTCATGACTGTGAACATGTTCGGCCTCATGCAGATGGGTACCGTGGTGGTCACTCCCTACGAAAAAGATGCTCCTCTGCTCTCCACCGACTTTATGTATATGTTTGCCACCCGCAAGTACATCATGGAAATGGACAACACCATGGTGAATGCGGACGAAACCTATCAGAAGAAGGTTGCCGAAGGAAATGCTCTGCTGGATACCTACAGCAGCATCGATAATTTCCCTGCCGATCCCAGCTGGCTGGATGAGGTTCAGGATGTACTGATGCGAAAGCAGGATACCCACACCGCAACCCTGAATGACATGGTGGCCGAGATGACCGCTTTCTATGCCCGGTGGGTCAACGAGACCCCTGCGCTGGATGCAGAAGGCATTGCCGCCAAGAAAGCGGCAGTCCAGGGTTATTCCAACAACCTCATTGACCTGGGCGGCCTTTCCACCGACGTATTCAAGGGAGCCCTTGGTGTAGATACCACCAGAGATTTCTTTGATTCCGTATTCTTCGGAACCAAATAAGCACCGTTAAGTTCAAGGAGCTCATACTATGATTTCACGTGACGTATGTGAGCGTGTCCTTCTGGCTGCAGTTTCCACCGGCGCCGATTATGCCGAGATCTTCGCAGAGAACACGCTGAACCATCAGATCAATATGATCGATTCCAAGGTCAGCCAGATCCAGGATTCCATCGTGGCCGGCGCAGCCGTTCGGGTCTACAAGGGTCTTCGCTCTGTCATGGCCTCCACCGTGGACACTTCCGAGGCCGGTCTGGTGGCCTGCGCCCTGCGGGCTGCCGAAGCTCTCTGCCAGGGAAAGGCCGAAATCAGCATCACCCTGAAGGAGCGTCTCTACGGCGATATCCATCCCATCCGTATCGTCCCCGCAGATGTTACTAACGCAGAAAAGATCGACATTCTGAAGGAAGGCTACTTTGCCGCCAGAAATTATGCCGACTCCATCAAGCAGGTCACCGGAGCTTTTCTGGATGTAGACCATAAGATCCAGATCGCCAATACGGAGGGCATCTTCGCTTCCGACCGTCAGATCCGCACCCGCCTCACCATTCAGGCTGTGGCTGAGATCAACGGAGAGACCCAGACCGGCGGCTGCCGTCCCGGCGCCCGCAAGGGTATTGAACTTTTTGAAACTGTCAGCCCCAAAGCTACCGGAGAAGAAGCCGCCCGTCAGGCTGTGGTCATGGCCGGCGCAGGCTACTGTCCTGCCGGTGTAATGCCCGTAGCCATTGAAAACGGTTTCGGCGGTGTCATCTTCCACGAGGCCTGCGGTCACTCTCTGGAAGCTTCCTCCGTGGCTTACGGACGTTCTCAGTTTGCCGGGAAGCTTGGTCAGAAGGTTGCCTGCGAGAAGTTTACCGCCATCGATGACGGCACCATGCCCAACGAATGGGGCAGCTTTAACTTTGATGATGAGGGAACCCCATCCCGCCGCAATGTGCTCATTGAAAACGGCGTCTTAAAAACCTACATGATCGACAAGTTCAACGGCCGCCGCATGGGCATGGCTCCCACCGGCAATGCCCGCCGCCAGAGCTATGCCTATACTCCCACCTCCCGAATGAGTAATACTTACATTGCCCCCGGTCCCGATAAGAACGAGGATATCATCGCTTCCATCGAGTACGGTCTGTATGCAAAGCAAATGGGCGGCGGCAGCGTGAATCCTGTCACCGGCGAATTCAACTTTGCGGTCAATGAAGGCTACATCATCCGGAACGGAAAGATCTGTGAACCTGTCCGGGGAGCCAGCCTGGTAGGTACCGGCGCCGATACCATTGCCAAGATCGATATGATCGGCTCCGACATGGAGATGGCTCAGGGTATGTGCGGTTCTTCCTCCGGTTCCATTCCCACAAATGTGGGTCAGCCTCTGATCCGAGTTTCTTCCATAACTGTTGGCGGCAGGTGAACGATTACATCGTCCTGTTAGTCGATACACTTGACGTTCACCCTGAATTGCTTCGCAATTC
>JABUST010000105.1 GCA_021442595.1 Lachnospiraceae bacterium | reverse complement strand
CCTTTGCATGCCCCCATAAGGACCCCAACTGCCCCCGGCTTAACATATCTTTTCTCCATCATCTCTCCTCTTTGCGAATCATTCGCTGAAATCTCTCCCATGAAACGTCAGGATCATGTACCCCGTCGGCAGTGCCATGTAGGAACATAGGTAATATGAACCGGATAGTCCAGTCGAAACAAAAGGGGGGCTTTCCCTTCCTGTGAGTTTTTTAAACGTCCGAGGGCAATGTTTCCCAGCTTTTTACTGTGGGAATCACCCTCTCTTCCTTTCAAAGCAAAGGTGTACTTTATAGCCAGATATTTTTCTATGTGAAGGATGTCTTCTCTGCCATAGGTTAACCCCAGACTCCTGATTTCCGACAGGCATTCTTCATGAGAATCGGCTGACAGCAATGATGCCAATACTATAGAACTCTTCCCGGACAGAATCTTTTCCGGATGCTCATGGTCATCATCTATCAGAAAAACTCTGCCGCTTCCTGTCCCTAACAGGATGTTTTCCCGGAGCGAAAGCATTTTCCACCTCTTTCTGTACAATAGCGAACATAGGCTTCCCCATTCCAGATTTCCGTTAAAGAATGTTCTATCAGGCTCGCAAACCTTTTTTCTGCAGGCTGAACATCACAGATAATAACGGTTCCATCTGCATCGATGGTCATAGATCGGGTCCCGGATGAGCAATTTACGCTCCCCCCATGGGCAAAATGAATCCGGCTGTTCTCCAATTCTCTAACCTTTTCCCACTCCCGTCGGTCGATTGCCATTCTCCGGTCTACCTCCGGAATTCCCCGGCTCTGATATTCGGTTATCTCTACATGTTCTGCACCCTGCTTCAAAAACCAGTCTGCATCTTTTTCTATATCGTTCAGATTGAGTCTGTTCAGTGTATAGGCAATGAAAAACCGAACTCCAGCCCCTTTCAGACAATCCATATTCTCTGCAACCGTCTGAAAATATGCATCGTCTCCGCATAACAGCCCTGCCTTAACAGGATCGGAACTGTCTACGCTGATTCCCAGGTGCAATTTATCGGTTCGCCAACCATTGATCTGCTTAATGTCTATCTGCTCCTTGGTCAGCACAGAAACTTCTATGTTGCAGTCTAACAGTTCGAAAATCACTTCATAGATATCTTTCTCAGCAAAGGGATCTCCTCCTGTCAGATGAACATGCTTAATCCCGCAGTCAAATAACTTCTTCACAAGGTTGATCTTTTGCTCCGAAGAAAGAAGCTCCGGCAACTGTCCGAGATACTCTTTCTCATAACAATAAGGACATCGTCTCCGGCATCGGTCCGTGTATCTCCACACGATGCTTTCCGGCACTGTGCATCTCCCTGCAGGCTCCTTCGCTGATCGAAGAATTTCCTCCACGGATCTTTCTGTTTTCCGGATGCATCGGCCAAGGTATTTTTCACTGATCGTAACCGGTAATAGAAGATTCCAGCGAGCCGAAGCTGCTTGAAAGGCAGTAGGCATTGGCATCTGCTTGCCTTCCGTATCGGCATCGTGCCTATCATCGAAAAAAAGCCTGTTCCATACAGCTTCAGCCTCCTCATCGGAGCGCCTTCCGTCAAACCGGGACAACGCCAAGGCCTGAGTTCTTTTGATAGGAAGATGAATATTCCCATTTTCAGATACAGCGCATGGTTCTCCTTCCCATATTTTAAGTAAAAAATCAGGACGAAATACATGCTTTTTTTCTACATTAACTCGTCCATCCATGTGTTCCATGCCTCCCGGGTTTCTCTGATCAACATTTGTCCTTTACTCTGTATATTCTTATCCGCTCCTTCTGACTTCTGTCTGCTCAGGCCCTCAACAAGCATCCTCAGTTTCTCATCCCTTAAATCCTGATAGGTGACTTTACTGCTGAGTCCGCGCTTCTCCATATATTCGCTATACGTATTCTCTAAAGGATTCACTTTCCCGGAATATGGAACAGAGATTCCCAGCCCTCCGGATAAAGCAATCTCCCAAAGGGTCTGAATACCTCCCCGGGAGATCTGTATCCCCTCCCGGTACGGCTTAGTACTGCTCCGCTTTACCCAGTGTATTCCCGAAGTTATTCTCTTTTGGAAAAACCGCTCATATTCATCTCCGTGGACATAAATCTCATAGCCCTCCAGTTGATTGAAAACCTGATTCAAAAGCCAGATATTCTCCAGCTGCGCTGCCTTATCACAGGATCCTCCCAACCATACATGGATCATTCGGCAGGATACATCAACAGGAGGCATATTGAGCTCCTCATCAGGTTGTAAATTCTCCGAAAATCTTTCCCTCACTATAGGACCAACTATTTTCACATCATGCTTTTTCCGCAGCATAACCGGAAGCCTTTCCGAAAGCTCAGCATAGACGATGCCTTTGCACATCCATCGGAGTACGGAATGCTCTCCCCACATCAGATGATTGGTCAGATAAAAAGTCGGTATCTTATATTTCCCCGATACTCTCAAAGCTGTCACAACTTCGTCACTGATGAGGATATCCGGACGGACCAGGAGGATGACCCGGTTGAGTTCCTTCATCAGTTCTGAAATATCCGGTCTCTCCGGCTGCTTAAGATCTATCATATCTTCTCCTGCTGCGCGAAAAAACCGGGGGCCTGCCCCATAGGATGCAAATATGATCTGCAAGTCACTGCACTTTCTTTTAACGGCCTCCTTCCTAATTTGCTCTGCCAGAGTCAAATCCCTTACCGCATGTCCTGCGCCGCAGCCGTTGGAAACAATCAAATATTTCATCCTTCATCACCTTTACACTAATCTATTCTGATTATACTTTTCCTATTGTTCCGAACCGTTCATTTCCGTTCTTCCTTCGTTCCTTGTACCTTTTCAAAGTAAAAATTCACCGCAAATGATGCACCGTATCTATCTTGCACTATCAACACTCTGTCTGATCCGTTAGGAGAAGTTCCCCTCCGAACTTGCTTCTGCAATAATAAACTGCAGCTCATATTCAGCTGCAGTTTATTATTGTCTCTATGCTTCTGTCAGTATCAAAAGCTTCGCCAGCGTTTCTTCTGCCCACTCATATTCCGGCATATATGTGTCGGCAAAGGTTTCTTTCGCTTTCTTGTCCCCTTCAAGCAATTGGTAATAATCGCACGCAAAGCTTCCCCGGTTAATTCCCCTCTGTCCTCTCTTCTCAAAAAGAATATCATCTAATTCATGGTCTCGAAGCGTCCCTCTGAGCTCATATGCAGTTTTCCGGTACCTTGCCTTTAGTCCCTCCTCTACCGGCTCCTCGCTCCAAAGCAGGCCTATGGCTTCCGAGCTTGTCACAACACCGCCGGCCCGGTCAACCAAAAGCGCCAGCAATTCCTTTGCCTTAGCGTTTGAGAATGTCACAGGCTCATCATCAATGAAAACGTCAAAATGCCCGAATGTCCGCACAAATACACTTTTATTTCGAGGCTTTGATTCATTAAGGGACTCTTCCCATTTCAGGTATTTTTCCTGGAGAGAAATATCTCTAAGGCACAGGAATACAAAGGAGGAGGTAAATGCCATGACTTCTCCCTCGATAACCGTGTTCTCATGTCCTTCTATACGGATAGGCTTACTCTCTTCCTCCGGATTATCACGATTATTCACAGCATCCCGTACATAATCCGTAACAACACACACATTCTCATCTGTCAATGCCCACATTCCGGTCAGGGCTTCTGCAATGACCGTCTCTGCATTTTTGAACTCGATTACTTCCTCAAGGTTCTCCGGTATTACTGCCATCTGTTGATTATTGCAATCAATTTGCAGGATGACCGAATAGCTTTTTCTAAGGACACTTACCGTGAAAGCACGAAACTCATCGTATATCTTCAGTTCCTTTTTCTTCCTTTTATCCCACATTTCATGTCGCTCCTTACTTAACGAGTACAAATAATACCCGCCATCAAACTACTGATGATTTTATGTTGAAAGTATATGATTAGTATTCTGCTTCTGTCAATACCACATGTTCCCCGATTTGTCCTCCTGCAACAGGGAAAACACCAAGGAGGGCAGTCCCATTTTGATTTTCCCCTCTCTTTCGCATCAGACATTTTTAGCATCAATTCTGTAACTTCTGACATTGAGGATGGCTTTCTGTTTCTGTTATCATACATGCAACCGGTGAAGCATTGATGAATACTTGACTCACGCCTATATTTGCAAGGTGAGGCAGTATGAACACATATGAGGCATAGATGTCGGCGGCCTACAGTGGCGGCTATAGTCTGCCATAAGCATTACAGGAGGAACACCATGGACGAGGATGAAAAAAGACTTCGGTCAGCTAAGATCACTGTAGGTATCGCAGCTTTACTTTGCACAGTCGCAACTGCTGTTCCCATTCTGGCTACCGAAATGAGTCTTCGGGCCTCTCAGGAAGAGACTGCACAAGCATATCAGCCTTATGTTGACTGTTCTGAGGAATTTGGCTTCACGTTTGCTGATCAAGCATAATCAATGGTTTTTCGCAATGACCAGGCACGTTTTGAAGATTATTCCTGCACCGCACTCCCCTCCGGGATATTGATTTCACAGATACATTAAAAAGCACGGCATATATCTGCCGTGCTTTTTTGACAGCCGAAATCTGCTGCTTGTTCTATAGAGAGTCTGCTGCTTGTTCAATAGCGAGAGAAATCCCCATCGTGCTGTTAACTTGACACAAATCAAAAACGCCACGGAAGCTTACCCTTTTGGGATCCTGCCTGTCAGGTACAGACGGATCGATGCGATATGCTTCCGTGGCATTTTTGAAACAGGATGACAATGCATCCGGAAATGGCTGCCTTGCCTGATAAGACTGTCCTCTCCCCCTTTACTGAAAAAGGATATGACTCATCTGTCTGTAAATAAGGATCACTTTACCGGAACAGCCAGTCGAATCTCAGTGGAATCTTCCTTCTGCAGTATACGGTAATAGCCTCCCAGGTTCCTTACGAAGGGATCGATCCACCGGATTTCTTCCCGATCTGCCGATCTTTCTTCGCAATTGAAGGATGAAAATTCGATCCTCAGCATCTGCCGATTCTGCATGCACTTGCTTCTGGCTCGAATTACCTTCTCCTTGCCTTCGCACATACGCATGCATTCCGCCTGGGCATACTCCAAAAGAGATGCCAGCGCTTCGGGATACTTTTCACCCATCCGGTTGATACCGGAAGTCTGCATGTCGGCCAAAAGATAGATTTTCTGCTCCTTTGCGCGGGCTTCAAAGTCTGTCATGACCCTGTTGACTTCCTGTACCATTGACTTGCGGGTTTCGCTCATATTGCTATCCATTTTGGCGATTTCTCGCCCCTTCTCTGATGTAATGGAACTTGTATGGGACGATTATACCCACCTTTACAGGCTCTGTAATAAGGGTGGTGTATCTGACATTTTTTGTGATGAAATCGGCGGCTTTGCGAAATACGAAAAATACTGACGAAAACAAGAAAGAGACCGACTCTGTGTGAGTCGGCCTCTCTGAACTCTTTTCGTCGACATTGGCTGCCGGAAAGAATGGGTCCTTACATTTTTTCGAACATATACTCGTAGTAGGCCTCTTTGGCGATCTGCTGATATTTACGGGAAATGGGAATTTCCAGATTATCCACGTTGAAGCAGCCCTTTCCGTATTCCTCCACAAAGTACATGTTGACCAGATAGCTCTGATGGCAGCGAAGGAACTGACCGTTATGGGGCAGACTCTCCTCCAGCTCATTCAGCTTGGCATAGGTGGCTACCTCGGAACCGTCTTCCAGATGAATGTAGACCTCGCGGTTGCTGCTCTCGATGTACTTAATGTATCGGGTGAAGATCCTGCGGTAGTTGCCGCCTCTTTCTTTGATCATAACAGAGGAACGGCGTTCCTTCTGGGTCTTTTCATAGAAGAAAGTAATGCAGTTATGCAGGTTGCCTACCTCAAAGGGGTACAGCAGATAACCGGTGGCAAATACAGCAAATGCCTCCGGATAATACCGGGTGGATTCCGTCACGAAGGCAATCATGATCTTGCTGTTTCTGCTTCGAATATCGGCAGCAACCTCAATTCCGTCGCCTTCTTTCATAATCGTAGTATTCAGAAGCAGGATATCATAGGATGTTGCATCCTCATCCAGATGCTCTTCGAAATCATATTTATTGGAGAAATCCGATACCTGAATGTCCATGTGCAGTGCTTCTACAGCGGCAACGATGAACGCTCTTTTTTCTTTGTCTCTTTCCACAACGGCTGCTCTGAGCATGGTCGGACTCCTTTCTGCATAGTATTCTAACATTTTATACAGACAAACGAAAAATGTCAAACGCCGTTTGTTTGTTTTTCTTCAAATTTTACCTGCGGCCTTTGAGAATAAGTTCGGTTCCCATAAACAGCACACACTGTCCCAGAATCAGGGATACGATTAACAGGGCACAGTTCATGAAAAACTCCTCCGGAAGGATCCGAATCACCTGATCGATCCTGGGGTCAAAGATCCAGTTGGATTTTCCCGGAAAAAACAGCTTGTGGAAAATGGTGAAGGTCTTGTCAAAATCAATGGAACCCAAGCCTCCGATTATCCCAAAAAGGGCAAGGAGTGCCCCGCTTCCCCAGAAGGCCGGTCCCAGCCCCTTCAGTCTGCAGGCTCTCATATGGACCGTCTTTCGGATGAGGATCCATACCAGCAAGAATACCGTGCTTGCCGCCAGTACCCACAGATCCAGTAGAAACAGCCCCCGGCAATCCTTGAAATGATCGGCCCCTTCCACCGAAAACTCCAGTTCTCCCACGGAAAACTCGCTGCTGATTCCGATACAATAGTCCAGCATCTCATGGTAGGCCCTTCGTATCTGTTCATCGGTATATCCCGTCTTCTCGGTAATCTGCAGCTTCTCCGCCTGACTGAAGTAAAAGCCTCTCCACAATATGGGCACAGCGATGGAGGAGGTCAGGATAAACAAAAACACCCCCAGCGCAAGCAAAAAGGTCAGACCTTTGCTGGTTCTGTTTCTGATTTTCTTTGCTTTATCAACTCTTGAATCCAGCGTAACGTTTTTTGCCATTGTACGCTCCTGTCTTTCTGTCTAGTGATGTAAAGGCTGATTATACAATGATTCTCCCCCTCGCACAACTTGTGGGAGTGAACAAGTTGTGCGAGTGAACAACTTGTGCGAGTGAACAAGTTGTGCGAGTGAACAAGTTGTGCGAGTGAACAAGTTGTGCGAGTGAACAACTTGTGCGAGTGAACAACCGGCATGGAAAGGTTTCGGTAATGAATCAACCTAACAGACGAATTTTCCCTTGAAAAAGCATGCCGTCAAGCATAAGATTATGAAATCAACGCAAGATGCTATTGAAGGAGACCCAACATGAAAAAAGTATGTGTGTTCATTGCCAATGGTCTGGAAGAATGTGAAGCACTCATTACGGTGGACATTCTCCGCCGCGCCGGCATCCAGGTGACAACCGCTTCTATTCACGACACAAAGAATATCCTATCCTCCCATCAGATTTCTTTTACTGCAGATGCCCTTTTATCTGAGCTTAATCCGGAAGAATTTGATATGTTCTTCCTGCCCGGAGGTCTTGGAGGCACCGCCAACCTGTCAGCCAGCCCCCTTGTAAACAGCATTCTCCTTTCTTATTCTGACAGAGATGACAAACTGCTCAGCGCCATTTGCGCTGCCCCCAGCGTGCTGGGCGGACTGGGATTTCTGAAGGGACGCAAGGCCACCTGCTATCCCGGTTGGGAAGAAAAGCTCTCCGGCGCTCAGCACACCGGAGCAGACGTGGAAGAGGATGGTCATATCATCACCGGTAAGGGCATGGGTGTCACCATTCCCTTTGCACTGAAGCTGGTGGAGAGACTGATCAGTAAAGCCAAAGCAGACGAGATCCGCCGCCAGATCCAGTATCCCTATGAGGTCTGATCATGATTGCCAATTACCATACTCACACCTATCTGTGCCATCATGCCTCCGGTGAGATGGAGGATTATGTTAAAACCGGCATTGATCGGGGGCTGAAGATCCTGGGCTTTTCCGATCATGTTCCTATTCCCTTCCACAACGGCTTCGTATCCCGCTGCCGCATGTCCGTGGAGGAGACCAAACTTTATGCTGACACCGTGCTCTCCCTGAAGGAGAAATATAAGGACCATATTCAGATTCTTCTCGGATTTGAAGCAGAGTATTATCCCCGGGAATTTGAGGGCATGATGAGGCTCCTGACCTCCTTCCCCACGGACTACCTGATCCTGGGCCAGCACTTCACGAATAATGAATATGACGGTCGGGGCAACATGGGACTGACTACCGCCAAGGATCTGGAGAACCTGGTGGATACCTATATCACCGCCATGGACCTGGGGGTCTATTCCTACATTGCCCACCCGGATCTTCTTCCGTATGATGGTGAGTTCTACGATGAACAGATCCGCCGCATGCTGCGCCACTGTGTCCTCACCAACACCCCTGTGGAGTACAATATTCTGGGCATGGCGGATGGTCGCTTCTATCCTCATCCCCGCTTCTGGGAGCTGGTTAAGGAGGAAGGGGCCTCCGTGGTCATCGGCTGCGATGCTCATCAGGTAAATGCCGTTTGCAACCCGGAGACAGTATCCAGAGCTGAAAGAGAAGTGGCCTCCTACGGACTTCAGCCTCTCCCTACTATTAATCTCAAAACGGTAAAGCTGTAAGCAAAACCTAGACCTTGACTGAAATCGGTCACTTTCCTGTCTGACCTGCTTAATATTCGTATATCCTCACAAACATAAAACCACGCGTCCTTTTGGATGACCTGTCACACAGACAGGGCTTCCCATGGGGACGCGTGGTTTTTTCAGTTGGAAATCTTCTCTATTAATGGTCGTTCCTTACTCCTGCAGAGGGTTTTCTGTTTCAGCAGGCTCTTCCCCTCGGGTCTCCTCCTGAACTTTCGGCTCCGGAGAATGTTCCGGCTCAGACTGCACAGGCATCTGGCCGGGCTGACCGTACATGGGCTGCCCATAAGGCACCTGCGCCGACTGGCCGTTCATTGGCTGACCGTAAGGCATCTGCGCAGGCTGTCCGTACACAAGTTGACCGTAGGGTATTTGTCCCGGCTGCATTTGCTGTGTCTGAGCATATGTGCGTGAAGCCATCGCTGCCCGTGCAGCAGCTGCGCGGGTGAAGGGCTCCTCGGCTATGCGCAGTCTGATGTATGTGATGGCCAACAGCAAGGTATAGACGAATGCAGCCACCATGGACAACATATCCAGGATAATGGGCAGATTCACAACGCCGTACAGCACCGGACTGCTCACAATGCCGGAAATCAGAGATATCAGGGTGGATAAAACCCCAATGAAGGCAACGACGATTACAAATAAAGAGGCGGGCTTTTTTACACGCTCATTGCGGCACATGGCCTTGGCTCCGCTGTACAGGGAACTCAGCTTGCAGTAATACACGATCTGGAAGATCACCACCACCAGCGCCAGGATCAATACCACTATGGCTGCAGTCTCGGCTTCCTTAGGAAGACCCAGAAAGCTCTGCAGCAGATGCTCGGCAAACACCGGAATCGCGGCAAGACCAAAAATCAAAGTACTGAGGATCAGACCCACCACAGCCAGAACGGCAAAGACCTGCAGAATGGTCAGACCGGCCGTTCCTTTAACGCTGCTCTTTTTCCTCGCTCCGGTATAAACCAGCCAAAGAGCCAGACAGGTAAGGATGGAAGGAATCGCCGCACCTATCTTCGCTCCGACAAGGTACGAACTGTACTCATTCAAAAACGAGTATATCTCTCCCTGAGAAATGTAAAAGCCCGGAATGTCGGGAAGCTGAGTAAACAGAGCCGAAAGCGTTCCTGCCAGAGCCGCCATGGGAGTGAACCAGCCGTAAACGGAAACCAGCACTGTCAGACTGTAGCAGATTGCAGCGGCCAGAAACAGTCCCGACCCCAGGGCCTTCTTCAGCGCGAGCCCCTGAGGAGTCTCCTGCGGTATATTTGCAGGCGGCATATACCCCCGGGGCATATACATATTGGACATGGTATGCCTCCTTGATGAGCCTCAGCCTTTCAGATACTCAATACTCATCTTGACAGCTTCCATGGGAGTGCGTCCCACAGACATATCCTGTTCCACGATGACCCATTCGGCCCCGGACTCCTCCGCTGCCTTCACGATGGCAGGCATATCCTGCAGGCCGTATCCCACGGGGCGGAACTCGAAGATGCCTTTCTTCTCAGCTTTCTTCTCCAGACCAATGAGCTCATACATGTTCAAGGCTTCCCCTTCCTTGTAGAAGTCCTTCAGGTGGACAACGGGACAGCGACCGGCATATTTACGCACATAGTCAGCGGGGACCTCTCCGGCCACATTCACCCAGCAGGTGTCGATCTCTGTCTGCAGCAGCTCTGCGGGAACCGTCTCGTACATATAATCGAAGGCGTACTCCGTTCCCTTCTCTGTTTCCATGGTCACGAACTCGAAATCATGATTGTGGTACAGCATGGTGAGACCCATCTCCTTGGCCTTTTCGCAGAGCATGGCAATGTTCTTCAGAGTCTCCGGAAAAGCAGGCGTTCCATGGCGCACATCTTCCGTAAGATAAGGAATGGCCACATACTTGCAGCCGATCTCCTTGTACTGCGCCAGGGTGCCGGCAGGGTCGGTCATCATCTCCTGATAAGGCACATGGGCAGAAATGGCGGGGATTCCCACCTCATCCAGAATCACCTTAACCTGAGCCGGTGTCATACCGTACAGTCCGGCCAGCTCCACACCGTCATAGCCCATATCCTTCAGGGCCTGCATGGTTCCTTTAAAATCCTTGGCAGCATCATCGCGAACAGAAAACACCTGAACGCCAACGGGAAGCTTTGTCAACATGGTATCTACCTCCAAATGAAAATACAAAAGTCTCGCCTCATGGAATGCATGAAGGAGTTATGGCTTTAATATACTCTATGCCCCCCTGTTTTTCAATCATTTCTCCCATTGTTCCCCCACATCCTTTCTGATATACTCCCCTTTGCACGCATCTCTTCACCGCAGGAAGGTGCGTTTCATTCAGCCTATTTATACCGGAGGTGCTTCATGGATCATTCCTTCGTTCGCCGGGCCTTCAGCCCCGAAGATCAGCTGGGCTTTCAGCAATGTATGGCTGCGGCCTTCGTTTATTCTTTCAATGCCGACGACTTCACTCCCCGCAGCCCGGAGGAATTGGAGACGGCCTCTTCCGAGACCTGGGTCAACGGAGAGGGCCGGGTCACCTCCGGCTATGTGGTCCACGATTTTGACTGCTGGTTTGATGGTCAGCCGGTGCGCACCAGCGGCATCGGCGGTGTGTCCTCCGTCCCGGAAGGTCGCTCCAAAGGCGGTATCCGGGGCATATTCGAGAAGCAGCTTCCCGACTCCTACCAAAAGGGCTATGTCTTCTCCATCCTGTTTCCCTTCTCCCATGTGTTCTACCGCAAATTCGGCTACGAGCTGATCCAGCGCACTCCTGTCTACGAAATTCCCGTGGATTCTCTGGCTCCCTTTGCAGACGGTACTCCTGCACGGCTCATCTGCTCCGGGGAGGAGATCCAATCCATTCATGAAGACTTCGGACAAGATTGTAATCTCACCATCCGCCGCAAGAAGGACCAGTGGCATATGGTGAGCAAAGATCCTCACAAAGCCGTCAACTTCACCTATAAGGTGGGGGAAGATGCTTTTGTTACCTTTAAAAAGGAGGACCTGCCGGGAGGAGACTCCTACCTGATTAAGGTCAGAGACATGGCCTACCGCACTCCGAAAGCTCTCCGCTCCCTTCTGGGCTTCTTCTATACCCTTAGGGCTCAGTTCGGCAAGGTGCGCCTTGCCCTGCCTGACTCAGTTCCCATGATGGACATGCTGGCTGAGTGCTATGACACGGAACCCGTCACCTCCGCCCACGGCATGGCCCGCATCGTCAACGTGAAAAAAGCCCTGGAGCTGAAGCAGTACAAAGGAACCGGCTCCTTCACCGTCAAGGTCTACGATGCCCAGATTCCCGAAAACAACGGTCTCTTCTCTGTAACCTACAAGGATGGGGCTCCGACCATGGTGGATAAGGATGCTCCCTCTTTCTCCGGCGATCCCGATCTGGAGATCACTGTGCAGCGCCTGTCCCAGCTGGTGCTGGGCTCTCTCACCATTCGTGAGCTCATGTGGCTGGATGGTGTCAGCTGCTCTCATCCCGAGAAGTTTGAAGGCTCCTTTACCAGGAAGGACATCTACTTCAACGATCCCTTCTGATGGAGGATAAGTTAAGGAGTTACACTCACACGTTTGGGCCGATAACGCCCGTTTCTGCCTATAACGCAAAAGCAAAACCACGGGTTGAACGCGTGGCCTGACCTGTCCGAAAGGTCAATAAAGAAACAGAGGGTACACAGGACCCGGGCCGTTTACAGCGGCTTGGGAAGTGTGTACCCTCTGTTTCTGTTTATCTCAATAGGTTGTTTCCAAATAACTTACTTGGTACCGAAGATGCGGTCGCCGGCATCTCCCAGACCGGGGCAGATGTAAGCGGCTGCATTCAGTTCTCTGTCCAAATGTCCCACGTAGATCTGTACATCGGGATGAGCCTCGGCCAGACGCTCCAGACCTTCGGGAGCAGCGATGATGCACATGAACTTAATGTTCACACCGCCGTGTGCCTTGATCTGATTGATGGCGTCTACAGCGCTTCCGCCGGTGGCCAGCATGGGATCGGTGACGATGATCAGGCGTTCGCTGATGGGATTGGGCAGCTTGCAGTAGTACTCGTGGGGCTCATGGGTCTCCTCATCGCGGTACATACCGATATGGCCTACCTTAGCGGTGGGTACCAGAGTCAGCAGTCCGGAGACCATGCCCAGACCGGCGCGAAGGATGGGCACGATGGCCAGCTTGCGTCCGGCGATCATGGTGGTGTAGCAGCTTTCAATGGGAGTCTCCACCTGAACCTCTTCCGTAGGAAGATCGGCCAGAGCCTCATATCCCTCCAGGGTCGCAACCTCATCCACCAGCTTGCGGAACTCATTGGTACCGGTAGCCTTGTCTCTCATCAGAGAAATCTTATGCTGGATCAGAGGATGATCAAAAATGTGGATGTTAGTATAGTTCTTATAACCTACCATGACAGTCTCCTTTTTTGTTCCGATCAATCCTTGGAAGTTGCGTCGATGGAAACACCGCGATGCTTGTCTCCCTCAGGGTTCTTTCCGAACTCATAGTCGTTTCCGGGAAGCACCAGATTCAGGATGATACCTGCGATGGCAGCGATGGCCAGTCCGGTCAGAGTGATGGAAACAGAACCAACCTGGAAGGTAAGTCCGCTGCTGAAGCCCAGACCGCAGACCAGAATAACAGCTGCGATAATCAGGTTGCGGGACTTGGTCAGATCCACCTTGTTCTCAACGATGTTGCGAACACCGATGGCGGAGATCATACCGTAGAGCATGAAGCTGACACCGCCGATGATGGAGGCGGGCATGGTGCTGATGATAGCAGACACCTTGGGGATGAAGCTGAGCACGATGGCAAACACAGCAGCGATGCGGATGACCATGGGATCATACACCTTGGAGAGCTCCAGAACGCCGGTGTTCTCGCCGTAGGTGGTGTTGGCGGGACCGCCGAAAAGACCGGCAAGAGAAGTGGCCAGACCATCACCGATGAGGGTGCGGTGCAGACCGGGATCAGCCAGGAAGTTGTTGGAGGTGGTGGCGGAGATGGCAGAAATATCTCCGATATGCTCCATCATGGTAGCCAGAGCAATGGGAGCCATGACCAGAATGGAGGTGATGTCGAACTTGGCGATACGGAAAGGAGGAAGTCCTACCAGCTTTGCGTCGGCGATCTGCTGGAAATCAAAGATGGCAGATCCGTCAGGATTCACAGCACCGCAGAAGTGAAGGATCAGAGCGAATGCGTAGGCAATGGCTACACCCATCAGGATGGGGATGATGCGGAACATTCCCTTGCCCCAGATGTTGAAAACAATGATGGTGACCAGGGCAACCAGAGCAATGAGCCAGTTGGTGGAGGCGTTGCCGATGGCGGAGCCTGCCAGACCCAGACCAATGCAGATGATGATGGGGCCGGTGACCACGGGAGGCAGGAAACGCATAACACGCTTGATGCCTACCAGCTTCACGATGAGAGCCAGAACCAGGTACAGAGCGCCGGCGACTACGATACCGCCGCAAGCGTACAGGACCTTCTCGTTAGCGGGCATGCCGGCGTAGATGCCGGTATCAAGAGAAGCGACGGTAGCAAAGCCGCCCAGGAAAGCAAAGGAGGAACCCAGGAAAGCGGGAACCTTGAACTTGCTGCACAGATGGAACAAAAGGGTACCGGCACCTGCGCAGAACAGGGTGACCTGAACCGTCAGAGCTGCAGTCAGCTCGTTGCCAAAGTATCCGTTAACAAGAATGGGAACCAGAATGGTGGCGCCGAACATGGCGAACATGTGCTGGATTCCGAGGAGAAGCATCTTCGGCACGCCAAGCTTGCGGGCGTCGCGGATGGCTTCCTGCTGGTTGACTTTACTCATCACAAGACCTCCAAGAGTAATTGGTTAAAAATTCTCATATATTATAAGGACATGGCTTCTTGGGTGCAAGTAAAAATAATGCCAAAATGCACATATATGGATGGGTATATTTTGACACTGCCATCATCTTTGCAGCCCGGTTTCTCTTCAGTTCCCGGAAGCCTTTGGATTGAAAAACCTCCCTCCTTTTGATAAACTGGAATAAGATCATTTGCCGCGGGCTGTACCCTGCGGTCTCTATGAAAGGAACCCCTATGGATATTGTCGTCTGCATCAAGCAGGTACCTGCCAGCTCCAATGTAAAGGTGGACCCTGAAACCGGCGTCCTCATAAGAGACGGAGCCAACACCAAGATGAATCCCTATGATCTTTATGCCCTGGAGGCAGCCCTCACCCTCCGCACCCGGGAGGGCGGAACCGTCCGGGTCATCACCATGGGTCCTCCCGCCGCCAATGATGTGCTGAGAGAAGCCCTGTACATGGGTGCCGACTCAGGCATCCTGATCTCCGACCGGCGTCTCGGCGGCGCAGACGTTCTGGCCACATCCTACACCCTGTCCTCCGCCATCAAGACCATGGGCCATGTGGACCTGATTCTCTGCGGCAAGCAGACCACTGACGGTGACACCGCTCAGGTGGGGGCCGAGATGGCAGAGTTTCTGGGACTTCCCCAGTATTCCAATGTCCGCAGCATCACCCCTGTAAATGAGAATGTCATTCAGGTAGTCTCTGAGCTGGGTTCCACGGTCCTGACCGCCAAGATCAAGCTTCCCTGCCTCCTGTGTACCGATGCGGAGATCAACACTCCCAGACTTCCTTCTTATAAGTTGAAAAAGCAGATTGAGTCCGGAGAGGAGCCTCTGTCCCAGATCAGTCTGGACTTTTTTGAAGACAAGGATCCCAAGCATTACGGACTGGCAGGCTCTGCCACTGCCGTAGAGCGCATTTTCCCTCCGGATATCTCCGATGATCATGCTGTCATCAGCGGCACCGGCAAGGAAGCTGCCGCCCAGGTTCTGGACGTTCTTCTTCAGAAGAAGTTTCTCTGATACCCTATACACGATTAAAAGGAGTCTATCCCATGCCTGAACTCAGGATCCATCAGGAGAAAGTCACAGAGCAGGCTGCTCAGCAGCTCATTGCCCTGTGTCCCTTCTCTGCCATTAGTTATGAAGAAAAAGAGCTCCGGATCTCCTCCGCCTGCAAAATGTGCCGCATGTGTGTGCGCAAGGGTCCCGAGGGGGTCGTGGAATATATAAATGACGAACCCGCACCCACCGTCTGCAAAGAGGATTGGAAAGGCATTGCCGTATTCGCAGACAGCTCCGAGGGCCGGGTCCACCCCGTTACCTTTGAGCTCATCGGCAAAGCCAAAGAACTGGCAAAGGTCACCAACCATCCGGTCTGCGCCGTGCTCATCACCGATGACGCTTCGGGAAAGACGGAGGACCTGCTGCGCAGCGGCGTAGATAAGGTCTTCGTGTACGAGGATCCCATG
This sequence comes from Lachnospiraceae bacterium, assembly GCA_021442595.1. Lineage (GTDB taxonomy): Bacteria > Bacillota > Clostridia > Lachnospirales > Bianqueaceae > RUG760. The sequence continues at coordinate 22,528 of JABUST010000105.1, read as the reverse complement.
TTCCGCTTCTTCTCCAATACTACCTACGCCAACGCTTTTGCCGATTTCATTGAGAAGGAGCATCCCTCCTCCGTGCTGGTGGGCGCCACAAATGTGGGCCGTTCTCTGGCTCCCCGCATCGCCTGCCGCTTCCGCACCGGCCTCACTGCCGACTGCACGGCGCTGGAGATGAAGCCAAATACGGACCTGGTCCAGATTCGTCCTGCCTTCGGCGGCAACATCATGGCCCAGATTATTTCCACCAAGACTCGTCCCCAGTTCGCCACGGTTCGCTACAAGGTCTTCTCAGCCCCGGCGCTGCAGGAGGATCCTTCCGGTGAAGTGGTGTCCATGAAGGTGGATCCCGCCTGGGAGGACAAACGGATCCGGGTGGAGGATTTCATCCTGAAACCTGCTGCCGAGGATATTTCCGAAGCAGAGGTCATCGTGGCTGTGGGCCGCGGACTGAAATCCAAAGCCGATATAGACCTGGCCCGTGAGCTGGCGGAGCTTATGGGAGCCAAGCTGGCCTGCACCAGACCCCTGGTGGAAGCGGGATGGCTGGATGCTTCCCACCAGATCGGCCTGTCCGGAAAGACCGTGAAGCCCAAGCTGATCTTCACCTTCGGCATCAGCGGCGCCGTTCAGTTCGCCGCCGGCATGAAGTCTTCGGACTGCATCATTGCCGTGAACACAGATCCTGAGGCACCCATCTTTTCCATTGCTCAGTACAACGTTATCGGCGATCTCTACGAGATCCTTCCGGAGATGATCTCCATGGTAAAGGAGGCAAAGCATGTATAACAAGGTCACCCCCGCCGATCTGGCTTATCTGAAAAGCCTGATTCCCGAAAGCCGCATTCAAGTGGGCGACGAGATCCTTTCCGATTATGCCCATGATGAACTCAGCGGCACGGAGAATTACCCGGAGGTCCTGGTGTTCGTCACCTCTACCCAGGAGGTCTCCGCCATCCTGAAGTATGCCAATGAGAAGCATATTCCCGTCACTACCAGAGGCGCCGGCACCGGTCTGGTGGGCTCCAGCGTGGCAGTCCACGGAGGCATCATGCTGTGCACCTCCAAAATGAATCACATTCTGGAGCTGGATGAAAAGAATCTGACCGTTACCACAGAGCCCGGCGTGCTCCTGATGGAGCTGGCCGCCTATGTGGAGGAAAAGGGCTTCTTCTATCCTCCGGATCCGGGTGAAAAGACAGCCACCATCGGCGGGAACATTTCCACTAACGCCGGGGGCATGCGGGCTGTGCGCTACGGTGTCACCCGGGACTATGTCCGGGGGCTCACGGTGGTTCTCCCCTCCGGAGAAGTGGTGGAGATGGGAGGAAAGACCGTTAAGAATTCCTCCGGCTACAGCCTGCTGAACCTGATGATAGGCTCCGAGGGAACCCTGGGCATTATCACAAAGGCCGTTTTGAAGATTATTCCTCTACCCGAGACCTCCCTGAGTCTTCTGGTACCCTTCCCCACCATGGACGAGGCCCTGGATACGGTGCCCAAGCTGGCAGCCTCCCCCATCAATCCTACGGCCATCGAGTATTTCTCCCGGGATGTCATCCTGTTTGCCGAGGATTACCTCTCCAAGAAATTCCCCGACACCTCCAGCGACGCCTACATTCTTCTGACCTTTGACGGAGCCCCAGGTGAAGTCAAAGCCAACTACGAGAAGGCTGCTGCCATCTGCATGGAGAACGGAGCCATTGATGCCTACTTTGTAGATACACCCGAGCGGAAGAAATCCGTATGGGATGCCCGGGGAGCCTTCCTGGAGGCCATTAAGTCCTCCACCACCATGATGGATGAGTGCGATGTGGTGGTCCCCAGAAGCCGCATTGCCGACTTCATCAAATACACCCATGAGATCGCTGCCGATCTGAAGGTGCGCATTCCAAGCTTCGGCCATGCGGGAGACGGAAATCTGCACATCTATATCTGCCGGGATGACTACTCTTCAGAGGAATTTGAAGAAATTCTCAATGAGGCCTTCCGCCGCATGTACGACAGAGCAGCGGAGTACGGCGGTCTTGTAAGCGGCGAGCACGGCATCGGATATGCAAAGAGAGACTACCTGGCCGACTGTCTGGGACCCGCTCAGATTTCTCTTATGAGAGGCATCAAGGGCGCCTTTGACCCCAATCATATTCTGAATCCCGACAAGGTCTTTCGTACATGATTACCCTTTTTTCTGAAAGTTTTTGTGCAAATTGCGGGAATACCCCTTGAATTTTGACCATGAAACTTGTATGATTATGTACATACTCTTATCAAAATACAAAGGAGGAGGTAGCGGAATGCTTCAGCTTCTTAGGCCGAAGTACTCGCTGCAATGACAAACATGAATACAATGCAAAGAAAACAGCTCGCTCGACTGATCTTTCCTTCCCTGATCCTGATCGCCATGGTGGTCCTGATCATTATGGCTAAGGTGCGTGATGCAAAGAGACTGGAAGCCACCATGAACGCCTCCAGTGCCGTGACCGAGACTGCATCCGGCGAGTCTTCCGAAGCTTCCGAATCTTCTATCGTATCTCCCACCGGCGCAACCACCGTTATCACGGATATGGATCCCACCGGCGAGGCTAAGCCTCTTGAGGAGCTGGAGGGTGCTATCGGTCTGTTTGACGGTAAGGTAGCTGTCTCCTACATCGGAATGGACGAAGAGACCTCCACCATCTCCATCCGTATCGACAACATGTACGGTGAAGAGATCACCACTCAGGGCTTCCCCAAGACTCAGGTTGACGGCGCAGACGTTCTGCTGAATCCTCTTGGAAAGAACCAGAAGCTGAATTATGTAAAGATTCCGGATGGCGAGTACGTCCTCATCTCCTACAAGGTAGATGCCCGCTGCTTCAGCTGCGATTCTCTGGAGATCACCGCCGGCTTCGTCAAGATCCTCTCCACCGAAGAGCTTGATGAGTACGCTTTCACCATTAAGTAATTATCTGTGACATGCCGAAACTGATTCCTTCGGTAAATGCCGCGAAATGAACGGAAAAGCCCTGCAGATGATATCTGCGGGGCTTTTCTTTTTGCCCGCTTAGTGGTAAAATGGCACTTTGATACCGTCCTGCATTCGCAGCCGTTTCAGGACCGGTCTTCACTGCACAAAAACTTCGGAAGGAGTATGAAATGTATAAAAAAGTTTCCCCCGACATGAATTTCACCGAGCGGGAAAAGGCTGTTCTTGATTTCTGGAATCAGGAGCATGTGTTTGAGAAAAGCATCGCCATGCGGGAAGGTTCTCCCGTATTCATGTTTTATGACGGACCTCCCACGGCCAACGGCAAGCCTCACATCGGCCATGTGCTGACCCGTGTCATTAAGGATATGATTCCCCGCTACCGCACCATGAAGGGATATATGGTTCCCCGAAAGGCCGGTTGGGATACCCACGGACTGCCGGTAGAGCTGGAGGTGGAGAAGCTTCTTGGCCTGAACGGCAAGGATCAGATCGAAGCCTACGGCATGGAGGACTTTATCTCCAAGTGTAAGGAATCCGTGTGGAAATATAAGGGCATGTGGGAGGATTTCTCCGGCACTGTGGGCTTCTGGGCCGATATGGAGGATCCTTATGTCACCTATCACGATGACTACATTGAGTCCGAATGGTGGGCGCTGAATCAGATCTGGAACAAGGGCCTTCTCTATAAGGGCTTTAAGATTGTCCCCTACTGCCCCCGCTGCGGAACCCCTCTGTCCACCGCCGAGGTGGCTCAGGGCTATAAGACTGTCAAGGAGCGCTCTGCCATCGTGCGCTTCAAGGTAGTTGGGGAGGATGCCTTCTTCCTGGCCTGGACCACCACTCCCTGGACCCTTCCCTCCAATGTGGCCCTCTGCGTGAATCCGGCAGATACCTATGTAAAGGTGAAGGCTGCTGACGGCTATACCTATTACATGGCTCAGGCTCTTCTGGACACCGTCCTTGGCAAGCTGAAGACGGAGGAAGCTCCTGCCTATGAGATCCTGGAGACCTTCACCGGCAAGGATCTGGAATACAAAGAGTATGAGCCCCTCTTCCCCTGCACCAAGGTGGCTGCCGACAAGCAGCACAAGAAGGGCTTCTTCGTCACCTGCGACTCCTATGTCACCATGTCCGACGGTACCGGCATCGTCCACATTGCCCCGGCTTTCGGTGAAGACGACTCTAAGGTGGGCCGGGCTTATGACCTGCCCTTCGTACAGTTCGTTAACGGCAAGGGCGAGATGACGGAAGACACCCCTTATGCCGGCACCTTCGTGAAGAAGGCCGACCCCATGGTGCTGACGGACCTGGATGAGGAAGGTAAGCTCTTTGACGCGCCTAAGTTTGAGCATGAATATCCTCATTGCTGGCGCTGTGATACCCCTCTCATCTATTACGCCCGGGAGTCCTGGTACATCAAGGAGACTGCTGTTCGGGACGATCTGATCCGCAATAACAACACGGTCAACTGGATCCCCGAGTCCATCGGCAAGGGCCGCTTCGGCAACTGGCTGGAGAACATTCAGGACTGGGCCATCTCCCGCAACCGCTACTGGGGCACCCCCCTGAACATTTGGGAGTGCGAAGGCTGCGCCCACCAGGAATCCATCGGCAGCCGGGAAGAGCTGGCTCGCCGCTCCGGAAATCCCGAGGATGCCAAGGTGGAGCTCCATCGTCCTTATATCGACAATGTGACCTTTACCTGTCCCCACTGCGGAAAGACCATGCGCAGGGTCCCTGAGGTCATCGATTGCTGGTTCGACTCCGGAGCCATGCCCTTTGCCCAGTACCACTATCCCTTTGAGAATAAGGAGCTGTTCGAGCAGAATTTCCCTGCTCAGTTCATCTCCGAGGCCGTAGACCAGACCCGTGGCTGGTTCCACTCTCTCATGGCCGAATCCACCCTGCTGTTCAACAAGGCTCCCTACGAGAATGTCATTGTGCTGGGCCATGTGCAGGATGAGAACGGTCAGAAGATGTCCAAGTCCAAGGGCAACGCCGTGGATCCCTTCGAGGCCCTGGCTACCTACGGCGCCGATGCCATCCGCTGGTATTTCTACATCAACTCTGCTCCCTGGCTGCCCAACCGCTTCCACGGCAAGGCTGTTCAGGAGGCACAGCGCAAATTCCTGCGTCCCCTGTGGAACACCTACGCCTTCTACGTCCTCTACGCCAATATCGACGAGTTCGATCCCACGAAGTATGCCCTGGAGTACGACAAGCTCTCTGTCATGGATAAGTGGATCCTGAGTCGTCTGTATTCTACCATCGGCGCTGTAGACTCCTATCTGGAGAACTACTCCATTCCCGAGGCTGCCCGTGAGCTGCAGGCCTTTGTGGATGATCTTTCCAACTGGTATGTCCGCCGGGGCCGTGAGCGCTACTGGGCCAAGGGCATGGAGCAGGATAAGATCAATGCCTACATGACCCTGTACACCACCCTGGTGGAGATCAGCAAGGCCGCTGCCCCCATGATTCCTTTCATGACCGATGATATCTATCGCAACCTGGTTTGCTCTGTGGACGCTGCTGCTCCCGAGAGCGTGCATCTGTGCGACTTCCCCGCTGTCCGCAGTGAATTTGTGGATAAGGAGCTGGAAGCTGCCATGGATGAGGTTCTGAAGATCACCACCCTGGGCCGTGCCTGCCGTAATCTTTCCAATCTGAAGAACCGTCAGCCTCTGAGCATCATGTATGTTCAGGCTCCCCAGGAGCTGCCTGACTTCTATACGGAGATTATCCGGGAGGAGCTGAACATCAAGAAGGTGGAATTCACCGAAGATGCAGGCGCCTTTGTCAGCTACTCCTACAAGCCTCAGCTGCGGACCGTAGGACCCAAGTACGGCAAGCTTCTTGGCCAGATCCGTAATGCCCTTTCCACCCTGGCCGATCCTTCTGCAGCCCATGCCTCTCTGGCCGCCGGCGGCAGCATCCACTTTGACTTTAACGGTCAGAGCGTGGATCTGTATGCAGAGGATGTGCTGGAGGAGATGTCCCAGGTTCCCGGCTTTGTCACTCAGGCAGAGGCAGGCTTCACTGTGGCGCTGGACACCAACCTGACAGAAGAGCTCATTACCGAAGGTTATGTGAATGAGGTCACCAGCAAGGTGCAGACCATGCGTAAGGAAGCCGGCTTTGAAGTGGTGGATCATATCACCTTCGCCTACGGCGATAACGAAAAGCTTTCCGCCATCATCGAAGCTGCCAAGGAGCAGATCGCTGCAGACACTCTCTGCGATGCTTTGGTGCCCGGCACTCTGGAAGATGGCTACACTAAGGAGTGGGATGTAAACGGAGAGGCAGTTACCTTCTCTGTTAAGAAGATCGGTTAAGCAACTGAAAAGAGAGGCTATCCACCTTCAGAATTGATCCTTCCCGGATCTCTATGAATTGTATTTGGCCGCAGCTTTGCTGCGCAGTGCTCTGTTCAAAAGCAAGGGCCCGTCTCGTAAGAGACGGGTCCTTGTGTTTTTTTCAGTTTTCAGGCAGATCACCCCAGCTCCAGTGTTTCCCGGATCCTGAAAAGGGCTTTGTCCAAAGGCGGAAAGAGCACCAGAGCGATCACCAGGTTGGCAACGCAGTGGACCAGATCATAGGGGATCCCGGAGATCCACCAGGCCAGAGCCATGGAGAATCCTCCGATGAACAAATAGGGAATGGCGCAGAAGGCACCGAAGAACAATCCGAAGAGAGCAGACAGAATGCTGTAGCCCCACAGGGGGATCTCTTTTCTGTTAAGGATCAGCACCAATGTCACCAGCAGCGGCCACATGTACAGGTACATGACGACCCACACCTGGAGACCGAAGAGCAGTGCCTCCAGAGCCGTGAATCCCAGACATACCGGATAGGTCTTCTTACCGAAGTGCCTGGCAAAGAGCATAAAAAACAGGGTGACCAGCTCCACATTCGGGAGCATGTCCAAGGCTCTCTTTCCTGCAAACAGCAGTGCCAGCATAGCTCCCATAAGTGCGATATCCCGGACTGCCTTTCTCTCTTTGGAGGGTCCTTTAGTTTCCATTGCTTCCTTCATATTTCAGGGCGAAGCTGTCACCGTCCGTGACGGGCTGGATATCGGCTCCGTACATGCCGTACTCTCCATTGACATAGATAGACCAGTAGGCTCCGTCTGCATCGTAATCGGCAATCAGACCATTGACACCCTCGATGTACAAGCCATAGGGGCCCTGAGTGCCTGCATAGGTGAACTCGCCCTGCCGGGTCAGTTCATCCATCAGCTCACTGAGAAACTCAGCATCTGTTTTACCGGTGTAGGTTTTGACGTTCTCCTTGTCGTCTACCACCTCCAGGGTGTACGCCTTGGTGCCGCTCTGTACCTTCGGCCCGGCCAGCTGATAGACAACAGCAAGGACGGCACACGCAGCAATCACTGCACAAATTGCAATGATCAATCCTTTTTTGTTCTTCATAAGAACATCCTTTCCGCACTTTGAAATATAGTTTATAGCAAGTGCAAACAAGGATTATAAAGCAATGCAGCCCAAGATTCAAGAAGGTCGGCTCCGGGATGAGTTCTTCAGCCGGCCATTCCCGGATATATGAAAAATCGAGGAATGATTTCAGCGAAGAGACACTACCGGCCTGTATATGAGAATGTAAATCTCTCCTGTTGACCGGAACAGAACAATATCTTATTGACCGGCATAGATAAGAAAAACTACCTGTTGACAAGCAAAGAAAAAACAGATACAATGCCCCCTGTTCGTTAACCTATGTTAAATAAAAATGAGCATCTGAACATATGAATACTCTTCACATTGAACACTTGTCAGGCGGAATGGGCTCCGCCCTTCTTTCTGCCTTTCTGGACTGCATCACCGACGGACTGCGGATGCTGCCGGTACTGTTTCTGGCTTATCTGCTCATGGAAGCATTGGAGCACAAGGCCGGAGACCGGATGGATCAGCTCATCACCCGTGTAGGCAAGGCCGGTCCTCTGCTGGGTGGCGCTCTGGGAGCCCTTCCTCAATGCGGTTTTTCCGGCGCCATTGCCGGACTGTACGCTGCCGGTGTGACCACCCTCGGCACCATGCTGGCCGTCTTTCTGTCCACCAGCGACGAGATGATCCCCCTGCTCATCGGCAGCGGAACTCCTGCCGGCACCATTCTGAAGCTGGTTCTGATCAAGGTCATCATCGGCATCCTCTTTGGCTATCTGGTGGATCTGGTTCTACGGATCCGCCCCCACGCTCACATCGAAGATCTGTGTCAGCAGGACCATGCGGAGTTGGAGGAGCCGAGTATCCTGCTGTCTGCGCTGCTGCACACCGCCCGAACACTGGCCCTGATCCTGGCGATCACCTTCCTGCTGAATCTGGCCTTTGAACTGGGTGCAGATACCTTTCTGGGCAGTCTGCTGCCTCCCATCCCCGTGGTCAGGGAGCTCATCACGGCCCTCATAGGCCTGATTCCCAGCTGCAGCGCTTCCGTTTTTCTGACAGAACTTTACAGCTCCGGTTTGCTGAGTGCAGGCGCCCTCCTTTCCGGTCTGTGTACCAACGCCGGTATCGGCCTCCTGGTACTGTTCCGCCAGAACCGTCATGTGAAGCAGAATCTGCTAATCGTAGGGATACTCTACCTCTGCGGTGTTCTGGGGGGACTGGCTGCAGGACTTTTCTTCTGATTCTATGATCGGAGAGGTCCTCTGCCGCTTCGCCTGTCGGTTTTTATGCTTCAGACTGAAGCCTGTCTTTGTGTGCCCTCAGGGCTGGCAGTTGGGACAGGGGGTGTAGCCTGCCTTCAGGGCTTCCTCCCTGGTTCCTTCGAAATAGATCTTGTTCTTTTCGGACATGCTCTGGGCTCCGTCACAATCGGGATAATGGAAGATATGCGAATTGCGGTTCACGATGTAGGTAACTGCCTCCTGAGCTGTCGTATCGATCTCCAGCTGACCTTCGTAAACCTTGCCGGTGCTGTAATCAATAAGTTTTCCTTCTGAGGGCTCCACCACATTGTACACAAAGACGCAGAAGCAGATATCCTCTCCCCCGTCTGCCAGAGAATAAGCTTCCATGAGGACTCCTCTGGCTACCATTTCCTCTTCCTCGAAGATGGGTGTCACACGGTACAGCACCCTGGTGTCTGTCTCCCTGACATAGTCTCCCACCATCTCCTCAAAAGGCAGCATACCGATGCCGTTGAGGTAATGGGTTCCGGTGATCAGATTTTTCTCGTTGTCGTTTTCTCCGCAAAGCTGAAAGGCGATGAGATGAGACCGCTCATAGCCGGACTCCTTCTGCCACCCGGTGGGATGGATCCAGTAGATGTCTCCTCTCTCCTCTGTGGGCATCAAAGCCGTATCGATGCTGGCCATGGCATATCCGCAGCGGCCCAGCTCATCCAAGGGACTGTAATACTCATAATACTCATTCTCAGCGTCCTCTATTTCTTCCTCCGTGAAGAAGGGGACGCCTTCGTTTATATATAGATAGGGTCTGCCGGGGAAAGCAGGCACATCTGCCCAGCAAAAGGTCTCCCAGCTCAGATAGGCAGCTTCATCTCCGGAGGCATCAACATTGTCCCCGGAAGCGCCGGTTGTGTCCTGCTTCTTCCCGTCAGAGTTCTGCTCTGCAGAAGATCCTTCTACCACCGTCAGACCGCCCTGGGCTGTGCTCTCCTCCTGCCGGCTGTCATCCACATAAACAAAACCGCAGCCGGAAAGAAGCATCGAAAGCAGAATCACCAGGGCCAAAGCCGAAAGCCCGCTCCTCTTTCTGATAGCATGCTTCACCGTCTGTTTCCGGATCTGCCTTTCTCTTTCCGGTCTCCTCAGGTCCATCGGAAGGTTTCCTGTCTTTTCATTATCCCATACTCTGTTCATGCTTCTTTCCTCCTGTAGGTCTCCTTGGTTATTTTCTCATGAGAGTATCCGGGAAATTCACATGTCTCCTCCAGCTGATACCTGTCCAGATCGATCCTTAAGGCCATATCAAAGGGATAACACTTGTTCCACCGATAGATGACAAGGGTGTCGATCTGATCTTCTTTTCCCTTCAGGGAAGATGTCTCCACCAGGCAGGTCCCTCGGCAGCCTTCCTCTTCCCACAGATTCTCCACCGGATGAACGCTGGTCATATTTCCACGAAACAGTTTAGCGGAAAAAGGTTCAATGGTGAGTCGCTCCCTGCCGGCTTCCACCAGCATATCCAGAGTGACCAACCGGTCTCTGCTTAGGCGCCGTCCGTTAAACAGCATTCCGCCTCTGTCCTCCACACATACGATAACTTTCATTTTTCTTTCACTCCTATCATCCGGTTGGGATATCCTCATCCTCTCCCATCATCCGGTTGGGATTTCCTCATCCCTGCTTAAACCGGCATTGTGTTTTCTGCCGTTATCTTACTCACAATACAGGTCTCTCCCCGGAAATAGATCGGCGTATAGCATAAGACCGAGGCTTCAGCCTCGGTCTTATGCTTTGCATAGAAAAAACGCAGGAATCGATCCCGGGTGGCTTATGCAATCATAACCGGGATTGATTTTATCAATCCCAGTTATGATAGACGTTCTGTACGTCGTCCAGGTCTTCCAGGGCGTCGATGAGCTTTTCCATGGTTGCTTCCACTTCGGGGTCATCGTTGGCCACGGTGTTCTGGGGAATCCAGCACACGCTGCCCTCGGTGATCTCATAGCCGGCTTCTTCCAGAGCTTCATAAACTGCATTGTAAGAGCCCTGCTCCGTCAGCACCTCGGCGATTCCGTCCTCGATGGTAACATCATCGGCTCCGGCTTCCAGGACTGCATCCATGAGCTCGTCTTCATCTTTTCCTTCGGCGTTGATAATGATCTGACCCTTCTTATCGAACATGAAGGATACACATCCGCTGGTTCCCATGTTTCCGCCATTGCGATTGAAGGCATAGCGCACATCAGCTGCGGTACGGTTGTGGTTCTCGGTAAGGCACTCTACCAGAATGGCGATGCCGGCAGGACCGTAACCCTCGTAGATGATCTCCTCGTAATCCACATCCTGCTCTCCGGCAGCCTTCTTAATGCTGCGCTGGATGGTGTCATTGGGCATATTGGCAGCCTTGCACTTGGCAATGACGTCTCTCAGCTTGCTGTTGGATACAGGATCGGGACCGCCTTCCTTGATGGCGACTACCAGCTCACGGCCCAGCTTGGTAAATGCTTTACCCTTCTGCGCGTCTGCCTTTTCTTTCTTGTGCTTGATGTTGGCAAATTTTGAATGTCCGGACATTGTCTATAACCTCATACATAAAGAATACGTGTTAGTTTCTTAACCGCAAGATTCTATCACAACACATGCAGAAATTCAACAGAAACCTTTCATTTCAACCCTTCCGAAAAAGAGGGAAAATTCATGGGTCGCCGATCTTCTGCTTTATACATTTCACAGGGGTTCATCAAAGAGGCGCACCTCGCTGCCGCAGCGGGCGCCCCAGGTCCTGCCTTCCTCCCCCACCGTGAGTTTTCCATCTGTGGCCGCTGTCACCTCCCGGGCAAAGGCCTGCACCTCCTCCACCGGAATCAGAAGTCTCATGATGACTTCGTCGGTATATTCCACTCCTTCTGTCAACACTCCCAGCTTAGCTGTCAGATATTGCAGCTTGCCCAGAAACGTGTAGTCCATATGAATGCTGCAGCGGGCATAGATCCTTTTTTCGATAATGCCGGCAGCCTCCAGTGCCAGTTGAGCAGCCTTGGTATAGGCACGTACCAGCCCACCGGTGCCCAGAAGAGTCCCACCGAAATACCTGGTGGTGATCACCAGCACATTCTTCACATCGGCTCCCAACAGCACATCCAGCGTAGGCTTGCCTGAGGTGCCGGAGGGCTCCCCATCATCGGAAAACCGCTGTATATCACCCGCCAACCTATAGGCAAACACATGGTGGGACGCATCCCAGTATTCCTTCCGGGTCTCCTCCAGGATCATTCTGGCCTCATCCTCAGAATAAACAGGCCATGCCTGCCCGATAAACCGGGATTTTTTATCCGCATATTCTGCCAAACCCTGCCCGGCAACGGTCTTGTAGCCCATGGTCTGCTCCTTTCTCCCCTCAGTCTCCATTAAGAACGCTCTTCAGGAGCTGAGCGGCCTCTTCCACGCTCTGATCCCACAGATAGACCACAGAAGCCTCTCCGCCGCTGTAAGTCCAATCCATACCCGTAGGCCAATCGGGATTTCCCTGTACCTCCACGGAACTGATATCCCACTGGGTGCTGTTGGACAGCTGATGCTTTACCAGCTGAGAGATCTGCTCCTGGGGCAGATTCGTCAGCATGCAGTCACCGATAGCCTCAAGGAGGCCCGTGTAATTCATGAGAATGCTGGGAGAAGTCGCCTTGTCCAGCATGGCCGAGATCATAGCCATCTGGTTCCTTCCTCTCTGGAAATCCCCATCACTGAAGGCATAGCGCTCCCTCACAAAAGCCAGGGCCTGCTGTCCGTTGACTTCATTATATCCCTGTTCGAAATACTCGCCCCCGGTGGTGCTGAAGGTCTTATCGGAATATACATTCACGCCGCCCAATGCATCCACGATGGTCTCAAATCCGGAAAAATTAATGCGCACATAGTAGTCCACATCCACCCCGTAGAGATCTCCCAGCACATCCATGGAGGCCTCGATGCCGTAAATGCTCACATGCGTCAGCTTGTCCTTGGCCCCGTCCCCCACATAATCGGGAAGATTGATGTAGGCGTCTCTGGGGGTGGTCACCATGGCAATCTTTCCTGTGGAGGGATTGACGGCCAGCAGAATATTCACATCGCTGCGTCCTCCGTCATCCACGCTGCCATAGCTGTCATTTCCCGTCAGATACACCACGAAGGGCTCGCTCTCCTCCTTGGGGGGCGCCTTCACCGTCTCCGTGCCGCCTCCCTGATGGGTTTCCGTTTCGGGCTTGGAAGAGAAAATGCTGCTCATGGCGCTGTTAGTCTGCCACAGATAGTAGGTGGCTGCTCCCAGGATCAAGATGCAGACGATGCTGATTCCCTTGCCGAATCCCTTGGTGAACTGCATCTGCTGAAACAGAACTACCACCAGCCACAAAAGAAGCAGTCCTCCGGCCCCCATCAGAAGGTACTTCCAGGGAAGCATATCCAGCATCAGGACCAGACCCATGACCACTGCTGACAGAATAAACTGGAGGGTGCAAAGCAGCTTTCCGAAAAAGTTTCTTTTCTTTTTGGGCTCTTCTTCCTCCATGTACTCCTGATAGGCTTTCTGTGCCTTCTCCGCATCTTTGTCCGCTTCTATTTCCGCCTTCTCGGCTCTCTTTCGGGCCCTGCGCTGAGAGGAGCTCTCATAGCCTTCGTAATCGTAGTCCCCTCGGCTGTTGTTCACCTCTTCCTCAGATGCTGTCTCATCCTCAAGTTTCAACCTTGAGGGACCCTGCTGATAATTCCGGGGATAATCCGGAGGTATCTCCTGTTGATAGTTCTGAGGATAACCCTGCTGATAGTTCTGGGGGCAGCCCTGCTGATAGTTCTGAGGGTAGCCCTGTTGGTAATTCTGAGGATAACCCTGGGGGTAGCCCTGCTGGTAATTCTGAGGACAGCCCTGCTGATAGTTCTGGGAGTACCCCTGGGGATAGCCCTGCCGGTAATTTTGAGAATAACCTTGCCGGTGTCCCTGAGGAAAATCCTGTGGCATCGCCATAGTCAGATCCTCTTCCTGAGGATAGCCCTGAGGATTCTGCTGCTGATAGTTCTGCGAATACCCTTGCAAATATCCCTGAGGATAGGCCTGTGGCATCGCCTGCTGATTGATTCCTGCCTCCCTGGGGTCATAATAATCGTCAAAGCGGGGATCCACTGTGTAGTCAGGTCTTCGGGGCTCTGATGCAAAGGAGTACCTCATCTGCTCCGGCGGATATTTCTGCATCCCCTTCGGTTTCTGTTCACTCATATCTTTTTCCTTTATTGTTTTAATGGTAATGACTGTATCGTCAGGATTTTATTGGTAATGACTATATCGTCAGGACCTCAATGATAGTGACTGTATCGTCAGGACCTCAATGATAGTGACTGTATAGTCAGGATATTATACCATATTACTCTCACTTGCAGAAGTTCCCCTCCGGGAGCTTCATCAGTCCTTAACGCCGTCATCATTGAAAAAAGTCGCTGTTTCTGCTATAATTCATTAAATTCCCTTATTGTTGTCCGGTCTCCCTTCACTTCGGGCAGGCCGCCTTCATCACAGGGTCTTCTTTCAATGCCAATAAACAAACGAGGAAAGATATGAACTATTCCAAACGGGAAAATAATAACCGGCGCCTGCTGAGGGGAAATTACGGTGATAAGCTGTATTCCAAGGTTTGGCTGTATGCCATCCGCATTGCCTGCGTGGGTTTTCTGGCAGGGTGCTTTGCCCTGGCCGGAGTGCTGCTGGGGACCTTCATGGGTCTGATGGACGGCGTTCCTGAGATCACGCTGGATGCCCTTGCCATTTCCGGGGAGACCTCCCGCATCGTGGATCAGGACGGTAATCTCATCACGGAGATATATACCGCCGAGCAGCGTACCTCTGTAGCCATCGAAAACATGCCTCAGGACCTGATCCACGCACTGGTGGCTGTTGAAGATAAACGTTTCTTTGAGCACGACGGCATCGATCTGGAGGGCATTCTCCGTGCCGGTGTGTCTGTCATCAAGTCCAACAGCGCTTCCCAGGGCGGTTCCACCATCACCCAGCAGATGATCAAAAAGCTGGTGCTGACCCCCGATCAGAACCTGAAGCGTAAGATCCAGGAATGGTATCTGGCTCTGACTCTGGAAGACATGATGTCCAAGGAATACGGCAAGGAACGCACCAAGGAACTGATTCTGGAGTCCTACCTGAATTACAATTACCTTGGCAACAGCTGCTATGGTGTGGAAACTGCCTCTCTGCGCTATTTCGGCAAGCATGTAGGTGAACTCACCACCGGTGAATGCGCCCTTCTGGCGGGTCTTTTCAATGCACCCTCTGCCTTTGACCCTCTGGTGAACTACAATGGTGCTGCCCGCAAGCGTCAGCTGGTGGTTCTGGATGCCATGCTGGCCAATGGTTATCTGACGGATGAGGAATACCAGGCCGCCAAGAGCGAGCCGGTTCTGGTACAGATCCGGGCCCACAATGCCGCCTACGAGGCTGACGACAGCAACGATGTCTATTCCTATTTCGTAGACAGCACCATCTCCGCTGTACAGGACGATCTGGTGGAAAAGCTTGGTCTTTCCTCCAACGATGCCTACAACATGGTATATCACGGCGGAATCACCATCTACATCACTCAGGACTCCCGTATTCAGGGCATCATCGATGATGAATTTTCCCGGGGGGATCTGTTTCAGGATGAGACTTATTATGAACTGAGCTATGCCCTGACCATCTATGATGAGAAGGACAGAAATATAACCGAGAATTTCTACACCTACGGTCTGTTCTATTCCGAGGAGGAATGCCGTCTGGCTGCCGGTGAATACCGTGACAAGCATGTGACCCCCGACATGGTAAAGGGTGTGGATTATGTGGAGAACATCACCATCACGGAGGAGCCCCAGTACTCCATGACCATCATTGACCAGCATAATGGTCATATTGTAGCCATGGCGGGGGGCCGCGGCAAGAAGACCGCCAATCTGTCCATCAACAGGGCCATGGACTCCACCAGACAGCCCGGTTCCACCTTCAAGATCCTGGCCTCCTACTCCGCAGCTTTGGATGTGGGCGGTTTCTATCCCGGTGCTACCATGGATGACAGCTATATGCAGTGGGATGACTGGATTCCCGGCAACTGGTGGGGCACCTCCAAGTTCCTGGGCTTCCAGACCATGCGCCGGGGCATCGCCAACTCCGAGAATATCGTTACCTCTAAGTTTATGCGAGCTGTGGGCGTGGAAACCAACTTTGATTATGTAGAAAGCTACGGCATCAGTACCCTGCGCCGGGAGCCCGATGAGGACGGCCTCACAGACATGGTAGGTTCCCTCTGTCTGGGCAGCGGCTCTGTCAAGAACTATGAGCTGACTGCAGCCTATGCCGCCATTGCCAATGACGGCGTCTACATTGAGCCTACGCTGTATACAAAGATCACAGATACCAACGGCAATGTGCTCTTTGAGAATGTCCCCGAGACACATCGCGTCATCAAGGAGACCACCGCTTATCTGCTGACGGACATGATGCGTGACAACATCACCGGCGCCAATGAAGGCTCCGCCACCGCCTGCAATTTCGATTATTATCAATATACCGCAGGTAAGACCGGTACCACTTCCGATGCCAATGATTATGCCTTCGTGGGGTATACCAACTACTACACCTGCGCCATTCAGTCCGGTTTCGACTATGTGACCTATCCCGAGATCTATTATGAAAGTCTCGGACATTCCAGCATTGATCCCAATGGCGCATACCTGCTGAGCTACAGCGCCCATAAGGACCTGTGGCGGGTCATCATGGGCCGGGTCCATGAGCCTCTGGAGACCATCTCCTACTGGCATGATGCCCCGGAGGGGATCACCTGGGTCAGCACCTGTCTGGACTCCGGTCTGTATGCCGGTCCTTACTGCGAACGGGATCAGCGCGGCTCCCGTGTGAATTCGGATATCTGTGACTGGAACAGCATGCCTCAAGGTTCCTGCAACCGCCACATCGAGCTGTCTGTATGTAAGGAAAGCGGCCAGATTGCCACGCCCTACTGCACAGACACGGAAAAGCGCGTATTCCTGATTCGTTTTGATGATGAGATCGCTGAGATTACGGCGGGTAACCTGTATAAAATCGAGGACTTCCCCTACTGTGCATATCCCTGGAAGTATGCCGGCGGCATCATCGCTTCCATCAATGGTTTTGATCCTTCCTCCATCTGCATGGAAACGGGCAGCTATACTCCCACCTACTTTGGGGAGTGCCACATTCACACTTCCGAGAAGAAGGCGGAGGAAGAAAGCTCCGAGACCTCAGAGGCACCGAAGACTCCGTAAACCGGGCATCTGCTTCAGTATAGCTTAACCTTACAGCAGCTGTTGTGAAGTATTCTTGCCCTGTCAAGCAAAAGCACAAAAGCATCCGCAGACGATTACTCAAAATACCGTCCGCGGATGCTTTTTTTATTTCTTTTTTAAAATGATGACGGTGGGCTCCAGCCCTCCCGCCTCTACTCTGTGGACATGAAGCAGCTGCAGCGTGTCCTTGCAGCGTTTTGCTTCTTCTGTCAGCAGCTTTCCTTCCATGGAATACAGTACGGCGATTCCCTCTTCTCTGAGCCATATAGGAAGCTGGTCAAAGAGACTCCTGTAAAGAACCCGGTTTTCCTTGTGGCTGCCGACCCGGTTTCCAAAGGGCAGGTTGGCATAGACCTCGCTGATCTGCCCCTGAAGTCTCAATTCCTTTAGGTCGCCCTTTACCAGCTTTACTTTCATGCCCTTCAGGACATCTTTCCCTGCCTGTATGTTAGTCTCCGCCGCTTTCAGGGCTATCTCCGAGATATCCACTCCCAGCATGGCAGCGGGCTTCTTCCGGGGCAGCATCGCCCTCTCCATGAGAAGCGTACCGCTTCCGCAGCAGGGATCCATGATCACGCCACCCTCGCGGCACAGTTCTGTGCCTAATTCTTTTCCCGCCTGCAGCACCATCTGCATCAGACCTGCAGCACCTGCCGGGTGGATGGAGGCGGATATGGCCTGCTTTCTGTAGAAGAATCGCTCATCCTTGATGGTGAAGGTCTTCAGCCATGCCCGCAAGCCTTTTCCGTCAGCCTGCTTTCTCACTCTGATCTCCACCTGATAGTTCCCGGGAGAATTGATCAAGGTGCCTCCGGAAGCCTCCATGATCTTTCTTGCCATGGCCGCCGTACCTTCTCTGGTTCCTGTTTCCAGCCGGAACCGGTAAGGGGGTGCTTCCTTATGCATATCCTGCACTATCTCAGAAGCTCTGCGGGCGATCTCAATAGCGCCATCTTCTCCGGAGGTTCCTCCATAGACCCCCATAGGGATCAGCCATTCCTTGCAGGAACGGACTCTGAGGAGGGCATCCTCCAGGGGTTCCTCCACCAATACGCAGCCTGGCCTTACAGAGACGATCCTTTCCGCTGCCCGGCGCATGCGGATCTCTCCTGCCAGCGCCTCCTCAAAGCCCCTTTCCGTTCGAAGCTCCACCCTCACCTTTCCATGTCGATTCTTCAGACCGGTAAAAGTCAGAGATGGCTTTGCCTCCTCCCCCTCTTCTCCCGGCTCAGCATGGGCTCGGACATTCTCCAAAGCCTTTCTCAGGGCCTCTGCCTCTTCTTCCAGATGCTTTCTCTGACTATCATCGTCCGGCTGCGGAATTCTGTGAGCTTCCAGAGCTCGCTTCGCTGCCGTAGTGCCCAGAGCCCCAAGTGAGAGAACCATGGATGGCCTTACCATAAAGGACTGCTCTTTCTCCAGAGCATTGACCACAGCCTCATCCAGCTCCGTAAGCTGCAATGTGCCAACCAGACGGGCACAATTCTTTCTGACTTTAGGCTCCGGGCTATCCAGCATTTCTCTCAGCCGGTCCTTATCCAGGCCATTGCGGATCTGCCGATTGGCCGCCGTCTGCTTTCCTGCCCTGATCAGACAGGCAAGTGCCGCTGCCTCCAGACCCTTCTCCTCTATAACAGAAATGCCGGACACAAGGTCCAGCACTTTTGTCAGATCCTCCTTCAGTTCCTTGCTCTCCCGGACGAATCGTTCCGGTCCGTTGGGCTCCAGCAGGAGTTTCCTGATTTCATCTGCATTCATTTACCTTATTCTCCAAAACCTGCCTCCAGCAGCTCTTTCCCGCTGTCCGGATCAACATACAGTATGGCATTTTTGTGCAGTCTCATAACGGTGGCAGGTACCATCTCCCGGATCTCTCCCAGAACCGTTTTCTCTACCGCCTCCGCTTTCGTGGCGGCCGGTACCATACAAAACAGCTTCTCAGCCCTGAAGAGGGCCGGAACCGTCAGGGTGAGTGCATGGGTCGGTACCTGTTCCAGTTTCTCAAAACATCCGTCGTGTACCTGTTGATTGCGGCACCGCTCATCCAGCTCCACCACGCTGACCAGATTCTGATCATCAAAGTGGGCAACTGCGGGATCGTTGAAAGCAATGTGACCATTCTCTCCGATGCCCATAAATACCAGATCCACCGGATTCTCTTCCAGCATATGGCTGTAGCGCAGTCTCTCTGCCTCAATGTCCTCGGCCCCGCCTCTCAGATAATCCACAGAGGCAAAAGGAACCTTATCAAAGATTGCCCTGCGCAGGAAATTTCCGAATCCCTGAGGCGCATCCTCCGGAAGACCGATGTACTCATCCATGTGAAAGGCATGGACCTTGCTCCACTCCACATCGGAGGCCGAAAGCGCCGCAAGAAACTCATTCTGGGAGGGTGCAGCAGCGAAGATCACGTTCACCGTTCCCTTTTTTTCTATGACTTCCTTCAGGGCCTTAACTGCATCCTGAGCCGCCTTTACACCCATGGCAAGCCGGCTCTCATAGATCTCAACCTGCAGATTTCCTGCCTTTCCCTGTGTCAGCATACCCTTGTCCTCCAATGACCTTCCTTCAGTGTTCTATATTAGCGGAGCCCATCCCGGCAGAAGCCGCTTCAGTAAATTTCACTTTAGCGGATCCACATTAATTGACTCCTCAACCGTGAAGCCCTCTGGCCTGTCGGTCCATATCTTCCACCACGATGTCATAGATCTCACCCAGACTGCGGCAGTACTTCAACACCTGCCAGGGTTCATTGGTATGATAATGGATCTTGATCAGATCCTCGTCACCCACTGCCAACAAGCAGTCCCCCGCAAAATGCTGGGAAATATAGTCAAAGATATCATCCTCATCCAGGTCCTCTCCCTCAATGAGAAGCTGGGTATCATAACGAAATTCAAGTGTCTGTTCCGGTAATGCCATGATCTTCCTCCTTGGGTCTTTCCCTTTGTCATTCATATTTGCCCCGCAGGGCTTATCTCATTGTAACATAATCTCCCTTTGAAGTGAACTGCCGGATACCTTCCCCCGGCTCTCCTGGTCGGAGAGTCTCACTCTACCTGCTTATCCTCACCGGACGATTTTCTTCTCTCCACGGGGCTCCTGCCTTCTCTCAGACCGACTTGTGATCCTCCTTAAGTCAGGTACTCTCTCTCCAAAATTCTTCCGATGGCGGCCATGGCCATCTCCGCCTCGTTATCCATGGAGTACCGGGTATCCCGGCCCCCATTGGCAATGATGGCGTAGAGATACATCTCTCCGGACTCTGTGCAGATCCAACCGCAGTCCGCCCTGCGGTCACCATCGTATCCTGTCTTGGAACCCGCCTGCAGCAGACCCGGAAGCTCCTCTTCCGTAAAATCCGCAAGCTTCATATGCCGAAGAAGCATGTTTTTGAACTGCTGGTCCTTCAGAATCTCATTAAACACAGCCAGATAAGCTTCATCCAGCACCTTTCCGTTCTCTATGGCCACGAGGTAAGCTGTCATCTCGTCGGTACAGCCCAGTGCAAAGCCTCCTTCTAACTCATCGTCTGTCACAGCAATGCGGCGAAGGACTCCTGAATTCATAATCCCCAGCGAACTCAGATGCTTTTTGACTGCCTCCGCTCCCTTTTGGGAGGCCTCCCGGTACCAAAGGCCCCGCTTCCCCTGTATCCTGTCTCCAAGACGATACAATGGTTCGGGACTTACGCCCTCATTGTCATCCGTGTTTTCCTCCCGATGATTACAGACACCTTCAGGATCTCCTATGTATGCCAGGATCTGATTGGTTCCTACATTATCACTGACGATCATCATCATCACCACAAGATCCCTGATTGTCATCTCAAGACCTTCCGACAGATACTGCAGCAGACCTGAGCCTCCCACCTGGTCTTCCCTGCCCAGAGTGATTCTGTGGTGAAGAGAATACTGCTCAGGCTCCTTCTGGCACTTTTCCAGCAAGGTCCCCAGTATAAACAGCTTCCCCACGCTGGCAATGCTTAGAGGAAGGCTGCTGTTACACTCTTCCAGGACAGTTCCGTCCTTTCGAATAAAGGAAAGAGCCATGACGCCGTCAAAGCCTTCTATGATATTTTGTATCTCCTGGTTCATTCTTCGGCTCCAAATCTAAAAATAAAGAATCTGTATTTCGTATCCTCTGCGCCTTATACCATGTTCAGATATCCTGTTCCAAGCCGCATATTTACCATGTATTCGTATCCAATACACGGATGGATCCACTCCCTGCATCAGACAGAGAACCTAATGGCATTATACACACAGATCAAGATGATGACGCCCATCAATCCCATAAACAGTTTGTCCACAGTGGACCCGGGGATCTTCTTGTTGATCTTTCTTCCAAGTACGCCGCCACCGATACCACCGATCACCATGACCAGCAGGCAGATCCAATCAAACTCCGGAACACTCTTCTCCACCAGAGTGATGATAAAGCTCGCAGCCTGAGAGAAGAGGATCACATACAGACTGCTCCGGGCTGCCTTCTTCGTCTCCATGCTGTAAAAATAGAAAAGCACCACCAGATTGATAGGACCGCCGCCGATGCCGAGAAAACTTGACATGATGCCCAGAGCAAGACCGAGAAATATACCCACAACAGGAGAGGTGACATGCTTTCCGGTGATCTTGTTCTTAAAGATAGTATAAAGCAGCGTTCCGAGGGTCACAAATCCCAGACAGACCGCCTGAATGGCTCCTACACGGTCTGCATTTGGAAAAACAGAGACGCAATATGTAAATAGCTTCTTGCCGGCAATACCGCCCACCACAGCTCCGATGGCCAAAGGCATATCCACCTTCATGTCTATTTTCTGTTCTTTGGAGAGGATGCCTTTCACAACACTGTAGCAGCTCATGGAAAGGACTGTGCAGCCACTGAGAAAGCTGATCGTCTTAACACTTGCCACCCCAAAAAGGTCAAGCGTAGGCTTAATGATGACTCCACCGCCGATGCCGCAAATAGCACCTATGATGGACGCCAGAAGACTGATAATGAAAAATGCGGGATAGATCCATAGATCCATGATGAAGCCTCCCAAAACAGAAAGGATAAAAGCAAACCCATTATAACACAGGCTGTAAAGCAAATTATGAGAAAATAAAAAGACAGGTATGAAACCTGTCTCTTAATGAAAAGGATGCTGGTGGTGCTGCCTGTCTTATTTCTTCTTTTCGTTCTTCTTGTTGAAAAAATTGATCAATGCTACAATACCACCAATCACGACAACAGGAATAAGAAACCAAAGGTTAGTTGCAAGGGTTGCTTCAAGAAGCATCATAGTGTAGTCCTCCTATAAAGAAGAGATTGAATTCATCTATACGTATTATAATACAATTTTGAATGAACGTTTGTGCTATTTTATACAAAAAAACCGCTATAAAAGCGGTTTAATTTGAGTTGCGGAGGGAGGACTTGAACCACCGACCTTCGGGTTATGAGCCCGACGAGCTACCAACTGCTCTACTCCGCGATATTTAGTCAACAGCCTTACGGCTGGAGTGGGGGAAAGTGGATTCGAACCACTGAAGGCATTGCCAGCAGATTTACAGTCTGTCCCCTTTGGCCACTCGGGA
>JABUST010000095.1 GCA_021442595.1 Lachnospiraceae bacterium | reverse complement strand
AGGATTCCGGGAATCTGGAATTTACTTCTGCAAACCCGAGCTTACTTTTGCAATTCACCACTAAGAGAATTGGACGGGTTTGTTATTCCGTAATCTTTCTATAAGACAAGGATAAATTGCCTTTGCCATGCGATAGAATCCCAGATCATTAGGGTGGCAGCCATCTACCGTACAGGCATCTCGGTCTTCGCTGCCAAAGAGGGAACTGCCGTCAATAAAGCATACATTGGTGTCTCCTGCATCAAGGGCTTCCCTGTGGGTTCCATAGATAACATCATAGCATTTTCGAATATACCCCTCTTCCATGGCGGCATACACCGGAGAGTCTGTATCCGGGCGGGTGATGAAGACGATGGGAATATGGGGATGGGCAGTCCGAACGGCCCTGTAAAGTGGGGCGTGTGTCTCCTGAAGATGCTGATAAGAGGGAGCATTGTGGTCATAATCGCACACAAAGGCGCTCAT
The DNA here is from genome assembly GCA_021442595.1 of Lachnospiraceae bacterium. Lineage (GTDB taxonomy): Bacteria > Bacillota > Clostridia > Lachnospirales > Bianqueaceae > RUG760. The sequence goes on along the minus strand of JABUST010000095.1, from coordinate 38,199 downwards.
GGGCAGGGAGGCAATGTATGCAGCCATTTCTTTTTCACCTCTGGCATTGCCGGAGAAGCCCAGGTTGATATAATCCGCCTCCAGCCACCGGGAGATGTGGCTCTGATAGCTGTTGCCGGGGCGGGAGGCGCAGCCGGCCTGAGTGATGGAAGAACCGTAGTAGACGATGGGAGTATCCAGGGCATAGGGCCTCGGAGGCTCCGGAGTGCAGCCTTTTGGGATGCCCACCAGCATATGGGTGAGACCGTTGTAGAGGGGAAGGTTGATCTCTACATCCTGAAGTCCCTCCCGGGCTCCGGGATATACAGAGCCGGCAGGTGCCCCGGGCTGAGGGATATAGGGATCAAGGACGACTCCTTCGTACCAGCCGGCCCGGTCTCCCGAGGGGCGGACGGATCCCTGAAAACGGCCGTTAATGTACACATCCACTCCGGCACTGCCGGTAAGGGGCATGTGGGACATCATGTTGGCGTAGCGGGAGCAGACCCGCAGGGCAATCTTCGGAGCATTGGTACGAAAACGGACTCTGCCTCCGGCTGTGTGATAAGAAAGGGCCTGAACCCCTTCGCTCATCTGGGGAAGCAGCTCCTTTGGAAGACGGCAGAACATGTCTCCTTGGTGCAGGGCGAGGCCCCGGATCTCCATGGGGGCCCGGGTGATGTCATACCAGTCAAACTCCGTGGTCAAAGGGCTCCGGGCGAGAAAGTTGGGGTCGATGAGAGAGATGTCCTGTTTCATAGGGGCCTCCTGAATATATGCTGGTTAAAGTGTTAGCAGCGGATCATCACAAGTGTAGCCTTGTCGGGAGGTCAAAACAAGGGGCATCCTGGGTATGGAATCATAATTTACAGATTTTTCGGATTTCCGTCTGTTCATTATCCTCTCATTTTATATATAATGTAGGGAAAGGTTCGGCCCCCGAAGGGGCGCGCTGACAAAGATATTACGAAAAAGGGGAGCAAGCTATGTACTACATCGGTATCGATCTGGGAACCACCAATGTAAAGCTGATCCTTTTGGATGAAAAAGGGCAGATCTGCCGGAGCTTTTCGGATACCTACCCCCTGGATTTTCCGGCTCCCGGCTGGTCTGAGCAGAGTCCGGAGGATTGGTGGGAAGCGGTCGTGAAGGGGCTGAAGACTCTGACAGAAGGTATTCCCGCCAAAGAGATCCGGGGCATCGGCTGCGGCGGACAGATGCACGGTCTGGTGGTGTTGGACAATGAAGACCGGGTCATTCGCCCGGCGATATTATGGAATGACGGACGTACCGCCGAGGAAGTGGAATTTCTGAATTCCGTGGTGGGGACGGGTCATCTTATGAAGGAGACCGCCAACATTGCCTTTGCGGGCTTTACGGCCCCCAAGCTTCTGTGGATGAGAAAGCATGAACCGGAGAATTTCAAACGCATCTGTAAGATCATGCTGCCTAAGGACTACATCAATTACAAGCTGACAGGCATGCATGTGACGGACTATTCCGATGCCGGCGGTATGCTGCTTTTGGATGTGGAGCACCGGGACTGGTCGGAAGAGATGCTGTCTCTGTGCAATATCCGCCGGGAGCAGATGCCCAAGCTTTATGAAAGCTATGAGGTGGTAGGCACACTTCTTCCAGAGGTGGCAGCGGCCACCGGACTGGAGGAGGAGACGACGGTGGTGGCCGGCGCAGGAGACAACGCCGCCGCAGCCATCGGTACCGGCACGGTGAAGGACGGAGACTGCAATATTTCTCTGGGTACTTCCGGAACATTGTTCATTGCTTCGGACCGGTTTACATCGGTTCCCGGAGGCAGCATTCACGCTTTCCCCCATGCCACGGGGAAATATCATCTTATGGGTTGCATGCTTTCTGCCGCCTCCTGCAATATGTGGTTCTGCGATGACATCCTGAAAGCCGCATCCTACGCAGAGGAGCAGGCGGATATCTCCGAGGAGGATCTGGGACGGAACCATGTGATGTTCCTGCCCTACCTCATGGGAGAGCGGAGCCCCATCAACGACACCAATGCCCGGGGATCCTTCGTGGGCATGAGATTGGATACCACTCGGAAGGACATGGTCCAGGCGGTGCTGGAGGGAGTAGCCTTCGGATTAAGAGATTCCCTGGAGGTCATTAAGGCCCGGGGATTGAAGGTGGAGACCTCCGGCCTGTGCGGAGGCGGCTCCCGGTCTGCTCTCTGGCAGAAGATCATTGCCAATGTGCTGGGCATCCCCCTGACTCTTCCCCGGACAGAGGAGGGACCGGCTTACGGCGGCGCCATGCTGGCCATGGTGGGTACCGGCCTCTTTGCGGATGTGCCCTCCTGCTGCGAAGCCCTTCTCAGCCTTCGGGGACGGGTGGAACCGGATCCGGAGATCACCGCCAGATACGAGAAGCAATACAGAAAATTCCGAAAGCTATACCCGGCTCTTAAGAATTTCTTTTCAGAATAATTAGGAAAATGCGCCGCAGAGGCTCCCGCATGGCCGGGACCGATGCAGAAAGGATAGCCTATGAAGATCTATTCCGTTTTTGATCCGGAATTCAAAGCCTATGGTCAGGTGATTACCGGTATCGACACAGCAGAGCTGGTGAAGGCCATGGATCAGATCCCCATGCCCCCGGAGGGGGTGGCCTATGAGCCCTCTATTCCTGAGCTGGAAAGCTGCCGAATCTTCCGGGAGCTGGAGTACAGCGGCTTCGGCGGCATGCCCATGCAGCTGGGTATGTGCTGGGGACATAATGTGATGCTGAACTGTCTGGAGTACCACCGGGACAGTGAGATCAACATCGGTACCGGAGATTTCATCCTGCTGGTAGCCCAAAGAGCGGAGATCACCGAAGGAAAGCTGGACACCTCCTGCGTCAAAGCCTTCCGGGCGCCGGCCGGGGCTGTGGTGGAGGTCTTTGCCACCACATTGCACTATGCTCCCTGCCAGGTGGAGGAAGAGGGCTTCAGGGTGGCCATTCTGCTTCCCAGGGGCACCAACACCGAGAAGCCGGCTGCTCCCGAAGGAACCGCGAAGGAAAATGCCAACGAAAAGATCCTGACCCCGGAGGATAAAATGCTGTTTGCCAGAAACAAGTGGCTCCTGGCTCACAAGGACAGCGCCGAGGCAGGAAACGGCGCCTGGATCGGACTTACAGGAGAGAATCTTTCCGTCAAATAAACTCTGAAAATTAAGAAAGAAGGAACTCATCATGACAAACATTCCCGAGATCAAGCTGGGCCTGGTGGCCGTATCCCGTGACTGCTTTCCCATTGCCCTTTCCGAGAAGAGACGGGCTAACATCAAAGCTGCCTTCAAGGGGGAGCTGTACGAGTGTCCCGTGACCATTGAAAACGAGAAGGACATGCTGGCAGCCCTTGCAGATGTAAATAAGGCCGAGTGCAACGCCCTGGTGGTCTTCCTGGGAAATTTCGGCCCCGAGACGCCCGAGACTCTCATTGCTCAGAAGTTTGGCGGTCCTGTCATGTATGTGGCAGCCGCTGAAGGCGATGGGGACCTGATCAATGGACGGGGCGATGCCTACTGCGGCATGCTGAACTGCTCCTACAATCTGGGTATGCGCCATCTGAAGGCCTACATTCCCTCCTACCCTGTGGGTACCGCAGAGGATATCGCTGCTATGATTGCAGACTTCGTGCCTGTGGCCAGAGCCATCGTGGGACTGAAGAATCTGAAGATCATCACCTTCGGACCCAGACCCCAGGATTTCTTTGCCTGTAACGCTCCCATCAAGGGACTCTATGAGCTGGGTGTGGAGATCGAGGAGAATTCCGAGCTGGATCTGCTGGTCTCCTTTAAAGAGCACGCCAACGATCCCCGCATTCCTCAGGTCTGTGAGGATATGAAGCAGGAAATGGGGGAGGGGCGTTACTACGAGGATATGCTGGTGCGCATGGCCCAGTTCGAGCTGACTCTGCTGGATTGGGCCATGCAGCACAAGGGTGCCCGTCAGTATGTGGCCTTTGCGGATAAGTGCTGGCCCGCCTTCCCCCAGCAGTTCGGCTTCGAACCCTGCTATGTGAATTCCCGTCTGGCCTCCCGTGGCATTCCCGTCAGCTGCGAGGTAGACATTTACGGCGCCCTCAGCGAATATATCGGAGCCTGCATCTCTCAGGATGCAGTGACCTTGCTGGATATCAACAACTCCGTGCCCGCATCCATGTACAAGGAGAGCATTCAGGGCAAGTTCCCCTATGACTATAAGCTTACGGACACCTTCATGGGCTTCCACTGCGGAAATACACCCAGCTGCAAGATGTGCGCAGAGCGAGCTGTTAAGTATCAGCTGATCCAGCACCGTCTCCTGGAGCCTCAGGGAAGCGAGCCCGACTTTACCCGCGGTACCCTGGAGGGAGACATCGCTCCCGGCGAGATCACCTTCTACCGCCTCCAGTGCGACAGCGAAGGCGTTCTCAGAGCCTATGTGGCCCAGGGTGAAGTGCTGCCGGTGGCTACCACCTCCTTCGGAGGCATCGGTGTGTTCGCCATTCCCGAGATGGGACGCTTCTACCGTCATGTGCTCATCGAAAAGCGCTATCCCCACCACGGAGCCGTTGCCTTCGGACATTACGGAAAAGCCCTGTTTGAGGTGTTCCGCTTCCTGGGTGTTAAGGATATCGCCTACAACCGGCCCGCTGCCCTGCCCTACCCGACAGAGAATCCCTTCTGCTGAGCATAAGTTCATCTGTTCCTTTCCATAATGAGGGCACAGCTTGACCCTCCCGGTGTCAATCTGCATTGACACCGGAGAGAGAAGTCGGTAGAATGGAAAGAATCCATAAAAAATTTTACGCAAATTCTGGAGACGGAATCCGAAGATAAAGGTCTTGGATTCTGCCTGCAAAAATCAATGAAAGATCTCAGGAAAGGAGGACCGTCATGCTGCAGGATGAAAGAAGAAAGAAAATGGGAACAGCGTCTGTCATCCTATTTGTTTTGATACTGATGGTCCTTCTGCTTTACTTTGATAACCAGCGCCCCGTTTTTAAAGTTCTGGCGATCCTGATAGGAACTCTCGGATATCATGTGTTCGTCCGATTGTGTATCAGCTGGTTCGTGGCTTTTCTTCCGGAGGAGTTCTTCAACTGGCGCAGCGTGTTTTACTATACCAATTTAGGGGGCGATGAGGGGGAAGAGTTCTTCAGATATAAGCTTCGTGTGGATGATTGGGAAAGAGTTCTTCCGAATTATTTACATGAGGATTTCATGCCCAACGATGACCACAGTAACCTGGAGACTATCCTGTTCAACATGTGTGAGGATGAGCTGATCCATCTGCTGAATGCCATCTTCTCTGTCCTGTCCGTTATTCTTGGACCCATCCTCATTCACGGATGGGGCTGGTTTGTGCTTTTTCTGTTGTTGGGTCTGGGCATTGCCCTGTTTGAAATTGCCTTTATCATCAGTCAGCGTTATGGAAGGTGGTACCTGATAAAGCGGTATCAGCTCAAGTAGACTAAATTCGCAGATCTCGGATCCGAGGCGAAAGGAGGCTATCATGGAAGACAAAGAAAGAATTCTTCAGACAAGCATGGAAGACAGTCCGGAGAAGGTTCCTGATGACCTTGAACCTGTGGAACACGGCAGCATAAATGCCGATGAACCTCTGGAACGCCCGGATTATGGGGAGGAAATACGAAATATCATTCGGTCCAATGCCTCTCCCAAGATCATGCGGGACAAACTGGAAAATTACCATGCCAGTGACCTTGCCGAGGTGCTGGAGGACCTGAGTCCTGCCCTGCGCATCAAGGTCTACCGGGTACTGGACGATGTGATGCTGTCCGATATTATGGAATATCTGGATGAAGAAGAGGCCAGCCAGTACCTGAACGAAATGGATCCCAAGAGGGCAGCCGCTGTCATCACGGAGATCGAGCCGGACGAGGCCGTGGCCATTCTGCGGCAGATCCCCCGGGAGAAGCGGATGCTGCTCATCGATCTGCTGGACGAGGAGTCCCGGAAGGATGTGCGCCTGATTGCTTCCTTTGATGAAGAGGAGATCGGTTCCCGCATGACCACCAATTATATTGTGATTCGGGAGAACCTCAGCATCAAGGGGGCCATGACGGAGCTCATTGCCCAGGCTGCCGAGAACGACAACATTTCCACCCTTTTCGTGGTGGACGAGAGCGGCGCTTTTTACGGTGCTATCGATCTGAAGGAGTTGATCATTGCCCGTCAGGACGGGGTGCTGGAGGATCTCATCGTGACCTCCTTCCCTTATGTATACGGTCATGAGACCATTGATGACTGTATTGAAAAGCTGAAGGATTACTCGGAAAACTCAATTCCCGTACTGGATAATTTTAACAAGCTCATTGGTGTCATCACCTCCACGGATATTATTGAGGTGGTGGACGAAGAGATGGGTGAGGACTATGCAAGGCTGGCCGGTCTGACTGCAGAGGAAGATATTGAGGAGCCTCTGATCCAGAGCCTGCGCAAGAGACTCCCCTGGCTGATGGCCCTGCTGGTTCTGGGTCTGGGAGTGTCCGCTGTGGTGGGTATCTTCGAGAAGGTGGTCTCCCGTCTGACCCTCATCATGGCTTTTCAGTCCATGATTCTGGATATGTCCGGTAACTCCGGTACCCAGTCTCTGGCTGTTACCATCCGTGTTCTGACGGATGAGGCTCTGACAGGAAAGCAAAAGGTGCGTCAGTTCCTGAAGGAAGTGCGCAATGGTCTGTTCAACGGCTTGATCCTGGGTGTGTTCTCCATTTTGCTGGTGGGTGTGTACATTATGTTGGGAAAGGGACAGCCCGCAGGTACTGCCTTCCTGATCAGCGGATGTATCGGCGTCTCCCTGATGATTGCCATGACATTTTCCAGTGCCATCGGCACCTTTATCCCCATGTTCTTTAAGAAGATCGGCGTAGACCCGGCTGTGGCCTCCGGTCCCTTCATTACGACCCTGAATGATTTCCTTGCGGTCATCATTTACTATTCTCTGTGTTATATCCTGCTGTTGGAGACCTTCCATCTGGGATAAGAAAAGGAGCTGACATGAAAACCATCGTTACCGTTGAAGGCATGATGTGCATGCACTGTGAAAAGCACGTAAATGAAGCTGTAAAGAAAGCATTTGCTGTTACGGATGTGGCTTCCTCTCATCTGGCAGGACAGACCGTCATCACCTCTGAGGAAGCTTTGGATGCAGAGAAACTGATGGCTGTCATCCGTGAAGCCGGCTATGAGCCGAAGACCGTGAGAACGGAAGCGTAAGGCTGAGAATGAAACATACATGGAAGCTGATGACAGCGCTTCTGTGCCTCCTGTCTTTGCTGGTCACCGGCTGTTCCGGGGACCTGGAGCAGCTCCTTCTGAACGAGATGGATGCAGCCGAGAAGGAGGAAGAAGGGGCTGAACAGGCAGATCCGGAAGCGGATGCTGTTATTGGCAGCGAAGAGCTTCGGCTGTTCCCCCTGACGGGGGAGTCTGCCCTGAGCAATATGGGTGAACACAGACCCTATGCTTTTATTGTCAATAACATGAGCGTTGCCATGCCGCTGTGCGGGATCTCCCATGCGGAGTGGGTTCTGGAGGTGCCGGATCAGAACTCCTTTACCAATCTCATGTTCCTGATTACAGACCCGGAGGAAGTGTCCCGCGTCGGAGCCATTGATGGGGCCAGAAGCTATCAGGTGGAGATCGCCCTGGGGTATGATGCCATACTGGTCCATTCCTCGGAAGGGGATGAGGGCACCGAGAGGATGCTGGACACCTATGGTTTGGCAGTCATTGATGCGGCCAACAATGCCTTCAATTCCGGAACCTTTTTTCTGGATCAGGAGAGGCAGCTCCATGGAAAGGAATACAGCCTCTTTGCAGACGGCTCTTTCTGTGTTTCCTCCGCTGACGAGCACCTGGGATACCGTATCATTCACAATTCTGCCTACGACAGAACCTACGGGCTGACCTTCGGTCGGTGGGAGGGACTGGCCTCCGGCAAACAGGCAGAAGATGTTGTGGTGACCTTTGCGGGAGGCAAGACAACAAAGTTCATATATGATAAGACCGCAGAAACGTACAGTGCCTCTCAGTACGGGGAGCCTATGACGGACGGAGGGGAAGAGCCGGTCAGCTTTTCTAATGTGATCGCGATCTATGCCAATACTTACCCGGCAGATGATGAGGGTCATATGGTCATGGATCTGACAGAAGGCACCGGATACTATTTCGCCGGAGGCGCCGCAGTCCAGATTCGATGGTATAAGGACGGCGTTTATGATGTGTTTCATTTTGAAACCAGAGACGGGGAGCCCATTGTGCTGAAGCAGGGAATCACCTATGTGGGGATCATCCAGTGCGGCGGATACAAGGGAAGTATAGATTTTCAGTAATTTGATCCTTGATACAGAATACAGCCCCTGACACTTCTTTTTCATGACGGCATGGTCATGTGACAGAAGCGTCGGGGGCTGTTTTTATGCTTTGAAGAAAAAATCAAGGCGAAGGCAGAAGCCTGCTGCAAAATTCCAGGGGAAATTACACCCGGATGTCCCAGAACAGAAACAGTCCAAGGTCCTCCACGCAAAGATACCGGGGTTCATGTCCCCAGCCATCCGCCAGCCGGATGTAGTGCAGCCGGTCTCCCTGTTCGTTCTCCAGGGTGGTGAGCCCACAGAGCATCATAGTATGAGAGTGATAGGTTGGATGAGCCAATACAGACACGATGCCCAGGTGACCTGATTCCATGGAGCGGATCAGGGCTCTGCGGGGAAACAGAAGGTGAGGAAGCACCCGGCGGGGATGGAAATCGTACCGGCGCAGCATGGCCCTGAGGTAAAGTCCGGTCAGAGGCACGGAAACACCACCGAAGTAGTTCAGGAGAAACATATTCCAGTACAGCAATCGGCGGCGGCCCCACTCGGCGATGTCGATAAACAGGCTTCCGGGAGAGTGCAAGCCCACCTTGGGAGCAAGACCTGCCCGGTTATAGGTCAGCAGCAGGTTGGTGATGGCGGTGGGACAGCAGTGGGCCTTATAGGTTCCGGCACCATCAGGACGGCGACTGAACTCGCCGGTGGTATGGAAGCAGACAGCCTCCGGATAGGGAGCCTTTTGATCCACCGGACGAAAGCTGCCTCCGCTGCGGCTGCCGGCATGGCGCAGGGGGTCCGGGATAACGGGGCGCTGTTTCTTTTTCACAAGAAGCAGCTTTTTCTGGGAGGGCAGATGCTGAGACAAGAAAGCAGAGAATTTCATGATGATCGACCTGAAGGGAAGAGTGAGTGTCAGAGAACCCCGTGGGCATGCTGAATGGGAAAAGGGGATTGGCTTCCCTGGCCGGCGGTGGTCCCGGAGAGTTTGCGGACAGATATCCTGATATGTGGGGTATAACTCTTTCTGGTTCTGTCCACGGGTGAATGTTAATGTTTAAATTATTAAGAAAAGCGGAAAAAGTCAATGGAAAGTTCTTTCCTTTTTCCTCAAATCCTTATAAAATAATCCCAAAGAGGCTTTTTTGTGTAAAAAATGTACAACCAGTCAGACCCTGCTCTACCAAACCAAACGCTGAACATGGCGAAATAACCATTCGGAGGCCGAGATGGAAAACAAGAACAGACTGCTCAGTATCCTCAAATACATGTGGGAGAAGACCGACGAGGACCACACCACAGACATTGCCGAGTTGACTCGGTACCTGGAACAAAATGGCATTACCGTCACAAGAAAAACTCTGACAGCTGATATCAAAGAGCTGCAGGATTTCGGCATCGATATTATTTGCAACCGATGCGAGAAAAACAGATATTTTATCGGAAACAGGGGTATGGATTTTGCCGAGGTGAAGCTGTTGGTGGACACACTGGAGGCCTCCCATTTCCTTTCCCGCAATAAGACCAATCAGATCGAAAACGCCCTGACCATGTTTGTCAGCGAGGCCCAGAGGAAGGAGCTTCGGCATCCGCTGTACAGCAATGGTACCAGAAAATCCAAGAACGAACAGGTGCTGCTGAATGTGGACCGTCTGTTCGCGGCCATTCGCGCCAAGCATCAGGTCCGCTTCCGGCTTCGCCGCTATACCAGATATAAGGAAGTAGGATTTGCCAACAATGGTGAATACTATACCTTTTCTCCCTATGAGCTGGTTTACAACGACGGGAATTACTATGTCATCGGCTTCTCCGAGAAGCATCAGAGTCTGGGCCAGTTCCGGGTGGACCGCATGATGGAGCTGAAAGAAACCTATCAGAAGGCTCGTCCTCGTCCGCCCAAGGAAGAGCTGGATGCTCATATTGCCGGAGCTTTCAGTATGTTCAGCGGACAGCGGGTTCGGGTGTCTTTGCTGTGCACAGACGATATGATGGACTATGTGGTTGAGCGTTTCGGTGAAGATGTAGACACCACGCCTCTGGAGGGCGGACGCTTCAGAGCCATGGTGGATGTGGAGAAGAGTCCCATGTTCTACAGTTGGATCGTAGGTTTTGGCGGAAAAATCCGCATTGAAGGGCCGGAGGAAGTAAAAGAAGACTTTTATAAGCTTTTGGCTGAGTTTTAAGCAGAAACGGATGGTGTAAAATGGCAGGGTTGATCGGAGAATATGTGGTTTTCGGACTGCATGGGGTCTGTGAGGTAATCGGCACCCAGACAGATGAGAAAGACAGGAGCGAAAACTATGTACTGCAGCCCCTGTCAGATAAACGCTGCCGTCTGTTTGTGCCCATGAACAATGAGACCGCTTTGGCCAAGATGAAGACCTTGCTGAGCCCGGAAGAAGCCGGCCGCATCATGGAGACCATCGGCACCGCCGCCGATATCTGGATCGTTAATGAAAATCTTAGAAAGGAAGCTTACCGGGAGATCGTTAAGAGAGGACAGCGGGAGGAGCTGATGAGTCTCATCCGCACCCTGCACCAACAGCAGATAGAACAGAAGAAGCTGGGGCGCAGGCTGCACCGTATGGACGAGAAGTACTTCAAGGATGCTAAAAAGATCCTGTTTGGGGAGCTGGCTTTCATTCTCCAAAAGGATCCGGAAGAGATGGACAGCATCATGGAGGACAAACTGGGAAGCGGCTGCTGACGCAGATACAGAAAAGGACCACCCTATCCGACGATACGGAGGGAGTGGTCCTTTTGAGTTATTATAGGAAAAGACTGTTTTCAAAAGCTGTGACCGCCGCCGCTTCCGGAGAAGCCGCCACCGCCGCCTCCGCCGCCTCCACTGCTTGAGCCTCCGCCGTCAGAGGAAGAAACTGTTCGGATATGGGAGCTGATAAGAGCCGTTCCCAAAATGGCAGGCACGATGGGGTTAAGTCCGTCGGCGGTTCCGGCGCTGCTGCCCGGCTGGACATTAAAGTTTGCAGATTTCTTTGCCCGGTAATTGAAGTTGTTTCGGGAGGAGACCAGCACCAGGAAGTTGATCAGCACTGCCGCTGCCATAGAGAAGAGGGCCAGAGAGATGTACTTCATGGGCTGGGCAATGCGGCCGCCCTCCATAAGGGTATAGACCTGGGAGAAAGCGCCCTTGGCGCAGCCCAGATAATCCCCGTCGGTGGCATAGGTGTAAATATTGTCGGTAATGGAATTGCAGTAGCTGTTGGTGATTATTTTAGATATGGCTCCCTCACAGCAGAGGTAGATCTCCCGGTTATCCATGTCGATGAGGAACAGAGCGCCGGAGGCATTGCCGAAATTGGTGTATATATAGTCCTTGGCGTAGCTGCCGGCGGAGGTGCGGTTGTAGTCCGTGGTAAGGAAGATGACATTTCCGTAGCCGGTGACGGCTCTCATGGCAGCGGCCAGTGAAGCTTCTTCTTCCTCTGTCAGCAGATCGGCCTGATCGTCAATGTACACTCCGTAGCCGGTGGCTGCGTTGGTGTAGACCGCTTCACTCGCCAGCACAGCGGTGCTCAGATACAGGGACAGAACCAGCAGGAGAGGCAGAACCGGAATTCGTTTAGCGCGCATGATTCAGACCTCCTTCCCTCTGGAAATAGTTGGGCAGCGGACGGCTGGCCAGCAGGTTATAGACTCTGCACAGCTGAGTGCCGGGCACCAGAGAACCGGCTAAAGTGCAGATGGCACCCAGGTAGTACCAATAGTCATAGACCGGCTGCAGGATCAGGATGACGGAAGCGATCAGCACCATGATAAAGGAGAAGATGCCGGACAGGAGAAGACTCTTATCCTGTATTCCGGAGGATACAGAGGCAATTTTGCACATCTGTACCAGAGCGAAAATGGCAGAAACGAAGCCGAAGACAGGGCAATACCCTTCTCCGACATACAGAAGAAAGGCGCCCAGGGAAAGGCCCACGAAAAGGAAGAAGGGCCCGGTGCTCACTTTCTTCTGCTGAGCTTTATACTTTTCCGCTTTAGCCGCATCATACCCGGGGCTTCCCACATCAAAGAGATGGGTTTCCTTCTCCATGACTTTACGCAGCTGCTTATGGAAGGTCAACATGACAAAGCAGGTAAAGGGTGTAATCAGAGATAAAGTGGTTTTGGCGGTCAGAGAGCAGACCAGCGCCAGAACCGCGAACAAAACGGCGGCAATGATGGCGGTGACAGTCCAGTATTTCCTGGTATCCACGGGAAGATCCATGGTCATCTGACCGGTGGCGCCGTTGGCCACCGCGTAGGACACCCGGTCTTTATGGCGGCGGGTCAGGAACCACACGGGGAAGAGGGCGTTATGGTACCCTTTGCAGTAAAAGGGTAGGCCCTGGGGATAGCCTTTGGGATACTTTCCCATCATGTCTACTTTGGATTGCTCTCCCATGATGCGGTTCACAGAGGCGACAGCGTCTTCATTTGCCTTCTCCAGCAGGGAGGGAATGTATTTTTCCGGAGGCACATCCGCCTGGTCCGCATAAAACCCGGCCAGATAGGCGGGGTTGAAGGGGATGATCTCCTGAGGAGGGAAGGGCTGAATGGCCTCAGTGATAGCATCCTCCAGAGCGGATGATGCGTCGGTATAGTAGGGGATCTGTCCGCTGGCAGCGGTGATGGTGGCCTGGATCTCGTCCACCCGGTACTGGGAGCTGTTGATGTCCGTGATCTGGGTGACCTTGATGGTAGCGGGGCTGCTCATGGCCACGGAGTTGGCGTAGAAGGGGATATAGATGCCCCGCATGGAATCGATGTACCGGGGGTCGGTGTATTCCGGAGGCAGATACTTGACCTTCTGCAGCCGATTGCGGTACAGTTGGTGCATCTGATTTCTGGACATGCGGAAGGGAATCATGACCTGAGGCTTCTTAAGACGGGCGGTCTTTTCGTACAGGACAGATTGGGAGCCGCAGTAGGAGCAGAAGCTGACGATCTGATTATCCGTGGAAGCCACTTCGGCGCCGCAGTTGCGGCAGATAAACACGTTGGTCTCGTAAGTGGTGGGGTCCGCGGCTGTGGTGACATTGTCGGCGGTGGATTCATCGAAGGCATCGATGGGGAAAGGTGTTCCGCAGAACTCGCAGATCAGACAGCGCTGTTCTACGTTATAAACCACCTTGCCGCCGCAATTCTTACATGCAAACATGGCATACTCCTTTCGTGAGGAATGCAGTACCGGATGATTATATCACAGTAAAAGAGAAGAAAAATTATTCTTTCGGGGAATGCCGGGGTATAATACAGAGAAATAAGCGGGAAAGCTTCGAAAGCAGGACTTTCCCGGGGAGCCGGCCGGGATATGAATAATGAGAGGGCAAGAGCCTCCCGGCATCATCGGCGGAAAGAGACGATACCATGAACAAGATCCAATGCGTCATCTATGATCTGGATGATACCCTGTATGATTTTATTGACCTCCACCCCCTGGCCACAGAGGCCCTGGCAGATAGAGCCCGGGACATGCTGGGAGCGGATCGGGAGGAGTTTCTGAGGATATACGGCCGATCTTATGAGGACCTGGGCCACGTGTTGGGGGAGGATAAAATCGTGGGGACCTGTCACAGCCGGACCCTGCGGCTTACCTATACTCTGGAGCGTATGGGACTGCCTCTGTTTCCGGCGGTGCAGGAGCTTTATCATGTGTACTGGGACTATATTCTGGATCGTATGGAACCGATGCCCTATATCAAAGAGGTCATGGAGACCCTGAAGGAGAAGGGGATCCGGGTGGGCATCGGCACCAACATGACTGCCATGATGCAGTATAAAAAGCTGTCCCGCCTGGGGCTGGGGAAATATATAGACTTTATGGTCACCAGTGAGGAGTCCGTATTTGACAAGCCGGACAGGGCTTTCTTTGATCTGGTTCTTGCCAAGGCCGGCTGCCCCGGAGAAAACTGCCTGTTCATCGGAGACAATCTGGAACTGGATGCCCTTGGATCCAGGGAGGCGGGGCTTCTGGGACTCTGGTACGATCCGGAGGAAAAGTGGACAGCTGCGTCTCCATTGGCAGAGGAGCATGTCATCCGGGACCACCGGGAAATCCTGTTCCGGCTGTAATGAGGTATATATTTATGAAGAAACACCCGGTAATTCCCGTGACGAGCCTGCTGCTGCCGGAGCTGGATATGTACAGGCAGACCAGGGAGCCCCAGCTGGAGCACTATTTTGAGCCGGAGCGGGGCGTGTTCATGGCTGAGAGTCTGCAGGTGGTGCAGCGGGCCCTGGACTTTGGCTGCGAGGCCCTTTCCTATCTGGTGGAGGAGGCTCAGTTGGAGAAGACCCTGACCATGCTGGAGGGGTATGAGAATGAGGCGCCGGTGTATGTGGCATCTGAACGGGTGCTGCAGGATCTCATCGGCTACCGGATGACCAGAGGGGTGCTGTGCGCCATGCGGCGGCCGGTGCTGCCGGCGGTCTCTGAGATGATCGGGCCCGGAAAGCGGTTGGCGATACTGGAGAATGTGGTGAATCCCACGAATGTGGGGGCCATCTTCCGGAGCGCTGCGGCCCTTGGTATGGACGGGGTGCTGTTGACCCGGGGCTGCGCGGATCCGTTTCAGAGAAGAGCCTGCCGGGTCAGCATGGGAACCATTTTCCAGGTGCCCTGGACATATCTGGACCTTCCTTGGCCCGGGGAGGGCATGGCCTTTCTGCGGGAGCAGGGATGGACCACCGGGGCCCTGGCCCTGACAGATGATTCGGTGTCCGTTTCCCATCCGGGACTGGAGGCGGCTCCTAAGCTGGCTCTGATCCTGGGCACGGAGGGGGAGGGCCTTTTGCCGGAGACGATCCGCCTGGCTGACTATACGGTGAAGATCCCCATGTCCCACGGAGTGGATTCTCTCAATGTGGCGGCAGCTGCGGCGGTGGCTTTCTGGGAGATTACCCGAGGTCAGCGGTGAGGATGTATCCGGCCGGGTCCGGGAGATATCTGCGGGATCTGCTTCGGATAGGCGGTTTCTCTGCCGGAATCCATGTAAGGCTTGAAGAAAAGGCCTTCGAATGGTAAAATTGCCTCTATTCTATGCAAAAACCAATTCCTTTCACCGCGTCTGATGGGCCGGGAAAGGGGAAAGAGCTTTTATATGAAAATGAAAAATCTGGTGGGTGAGCGCTTTAAGGAGCGGCCCTCCGACTGTGTGGTGGATTCCCATGCCTTTATGGTCCGGGGCGGTTACATCAAGCAGGTAGCCAACGGCATTTTCTCGCTGTACACGCCTGCACGCCGGGTCACCCAGAAGATTGAGCAGATCATCCGTGAGGAGATGGATAACGTGGATTGTCAGGAGGTTCTGTTCCCCGTGGTGCTTCCCGGCGCTCTGTGGAAGGAATCCGGCCGTTACGACTCCGTGGACAGCACTTTGGCCCGGTTCAATGACCGCAACGACATCCCCATGGTTCTGGGCATGACCCACGAGGAGGCCAGCGTGCAGCTGGTCCGGGACTGGGCCTCCAGCTACCAGAAGTATCCCTTCTCCATTTACCAGATCCAGACCAAGTTCCGCGATGAGGCCCGTCCCCGTGCCGGATTGATCCGCGTTCGTGAATTCACCATGAAGGACGCCTACTCCTTTCACACCTCCCAGGAGGATCTGGAGCAGTACTATGACCGCATGTACCGGGCTTATGAGCGTGTCTACGCCCGTGCCGGTCTGCCGGAGGTCATTGCCGTTAAGTCCGACTCAGGCATGATGGGAGGCAGCGTCTCCCATGAGTACATGCTGCTGACAGACATCGGTGAGGACTCCATCGTCATCTGCAAGGAGTGCGACTACCGGGCCAACATGGAAGCCGCCGACTGCGTGACCCGGAACGAAGCCGGGGAGGCAGCCCCCCTGACCAAGGTCTATACCCCCGACACCAAGACCATCGAGGAGCTGGTGGGCTACCTGAAGATCAGCCCCCGACAGATGGCCAAGGCTGTGGTATATCAGAAAAATGCCGACGATGCCGTTGTGGTGGCCATGATCCGGGGAGATCTGGAGATCAACGAGACCAAGCTGCGCAATTATGTGGGAGAGCCCATCCATCCGGCAGTCCTTACCGAGGACAGCCCGGTAGTGGCAGGCTTCATCGGTCCCGTGGGCATCAGCAAGGATGTGACGGTGATCTTCGATGCTTCCCTGAAGGGCATTGAGAATCTGGCCACCGGCGCCAACGAGGCCAATTACCACTACACCGGCATGAACATTTCCCGTGACATCGGAGAGGTTACCTATGTGGATGTTGCCAAGGCTGTAGAAGGGGGCATCTGCCCCTGCTGCGGCAAGGAATCCCTTATCGTCCGCCGGGGCGTTGAGGTAGGCAACATTTTCCAGCTGGGCACCAAGTACTCCAAAGCCATGAATATGACCTATGTGGATGCCGAGGGCAAGGATCAGTTCCCCATCATGGGCTGCTATGGCATCGGCGTGGGCCGTCTGGCTGCCTCCTGCGTGGAGGAGCGCCACGACGACTGGGGTCCCATCTGGCCCATTACCATTGCTCCCTGGCAGGTGCAGCTGTGCTGCCTCCGAGCCGATGATGACGTGTGCCGCGGCATTTCCGATCAGCTGTATGCAGACATGCAGGCAAAGGGAATCGAGGTTATGTACGATGACCGGGATATCCGTCCCGGAGCTATGTTCTCCGATGCGGACCTTCTGGGCTGCCCCATCCGCGTGATCGTTTCTCCTAAGAATCTGAAGGATGATCTGGTGGAGATCGTGACCCGGGATAAGAGCGTGCAGGTGAAGGTGCCTGTGGCTGAGACCATGAACAAGGTCCGGGAGATCATGGATATGCTTTATGCGCAGATTGAGGATAGGGTTCCGGAGATTCTGTGATGGTTTCCTGATGATAAGTAAGGCAGACCCTGACCGACTTCTTTTCCGCGACGATTTAAGTCGCGGAAAAGAAGTCGGTCAGGGCCTGCTTTTTGTATCTGAAAATCGAGAGCAGGCATCGACCGACTTTTTTCTCACGGCGCCCTAAGCCGTTCGAAAAAAGGGTCAATGCCTGCTGTGTATATCCGAAAATCACGAGCAGTCATTGACCGACTTCTACTCGAGACTCCAGGAGGTCAGCTTATCGCCTTCATAGACCATTTTCATGGCGAAGAAGGGAGCTCCGTGGAGGATCAGATCCAGGAAGAGGCTGTCTCCTTCCCACAGGTCAAGTCCCGGCAGGGCATCGGGAGGAAACCAGCACAGGATGCCTTCGTCGTTCTCTGCATCCAGTACATCCCCCTCAAAATGTTCGCAGGTGTACACAAACATGTACTCCGTCTCCCAGTCTGACAGCTCCGGGGTAGGAGAGGTAAAGTTGAAGGTGATGAAGGCCCTGAGCTCCGGGTCCAGCAGGGTCAGGCCGGTTTCTTCCTTAACTTCCCGGCAGACGCACTCCATGGGGCTTTCGCCGGGTTCGAATTTGCCGCCGATGCCCACCCATTTGCCTTTGTTGATGTCCACCGCTTTCTTTGTCCGGTGGAGCATCAGAATTTCATCATTTCTTTTTATATAGCAGACGGTTGTCATTTTCATAAGAAGGTTCTCCTCTTTGGATCTGGTCTCAGTGAATAATCTTACTTGTCCTTCCGGATATTGTCAATTTCGTATGCCTATCGGGTGAGAATGGAGTATAATGGACGTTGAAGTTTTTTATTTTGCCCGGAGGTGCATGATGAATTCCGAATGGTCTTTAGACGTTTTTTATAAGGGCGTGTCCGATCCCCGGCTGGATGCAGATATGGCAAAGCTGGAGGAAATGGCTGAAACCTACAAACAGATGATTACTGATCTTCCCCAGGTGAAGAGCGGAGAGCAGCCGGATTCCGGAGAGCTGATCCGTATTCTGAAGGAAGTGGTTCTGGTCAAGGAGGAGCTTACGGTTCTGAGCCGCAAGCTGGGAGGATATTTCTCTCTTCGCCGCAGCACGGATTCCTCCGATTCCGAGGGATCCCGCTATTCCACCCGCATCCGTGCCATCAGCGCCGGTCTGTCCACCTATCATGTGGCCTTCGACAAGTTCGCCGGCAGCATTGAGAACCTGGAGACCCTGCTGCAGCAGGATGATGTGCTGAAGGAGTACACCTTCTATTTCTCCGAGATCAAGGACAGTGTATCCCATCTCCTCAGCGATGAGGCAGAGGGTGTCATTGCCAAAATGAATATTTCCGGCGGATCCACCTGGTCCGAGCTGGTAGGCTACCTGCAGTCCAGAGTCAAGGTGGACTACAAGGGCGAGATCATCACCCTGCCCGCTGTCCGGGGCCTGGCTGCTGATGAGGACCCGGCTGTGCGCAAGGCTGCCTATGAAGCGGAGATCCGCTCCTACGATCAGATCAAGGACCCCATTGCCTTTGCTCTGAACGCCATCAAGACCCAGGTCAACACCACCTCCGAGCTTCACGGCTATGCCGATCCCATGGAGCTCACTCTGAAGGACAGCCGCATGAAGCGGGAGACCCTGGATGCCCTGCTGCAGGCCATTCAGGACTATCTGCCCCGGTTCCGCAGCTATCTGTCCCACAAGGCCAAGCTGCTGGGACATGAGAATGGCCTTCCCTGGTATGACATTCTGGCACCCATGGGAGAAGCATCTTCCAGAAAGTTCACCATAGAAGAGGCCAGAGAGTATCTGCTGGAGCAGTTCAGTCCCTTCGCAGAGGATATCGCCTCCATGATCGACACAGCCTTTGAAGATAACTGGATCGACTTTTATCCCAGAAACGGAAAGCGGGGCGGCGCCTTCTGCGCTAACATTCCCTTTGCAGGCCAGAGCCGTATCCTTACCAACTTCACCGGCGAGTTCGGCGATGTAGTCACCCTGGCCCACGAGCTGGGTCATGCTTATCACGGAACCCAGATCCAGGACCATCGTCCTCTAAACTGGAATTATTCCATGCCTGTGGCGGAGACGGCCTCCAACTTCAATGAGCTGGTAGTGATGAACGAAGCCATTTCCAAAGCTAAGGGTCAGGAGAAGATCCGTCTGGTGGAAAGCCAGATCCAGGACTGCACCCAGATTATTGTGGACATCCTGAGCCGTTATCTCTTTGAGGACGCTGTGTTCCATCAGAGCAAGGAGCGCTTCCTGTACGCCGACGATCTGGCACAGCTCATGCTGGATGCCCAGAAGCAGGCTTTCGGTGAGGGACTGGACGAGAAGGTGCTGCATCCTTACATGTGGTGCTGCAAGAGCCATTACTACAGCGCCGGCCGCTCCTACTACAACTTCCCCTATGCCTTCGGCGGACTGTTCAGCCGGGGCATCTATGCCCGTTATCTGGAGGAGGGAAAGAGCTTCCTGCCCAGATACAGAGAGATGCTGAAGGCCACCACCGTGGCTTCCTGCGAGGATGTGGCCAAGATCGCCGGCATCGACCTTACGGATGTGGGCTTCTGGCGCTCCTCCCTGCAGGTCATTGACGACAACATCAGGATCTTTATGGCCTGATTACCCGTCAAAGTCTCCTGAAACACACAATAACCAAGATATCAATTTCAAATGGATCTTTCTGCCATCATCATCGTTCTCGCGAAGCTCCTGTTTCTTATGATCGTGGGCTATGTGCTGAACCGGACCAAAGTCCTGGACTCCCGGGGCAACAAGGCGGTTTCCGCTTTGCTGGTGAACGCCACCAACCCTGCCCTTGTCATCGGCGCCATGGCGGCCACGGAGGGAGTGGCCCGGGACCAGGTAATGAAGGTCATCCTGCTGGGCATTGCCATCTATATCCTGCTGCCCCTTATGGCCTTCCTCATCGTGCGGCTGCTGCACATCGACCTTAAAAAGCGAGGCACAGCCCAACTGCTGCTGATCTTCGGAAACACAGGCTTCATGGCTATTCCCGTTCTGCAGACTCTCTACGGGGATGTGTCCGTGTTCTACTGCAACATCATGAATCTGCCCTTCAACTTCCTCATCTACTCCTACGGCGTCTATCTGCTCAGCAAGGATGCCGCCCGGCAGAGAGAGGAGATAGGGGAGGGATCGGAAACCTCAGGTGGTTCAGGGACGGCCGCCTCGGGCAAAGCCCCCGGTGGCTTCTCCTGGAAGCTGTTCCTGTCTCCCGGCATTCTGGCCAGCGCCCTGGCCCTGATCATGTATTTCACCCAGATCAGGCTGCCGGCTGCGGTCAGCGATACCCTTCTGTATCTGGGCAACTGCACCCCGCCCCTGTCCATGCTGATCCTGGGCTCGGTGCTGGCTGAGTTCCCCTTAAAGAGTGTCTTTGCGGATCTGAAGATCAACCTCATGCTGCTGATCAAGCTCCTGCTGATGCCGGTGCTGATCCTCCTTATGGCCAAGCTCATATTCACAGACCCGGTCATCATCGGCATTGCCACCCTGACCTTTGCCATGCCCTGCGGCACCATGTGCGCCATTTTGTCCAAGGACAAGGGGGGCGACACCATGACCGCCTCCGGAGGCGTGGTCTTTTCCACCGTTATTTCCATGATCACCATTCCCATCGTTTACATGCTGCTGGGTCCCTTCTTCGGATGACCCGGGCGTGAGAAAAGGAGAGAATTATGAATATTCCCAAGTATTTTGAAGACCCCAAGGTCCTGCACGTAGGCTGCGAGGAGAACCGGGCCTACTACATCCCCTACTCCCCCGAACCGGAGGGGGATTCCCTGCGGATGGGAGAGATCGTGCTGGAGGACAGAACCGCCTCCGACCGTTTCCAGCTCCTTTCCGACGATGAGTGGGGCTTCAGCTACTACGAGAGCGTGTACGATCTGCCGGATGATTTCTGGCTGGATGATCTGGCCCGGGAGGTGATCGCCGTCCCCTCCGTGTGGCAGAACTACGGTCATGACCGCCATCAGTACACCAATGTCAATTATCCCTTCCCCTACGACCCGCCCTTCGTGCCCAAGGAGAATCCCTGCGGCGTGTATCAGACCACCTTTGAGGTAGGAGACATGGGAACCGACCGCTACTACCTGAACTTCGAGGGTGTGGACTCCTGTTTTTATGTGTGGATCAACGGCCAATTCGTGGGCTATTCCCAGGTATCCCATTCCACCAGCGAGTTCGACATTACGGAGAAGATCTCCGAGGGCGATAATGACCTGACGGTTGCCGTGCTGAAGTGGTGCGACGGCTCCTACCTGGAGGATCAGGACAAGCTGCGCATGAGCGGAATTTTCCGGGATGTGTACCTGCTGATCCGTCCCGAGAAGCATATCCGGGATTTCTTTGCGGTTCCCGATCTGGTCAATGATTATTCCGACGGTGTCCTTCGCCTGACCACCAGCTTCACCGGGGAGGTCCCCTGTGTGGCCTCTCTCTACAGCCCTGAGGGAGAACTGCTCATTTCCCAGCCTGTGGCAGGGGAGGAAGTGCAGTTCACAGTGGAAAATGCAGAAAAGTGGAATGCGGAGAGTCCGGTACTCTATACCCTGGTGCTGGAGACTCCCGAGGAGGCTATCGCCCAGCTCATCGGCTTCAGAAAGATCGAGATCCGGGAAGGCGTGGTGCTTCTGAACGGCCGGAAGATCAAGTTCCGGGGCGTCAACCGCCACGACAGCGATCCCTTTACCGGCTATGTGATCTCCGAGGAGCAGGCCCTTACGGACCTGATCCTTATGAAGGCGCACAACATCAATGCCATCCGCACCAGCCACTATCCCAATGCTCCCTGGTTCCCCCAGCTCTGCTCCCAGTACGGCTTTTACATGATCGCCGAGGCGGATCTGGAATCCCACGGCTCCATCATGGTCTACAATGAGTGGTCCTGGACGGACAACTACTGCCGTCTGGCTGCGGATCCCATGTTTAAGGAAGCAAATCTGGACCGCCAGCAGCGCAATGTGCACCGGGATAAGAATCAGGCAGCCGTGGTCATCTGGTCCCTGGGCAACGAGGCAGGCTACGGCGTGAACTTTGAGGAGTCCGGCCGCTGGGTGAAGGCCTTCGATCCTTCCCGCCTTACCCACTATGAGCGGAGCTTCGAGTCTCCCTCCTACCGCACCAACGATACCAGCATGCTGGATGTGTTCAGCCGCATGTACACCCCCATTCCCATGATCGACGAGTACTTCGAGGATCCCGCCAACAAGAAGCCCTATGTGCTGTGCGAGTACATCCACGCCATGGGCAACGGCCCCGGAGATGCCGAGGACTATTGGCAGTGCATCCAGCGCCATGACGGCATGATGGGCGCCTTCGTGTGGGAGTGGTGTGACCACGGCGTCTACATGGGCATGACCCAGGAGGGCAAGGAGAAGTATGCCTACGGCGGCGACTTCGGCGAATATCCCCATGACGGAAACTTCTGCATGGACGGCCTGGTAAAGCCGGACCGCACCGTGTCGGAAAGCCTGCTGGAATACAAGAATGTGATCCGTCCCGTGAGAGCCGAGCTTCTGGAAACAGGGGAAAAGTCCATCAAGGTGCGCTTCACCAATTATTACGATTTCACCGACCTGTCCGGCAGCGTTGCCGGCTGCTACGAAGTGCTGTCCGAAGGGGAGGCCCTGGGCAGCTACCTGCTTCCCGAGCTCAGCTGCGCGCCCCACGAGAGCGTTGAAGCGGAACTGCCGCTGGAGATCCCTTCTCAGGGCGATGTGCGGGTCAACATCTACTATGTACAGCGGATGGATCTGGAGCTTACGGAGGCCGGACATGAGCTGGGCTTCGACCAGCTGACCATCCGGGAAGGCCGGACCCTTCCGGAGGAGCAGCCTGCCGGCAGCTTCACCATCATGGAGAATGACCGGGAGATCCTGGTGAAAAATGATGTGCTCCGCTATACCTTCAATAAGTTCAGCGGCTGCTTCGATCACCTGGTCTACCGGGGTCTGGACAGACTGGCAGCTCCTGCGAGTCTGAATATCTGGAGAGCACCCACAGACAACGACCGCAACATCCGGGAGACCTGGGAGAGGGCCGGTCTGAATCTGGTGCAGCCCAGAGTCTATGAGACCTCCTGTGAAGAGGCGGATGGTCTGGTGGTGCTGAAGTGCTCCATGGCCCTGCTGCCTGTATACCGCCAGAAGGTGGTCAGCATGGAGTGCACCTATACCATCGGCGCCGACGGAAGCATTGATTCCTCCATGCATGTGGTAAAGGACATGGATATGCCCGAGCTCCCCCGCTTCGGATTCGTGCTGCCTCTGCCCAAGGCCATGCAGCAGACCGAATACCTGGGCTACGGCCCCGAGGAGAGCTATGTGGATAAGCGCCGGGCTTCCTGGTTCGGCCGTTTCACTACCAATGCAGACGAAAATTATGAGGATTACATCAAGCCCCAGGAGAACGGATCCCACTTCGGTACCAGAGAAGTGGAGGTCATGGACCAGATGGGAGAGGGTCTGAAGGTGGTTTCCGCCAAGCCCTTCAGCTTTAATGTGTCCCGCTACACCGTGAAGGAGCTCACGGAGAAGATGCATGATTACGAGCTGGAGGAGGCTCCCTTCACCCTGCTGCATCTGGACTACGCCATGGCCGGCATCGGCTCCAACAGCTGCGGCCCCCGTCTGCTGGAGCAGTACCGCTTCAATGAACCCGAATTTGATTTCCATCTCCGGATCACCATGTTCTGATCCTGGGTCGGCAAGGAGTTAGTATGATCGAAATCTTTGATTCCCGGCAGCATTTTTACAAGGGAAATCTCCACACCCATACCACAGATTCCGACGGCCGGATGAGCCCTGAAGACTGCATCGAGGCTTACCGGCAGCAGGGATATGAGTTTCTGGCTTTGACGGATCACCGGAAACTGGGAAGAGCTTACGAGGATGAAGGAATCCTGGTGATCCCCTCAGCGGAGTACGACCGCAACTATCTGGATAAGGGAGGCCCCGAGCGGGCCTACCATATCACAGGTATCGGTCTGAAGGAGAATATCCTGCAGGACAATGCCGCGGGTCCCCAGTGGCTCGTGAATGAGATCAAAAAGCAGGGGGCCTTCTGCACTCTGGCTCATCCCATCTGGAGTCTTATGACCTTTGAGGAGTGTATGGCTCTGCAGGGCTATGATGCCATTGAGATCTACAACGGCGTCTCCGAGGTCTACAGCGGCAGAGGATATTCCGACATATATCTGGATATGCTGGCAAGCAGGGGTATTTATAAGAAGATCACTGCTGTGGACGATACCCATTTCTATGACCGGGATGTATTTAAGGGCTATGTGATGGTGCAGGCCCCGGAGCGGACCTGGGAAGCTCTGTACAGGAGTCTGATGGAAGAGAAGTTCTATGCATCTCAGGGTCCTGTCATTACCCGCCTGGCATATGATGAGGAAAAGGTACTGGTGGAAACCCGGGATGCTGCCGTCATCCGGTTTATGAGCAACACCCTATATGACGGACACAGAACCGTTTATTCGGAGGCAGGGGAGCTGCTGAGTGAAGCTGAGTACCCCTGGGGGAAGGCCGACCGTTTTGTCCGGGTGGAGGTAGAGGACAGACAGGGCAGAAAAGCTTGGTCCAACTATATCCGCAGACCCTAAAGGAAAAGTCTTGGGCAATTTGACTAATCCCTTCGAATCAGGTGTTTTTAGTTGCTTTGCAGTAAATTTTCTGCAGAAAATATGCAATATGAATAAAAGGAAAAAACCGCTGTAATCCGCATAAATAAAGGAAAACAGCGGTTTTTCCATTCATATTCCGTTCACGGTTCGGACAAAGAAACGAAAAAAACGGCCCTTTATTATTGACATTCACAAAGGCAAAAGGTAAAATGATAGTACATTTTATACAAAAGCACCAAATCGCCTGTCTTGTAGTTTGGTGATTTTTTGGAAGGAGAGATGATCAAAATGAGCACTGCAGTTGCAAACAAGCCCAAGATGTCATCTGAGAAGAAGAAGATGCTCTTCAAGGACAACCTTGAACTGTATATCCTGCTTCTTCCCGCTGTCATCGTTATGCTAGTTTATTGCTATGCACCCATGTTCGGCTACCTGATCGCATTCCAGGATTACACTCCCGGTGCCGGATTCTGGGGCCCCAACACCAAGTGGGTCGGCTTTTATCACTTTTTACGTTTCTACGACAGTATCTTTTTCGGCCGTCTGATGAGCAACACCCTGTGGCTGAGTTTCCTGAACCTTATCTGGGGTTTCTGGGTGCCCATCGTATTTGCTCTTCTGCTGAATGAAGTACAGCACACCGGATACAAGAAGTGCATTCAGACTGCATCCTACCTGCCCTACTTCATTTCCATGGTTACTGCCTGCGGTATGCTTATTTCCTTCATTGCTACCAATGGTCTGATCAACCGTCTGATCGTCGCTCTGGGCGGCACCGCACAGCCCTGGAGAAACATCCCCGGCAAGTTTGCCACCATCTATGTTCTGATGAACATCTGGAAGGGATTCGGTTTCAACTCCATCCTGTACATCTCCGTTATCACCTCCATCGACTCCTCCCTGTATGAGGCAGCTCGTCTGGACGGTGCAAACCGTATGCAGCAGGTATTCCATATCACCATTCCCAGCATTATCCCCACCATCGCTATCATGCTGATCATGGCAGTAGGAAGCCTGGTCAATGCGAATACGGATATGATCCTTCTGCTGTACCTGCCCTCTACCTATGAGACCGCCGATGTACTTGGTACTTACATCTACCGTGAAGGTCTTACCGGCGGTAAGTTCTCCTTCACCACTGCTATTGGTATGATCCAGTCTATCATCAACTTCGTGCTGGTATTCGTTGCCAATACGATCTCCGATGTTCTGACCGGCGCAGGACTGTTCTAATAAGGAGGCGGAAGAAATGTCAAGAAAAAATCCTAACCATATTAAGAACGGATCTGTTGCAGCTGACGTTGTTATCTACGCCATCCTGCTTCTGCTGGCTCTGATCTGCGTTTACCCCATGTGGTACGTAATCATCATGTCCATCTCCGAGCCCATTCATGCTCAGACTCTGGACGTTTACCTGCTGCCCAAGGGACTGTACTGGGGCTCCTATAAGGATACCCTTTCCGATGCCAAGGTTTGGACTGCTTACTACAACACCATCATTTACGCCGGTGTCTGCTGTATCGGTATGCTGATCACCTGTGCAATGGCAGCCTATCCTCTGACCTCTCCCATGCTGGTAGGAAAGAAGTTCTGGGTCATCTTCATCCTGATTCCCATGTACTTCGGCGGCGGTCTGATCCCCACCTACATCATCATGTCCAAGCTGGGTATGTACAATAGCCGCTGGGCTATCATCTTCCCCGGTATCGTCAGCATGTGGTACATCATTCTGGTGCGCACCTACTTTGCAACGATTCCCGAGGACCTTCGTGAGTCCGCTCGTATTGACGGCGCTAACAACTTCCAGATCCTCTGGAATGTGTATGTTCCCACCTCCAAGCCCATCTTCGCAGTTATCGCCATTTACACCATCGTTGCTCAGTGGAACTCCTGGTTCGCAGCTTCCATCTACCTGACTGACGAAAAACTGCAGCCCCTGCAGCTGTATCTGCGCCGTCTGCTGATCCTGCAGCAGAATCTGGCCAACCAGACTCAGAACGGTGCCGGCGGTACTTCCGATAGTGAAGAGCTTGCACAGAAGATGATTCTGTCTGCTGACCAGCTGAAGTACACCATGATCGTCGTAGCTACGCTGCCCGTTATGGTCGTATATCCCTTCCTGCAGAAGTACTTCGTTAAGGGCGTTATGGTCGGTTCTCTGAAGGGCTGATCTTATCCCTTTGATCTCTTGATTCCAAACTCCCCGTACATCCGGATACAGACATCCCGGGTGCGCGGGGAGTTTGATTTTATTGACAGTCATGGCCGATCTGCGCTATACTATCCATGCTCCGCGTGAGTCGAATATTCGGTCCATACAATAGGGAACTACGAACCGTGTCAGGTCCGGAAGGAAGCAGCACTAAGAAGATCTTCCTATGTGATATGATTCGCCGGGTTAGTAGACCCTCGCGGAGCCTTCGTATAAAAGAAAGGAGGGATCTCATGTCCTATTTGGCGTTGTACCGCAAGTACCGCCCCAAGGATTTCGATGACTTTGTGGGACAGGAAGCGGTAGTTACCACCCTGCGCAATCAGGTCAGATTCAATCAGCTGGGGCATGCGTATCTGTTCTGCGGAACCCGCGGAACGGGAAAGACCTCCGCTGCCAAGGTGTTTGCCAAGGCAGTCAACTGCCTTTCTCCCCGGGACGGAAACCCCTGCAATCAATGCAAGCTCTGTCTGGAAGCGGAGCAGGGATTTAACCTGGTGGAGATCGATGCCGCATCCAACAACGGTGTGGACAACATCCGTGATCTCCGGGAGGAGGTCCAGTACACACCCTCGGAAGGCAAATATAAGGTTTACATTATCGATGAAGTGCATATGCTGTCCACCTCTGCTTTCAATGCCCTGCTGAAAACCCTGGAAGAGCCACCGGAGCATGTGATCTTCGTGCTGGCTACCACAGATCCCCAGAAGGTGCTGCCTACCATCATCAGCCGCTGTCAGCGGTATGATTTTAAGCGCATCATCACTCCTCAGCTGACGGAGCATCTGAAGCAGGTGTGCGCAGCGGAGGGCATAGAGGCAAAGGAAGATGCCCTGAACTACATTGCCATGATGGCAGACGGCGGATGCCGGGATGCCCTCAGCATTCTGGACCAGTGCCATGCCTACTACATCCATGATGCAATTACTCTGGACAAGGCCAGAGAAATGCTGGGCGCAGTGGATGACAGAGTGTTTACAGATATGACAGAAGCCCTCATAGAGCAGGATACAGTTGCCCTTCTTCGAGGGGTGGAAAAGGTATTTGACAATGGTCGAGATGCCCTGCAGTTTCTGTCTTCCTGGAGCGGCTACCTGAGAGATCTCATGGTGGCCCGAGTGCTGGGAGAGGATGCAGAACAGCTTTTGCATAAGGAAGTCAGCACCATAAGGACCTACATGGCCCAGGCGGAGAGGGCAGGAGAGGCCATCACCGGATGGATCGAGGATCTGGCTTCCCTGGAAGCTCAGCTGAAGGGCGTGCTCCAGCGGAGGGTACTCATGGAGATCGGCATGATCCGCATGGTGAACAAGGGCAGCAGAGCCGGTACCTCAGGCAGTCCGGCGATGTCTGCGGGTGTATCCGGCACTCAGGGAAAAGCCGCCGAACCATCAGGGTCGGTCTCAAGCAGCGCTCTTCGCAGGATGGAAAGACGGATCGAACAGCTGGAGGGAAGGCTGCAGCAGACAGGAGGTGTGGCTCAGGTCACAGCTCCGGATGGAAGCGGGAATCAGGCTTTCCAAACTCCTCCGACAGGAGATATATCGTCCCGGTCACCCGTGGCCACGGTGCCTGTCCGGGCGATTCCTACAGATGAGGATACGCAGCGGGTTCTGGACCATTGGGAGCAGATTCGGAAGAATGCCATGGAGAAGGAAAAGGGACTTTCCATTTTGTCTCTGGCCTGGCCGGAAGCAGGAGAGGAACCTGGAACTCTGTTTATCCGATCGGACAAGGATTTTGTTTTAAATAACCTGAAAACACCGGACAGATTCAAATTGATTCAGATTGAAAATGCCATTGCCGATGAGACCGGTAAACGGTTCCATGTGCTGGTAGGGAAACCTGAAAAAATGAAAAAAGGAGTCTCTCATGAGACTTTGAATATGATTAATATGAAGGTCGATGTGACCTGACAAGGAGGAAACAATGGGAAAAGGCAGAGGCGGTTTTGGCGGGGCAATGCCCGGCAACATGAATAATCTGATGAAGCAGGCTCAGCGCATGCAGCGCCAGATGGAGGAGGCCCAGAAGCAGCTGGAGGAGATGACCTTTGAAGGCAGCGCCGGAGGCGGCGTGGTCAAAGTGACTGTGACCGGAAAGAAGGCAGTGACTAATGTGACCATCAATCCTGAGGCAGTGGATCCGGATGATGTGGAGATGCTGCAGGATCTGATCCTGGCTGCGGTGAATGAAGCCCTGACCAAGGTGGATGAGGCTTCCGAGAGCAAGATGGGTGCCATCAGCGGCGGTCTGAACATTCCGGGGATGTTCTGATGAATGATTTTTCCAGTCCTGTCAATAATCTGATCAACGAGCTGGCCCGGCTCCCGGGGGTGGGAAGAAAGAGCGCCCAGCGTCTGGCTCTGCATATTATACAGGGGCCGAAGGAGGAAGCAGTGGCTCTGGCCAGGGCCATCGAGGATGCCCGGAATAATGTCCGTTTCTGTACCATATGCGGTGCCCTGTCCGACGGAGACATCTGCAGCGTCTGCGCCGATGAGCTTAGGGACCACACCACCATCATGGTGGTGGAAGAGGACAAGGACAAAGCGGTCTATGAGCGTACCGGACAGTACAAGGGCGTCTATCATGTACTGCAGGGAGTCATCTCCCCTCTCCACGGCATCAGTCCTGATAAGCTGAAGATCAAGGAGCTTCTGGCCAGATTGAAGGACGACAAGGTGCGGGAGGTCATTCTGGCTACCAACCCCACGGTGGAAGGAGAAACCACGGCCATGTACCTCAGCCGGCTGATCAAGCCACTGGGCATCAAGGTCACCCGAATCGCCAACGGAGTTCCCGTAGGCGGGAACCTGGAGTATGTGGATGACGTCACTCTGGCAAGAGCCCTGGAGGGACGGGTCAGTATGTGAGCTATCCGACCGGAGCAGCTGTCTTTCAGCATTCGGACGAAAGAAAAGTAAAAGGAATCTGAATCCAAAGCGGAGAAAAGACCAAGGCGGAGGAAGATACATAAAACAGCGGCGGAGCATGCAAATACTGCAAGCTCCGCCGCTGCTTTATGTGCAGAAAAGATCCGGGAAAAGGAGACCCACAGGGAGGCATTTTCAGAAAGTCCATAGGCTCTCATCTATGAAAAATAGGGGATATGTTGTAAAATTATGCATATGTTCTGCAAGTCGATCCTCTTGAAAGGGCCCACCTATGAAACGTATTTTTCTGCTCATTTTGTGCCTTCTCCCGGTACTCAGCTGCAGTGGCTGCGGACTGATTCCCCTGGAGGAGGAGCTCCCCACTGCCCCCTATCTGGCGGAGGGTGAGACCACCTCTTATGTGTTTGCTCCTGTTATACGGGGCGACATCATCAGCGCGGAGTACATCCGCAGCTACTATGTCCCCTCCTCGGTCCAGAAGCTGTCCTTTGAGATCAGCGGGGCCTACATCTCCATGATCTATGTGGAGGCAGGAGACCGGGTACAGCCGGGGGATGTTCTCATGGAGCTGGATGTGACGGAGATCAAAGGAAAGATCCGTCAGCAGGAAGAAGAGCTGGCCCGGCTGTATGCAGACCTGTACAGCGTCTGCCAGGAGCGGGATCTGGCATTGGAGGCAGCGGCTCTGGAGGATGACCACGAGGGATGGACCGGAGAGGGGCAGGGACCTCGGGAAGCCGCCCTTGCCAGAACCTATTCCCTCTCACTGACGCCCCTGTGCGGGAACATAGAGATCGGAGAGACCTATCTGGCAGAGCTGCAGGAGGAACTGGCTCAGCGGCAGCTGGTGGCAGACATTGAAGGCACCGTGACCTATAAAAAGTGGCTGTCGGATACCTATCGGACTGAAAAAGGAGAGACTCTGCTGGAGATCAGCGACACCTCCGGCGGAATGTTTGTGGTGTACTCCTCCAACGCATCGGAGCTGGAAAGCGGCATGACATATCAGCTGTCCTGCGGTGAGGAGATTTACGAGGTGGAGGCCCGCCCGGGGGAAGAGCTGGAGATAGAAGGAGCAGACCCGGAGGTCTGGTACCTGCTCATGTCCATGCCGGATCCCACCCTGGGGAAGAACGATACCGGCACCATCCGCATCATCAGGGAAAAAGCAGAAGGCGTGCTTTGCGTGCAAAACAATCACATTAAAGTAGTCAATGGCATATCTTATGTCTATGTGTTAGATGAAAACGGCTTTAAAACAGCGCTGGAAGTGGTGACAGGCCTGACGGACGGCACCATGACAGAGATCATCAGCGGCCTGGAGGAAGGCGATTACGTTATCGTACCGTAAAGGGGAAGAGAATACCATGAAGGATAGAGTTAAGAGCAGAATCCCTGCCCTTATCTGCCTGATGCTGACGGGGGCGGTCGCCCTGCTGACAGCCTGCAGAGACGGCAGTACTGCCTCCGGGGAGATTCCGGAGCTGCTGGAGCCCAAAGGCATTTCCATGGCAGCCGTTCCGGTGGAGCGGGGGGACCTGTACATCACCACAGAGCTGAGCGTCACCGTAGTTCCCTATACGGAAAAGCTGTTCTTTGAGCCTATCAGTGGGGAGACTTCCGCCCGGGTGTCTCAGATCCGGGCGGTTCCCGGGGAGATGGTGAATGAGGGAGACGTCCTGATCCAATTAGATACCACGGATGTGGAGGAAGCAGCGGCTTCCCAGGATCTGGCGCTGCAGTACGCTAAGGAACAATACTCCTTTGCACTGGAACAGGCACAGCAGGAGGTCAACATTGCCCAGCTGGAATACGACGCAGCTTTGGCAGCCGCCGGGGAAGCGGAGCAGGCAGAAAAGAGCGCCCGGGAAGCAGAGCCGGGAACGGTAACGGAGGAAGAGCTGGCTGCCCTTAAGAAGGCACAGGAGGATACAGCCTATGTCCTGGCCATGAAGGATCTGGCCTTGCAGCAGGCCAAGGCTTCTCTGGAGCAGGTCAAAGGCACCTGGACGACAGATATACTTCCCATGCAGACCAGGTTGGAGGAGCTGAAGGCAGCCTGTGAGAGCCTGGAACTGAAAGCCCCCTTTTCCGGAAGGGTGGTGGAGGTCTATCCCTACGAGAATCAGTGGGTGGATGCCTTCGACACCCTGGTCATCCTGGCGGATGAATCCCGTGTGTTCATTCAGGGAGAGGCCTATAACAATACAGCCATCATCAATGCCAAACAGATCGATGCCCGAATCGACGGCAGGACTGTCAGTATCAGTTATCAGGAATATGACTCCGAGGACTATCTGAAGCGGAAGCTGAGCGGCGAAGAGCTGCCCACGGTATTTCTTCCGGCAGAGGGAGAGATCGGGTCTCTGACCTTCGGGCAGACCGGCGTGGTTCGGGTGTGTACGGATTATTCTTTGGATACACTGCTGGTTCCGGTGGCCTGTCTGGAGAGTGACAGCGCGGGCAGCTTTGTTTACGCCCGGGAGAATGGTCAGAGGGTCAAGGTGTATGTGTCCGTGGGCCTGAAGGGCCCCATCATGGCAGAGATCCTGTCCGGTCTGGAGGAAGGAGCGCAGGTCTATGTGGGAGATTAACATGGGCAAAGTACGTACCGGAGCTCTGGCTCTGGTGCTGCTGCTTTCAATGGTCCTCAGCGGCTGCGGTCAGCAGAGCACCGATACATCCACAGCGGAATACCTGAGCGCCGAGGTTGTGCAGGCAGGCAGCGCCGTGAAGACCACAGAATCTTATACCGGTGATTTTTTCATAGGCTTTGAGGCCAATACCCGCATCACTGCCCTTCGGGTGACGGAGCTGCTCTGGGAGTACAGCGGAGACCGCTATGTCAGCATAAAGGTTAAGGAGGGGGACTTTGTCTCCGAGGGAGATGTGATGGTGGAGATCGCCCCCACCATCAGTGAGTCGGAGCTCCTGCAGCGGGAGCTGGCCGTGACAAACGCCGACATCGATCTGGTGCAGATCCGGGAGAGCTATGAAGCAAGGATCATTCCCCTGGAAGAGGAAATCCCCGGGTTGACAGGCACGGAGGCGGAGATCGCTTCCGCCCGCCTGGTACAGCTGAGGGCAGAGTATAACGAGCGGATCTCCCGGGCCGGGCAGCAGTATCGGGCAGCAGTGGAGGCTCTGGAAAAGCTGAAGGCCCACAAGGAAGCCACCTGCATTACCGCTCCCTACGACGGATATGTGGCTTCCGTTATCCGGGGATGGGAGGAGGGAGGTACCGTGCCTGCCTATCAGCCCTTGATCACCATGGCGGACACCGATACTCTGGCCTTCAGAGTTACCAACATTTCCCCCTTCGGGCAGGTGCCCTATCTGAGCACTGTGGAGCTTACGGACCAGCGGGATCAGAGTGTCTACACCGGCACCGTGGTCAGTTCAGGTCAGGTAACAGGGTCCGGGACCGATGATCTGATCATCATTCCCCATGTTCCTGCAGATAAAATGGGAACCGCCCTGACAGGCGCCGTAAAGATCAAAGGCACTGTCCTGGACAAGAAGGACGTGGTCCTCATGGACGCCTCCGCTCTGTATAAAGAGGGAGACAGATACTATGTGCTCATTCTCAGCGGCGAAAGCGCAGCGGCCAAGGCTTATGTCAGTGTGGGCGCTGTGAATGCCGGTACAGCATGGATCGCCGAAGGGCTGGACCCCGGCGTGACCCTGATCATCAACTAAGGAGGGTCCCATGCTGACGTATGTAAAGAATAAACTTCTGAAAAACAAGTGGATGACCATCAGCCTGCTGATCGGCAACATCCTTCTCATATCCATTGCTTCCTGCAGTCCCATCTACTCCGATGCCGCTTTGCAGAAGCTTCTCCAGAGTGATCTGCAAAAGCAGCTGACAGCCACAGATCAGTATCCCGGAACCATTGAATTCCGGGGAAACTACACTACCGCCGGTCTGGGGCAGTCTGACTACTCCGTATCGGAAAAGCTGGAAGCGCTGGCGGGAGAGTTTGCCCGGGAGGTCACCTTCCCCCTGCAATACACCACCGGAGAGTATTTTATGTCCGGGGTGAAGGCTCTCCATGAAGGGGAGAAGGCCACCAATGCCATGTCCGGTTTTTCTGTGCGGGTGGATGCCCTGGAGAACATGGAGGATCATGTCAATCTGATCTCCGGCAGCTTCCCCTCCAATCAGGTGGATGAGGATCGGGTGCTGGAAGCCATTGTCAGTGCTTCCACTCTCATGAACTTCGATCTGTCCATGGGAGAGACCCTCACCATGAGCGGCATAAAGACCCGGGGCGGAGACATGTACTACATCCGCATCGTGGGTGTGTTCGAGGCCTCCGCCCTTTCGGATCCCTACTGGAACACCAACCCCAACCTGACCACCAACTACATATATACGAATTATGAGGCCTTCCGGGATACCTTTGTCAAAAGCGAGAGCAGCCGCATGAGCTTCAACGAGGCCTTCTTCATTACCATGGACTACACGGTCCTTCGTGGTACCGATGTAGACGCCCTGGTACGCCTTTGCGACGAATATACGGAGAGAGCGGGGGAGCTGTTCCCCAAGGCCATGACCGTTCGCTGCTACGACACCCTGAAGCAGTACCAGGTAAATGCAGAGCATCTGTCTACCACTTTGCTGGTACTTCAGGTGCCTATTTTCCTGCTCCTTGCGGCCTTCATATTTATGGTTTCCGGACAGATGCTGTCCATCGACCAGGCAGAGATCGCCATGATCAAGAGCAGGGGCGCCTCCCGGAAGCAGATCCTCACCATCTACCTGCTTCAGAGCAGTGTGGTGACTCTGATCTCGCTGGCAGTGGCCATTCCGCTGGGATTTCTGATTTGTCAGGTCATCGGATCGGCCAACGCTTTCCTGGAGTTTGTCCGGAGAAGGGCCCTGTCTGCCCGCATGTCTCCCCAGGTGCTGCTGTATGCCCTGGGGGCAGCCCTTGTGTCCGTAGCCACCATGCTGATTCCCGCCCTGAGCTATTCCAAGGTGGGTATCGTGGAGGCCAAGCGGACAAAGCACAAACAGTCCAGACCCTTCTGGCAGAAGATGTTTCTGGATGTATTGCTGCTGGCCGTTTCTCTGTACGGTCTTTACAGCTATAACCATCAGGCATCCTTCCTGGCAGAGCAGCTGCAGCAGGGAGGATCACTGGATCCCCTGCTGTATATGTGCAGCTCCATGTTTATTTTGGGCTGTGCCATGCTCTTTGTCAGGCTGTTCCCTCTGGTGGTGAAGCTGGTCTTTGCAGCCTTCAAAAAACTCTGGTCCCCCGGCCTGTATGCCTCCTTTCTTCGGATACTCCGCAGCAAGGGCAATCAGGACTTCATCATGATCTTTCTGGTGCTCACCATGGCCATGGGTATCTTCAGCGCAGAGACTGCCCGCACCATCAATTCCAACGCAGAGGAAATGATCCGCTATGAAAACGGTGCGGATCTGGTTCTCAGAGAGAGCTGGAACTCCCGGCAGATCGGAGATGAGGGTACTTCCTACGTGGAGCCTGATTTCAGAAAATATGAGGAGCTGGAGGGTGCCGCCTCTGTCACAAAAGTATTCCTGGGCAGCGGCTTCACGGTCAGCGTGAACAAGAGCCGTGTGAAGGACGTGACGGTGATGGGTATCCACACCAGGGAATTTGGAGAGACCGCCTACATGAAGGACGGACTGCTGAAGAATCACTGGTACAACTATCTCAATGCCATCTCTCAGGATCCCAACGGAATCCTGGTGTCCACTGCCTTCAGAGATGAGCAGGGACTGAAGCTGGGAGACAAGATCCTGTACTCCGGCACGGGAAAGGGCAGCATCAGCGGAACCATCTACGGTTTCGTGGATTACTGGCCCTCTCTGACCCCGCCTCAGAAAGCTGCCGACGACACGGAAAAGTACTTCATCATCGGCTCTCTGGAGCTGATGCAATCTGAGTGGGGCGTATCTCCCTATCAGGTGTGGATACGAAATGCGGAGGCTTCGTCTCAATATATCTATGACTTTGCGCAGGAAAAGGAAATCGGGTTCGTAGAATTCCGGGATACAAATGCAGATCTGATTGCTCTGAAGAACGATCCTGTATTTCAGGCTACCAACGGCATCCTGACAGTGGGCTTTATAGTGGTGCTGCTGCTGTGCTCCGTGGGATTTTTGATCTACTGGATCCAGTCCATCCGCTCCAGACAGCTGCAGTTCGGTATTTTCCGGGCCATGGGTATGGCCATGGGGGAGATCCTGGGCATGCTGCTGAACGAACAGATCTGGCTGTCTCTCACCTCCATCCTCATGGGTGCGCTGGTGGGTAAGCTGGCGGCAAAGCTCTATGTGCCCCTGATCCAGATGGCTTACAGCTCCGAAAGACAGCTGATTCCTCTGGAAATCGTCAGCGTGCAGAGCGATGCCCTGCGGCTGTATATCGTGGTGGGCATTGTCATGGTGCTGTGTATGCTTATACTGGGACGGCTGATCCGCAAGATCAAGATTGCCCAGGCCCTGAAGCTGGGTGAAGACTAAGAAGGGAGGCGACAAACATGGAAGAAAACAAGAACATCATGATCCATGCAGAGGACATCTCCCGGGCCTTCCCGGTGGGCAATGACCTGTTCTGGGGTCTGAAGCACATTGATATGGATATCTGCAGTGGAGAGCTGACCATATTGAAGGGAAGAAGCGGCTCCGGCAAGACCACTCTTCTGAACATACTCAGTGCCCTGGACAGACCCACGGAGGGAAAGCTGTTTCTGGATGGACAGGATGTGACTGCCATGAGCGACGGAGAAAGGGATCTGCTGCGGAGAGGAAAGATCGGATACATCTATCAGAGTGTGGCTTTGATCCCCATGATGAGCGCTTACGAGAACGTGGAATTTGCCCTCCGGCTGGCAGAAAAGACACCGGAGGGAAAAGCCCGGTTGACAGAAGGGCGCAGAAAGCGGGCGGAGGATTGCCTGCATATGGTGGGACTGGGGAGCCGCATGAGTCACATGCCTCAGGAAATGTCCGGAGGAGAGCAGCAGCGGGTGGCCATTGCCCGGGCTATCGCCTCCAGACCCCTGGTTTTGTTTGCGGACGAACCCACCGCAGAGCTGGATACCAACACAGGTCTTCAGGTCGTCAAGATATTCAAAGACCTTTGCCGGGCAGAGGGGGTTACCATCGTCATGACCACCCACGACACGGGTCTCATGGACATCGGTGACAGGGTCTACGAGCTGGAAGACGGAGAGGTCATAGGCCATAAGTATGAGTGAAGCGGAAATCAAAAGCACCGGCGCTGCTCCCGAGACGCCGGTAGAGAATATGATCGAATGCGAGAACCTGGTGAAGATCTACAAGACCGCGGACACAGAGGTTCTGGCACTGCAGGGACTGGAGCTGACAGTCAAAAAGGGAGAGCTGACCGCCATCATCGGAAACTCCGGATCCGGAAAATCCACCTTCCTGAACATGATCGGCGGATTGGACAGACCCTCCGCCGGCCGCCTGGTGGTGAACGGATTGGACCTGTTCAAGCTCAGCGAGAAGGAACTGGTGGAGTACAAGCGGGACGTGGTGGGTTTTGTATGGCAGAACAATGCCAGAAATCTCATCCCCTACCTGACAGCATTGGAAAATGTACAGGTTCCCATGATGTTCGGCTCCGTGAAGGAGCGCAAGGCAAGAGCGGAAATGCTGCTGGAGCTGGTGGGCATGAGCCACAGAGCCCAGAGCAGACTCAGCACCCTTTCCGGTGGAGAACAGCAGCGCATTGCCATCGCCATTGCACTGGCCAACGATCCCAAGCTGCTGCTGGCGGATGAGCCCACGGGTTCTGTGGATGTTAAAACCAGCGACTTTATTCTGGATGTATTCCGAAAGCTGAATCAGGAGCTGGGGCTGACCATCGTCATCGTGACCCATGACCGGCACCTGGCTAAAAAGGTAAACAGAGTCATTGCCATCCGTGACGGCAAGACCAGCAGTGAGATGGTGGTGACCAGGGACTATCTGAAGCGGATGCAGCAGTTGGAGAGCCTGGGAGAAGCTGATGACCCCGGCGAGGTGGAACAGGAGGAGTATGCGGTCCTGGACCGGGCCGGACGGCTGCAGATTCCCAGGGAGATGCTGCAGCAGATCGGGGCAGAGGGGAATAAGGTTAAGCTGGAAGTGGAAGATGGCAGAATTGTGATCGTTCCGGCGGGAAAGTAACCCGAACAAGCTTCTGTTCCTGTGGAACAGAAGCCCTCAATCAATTCGTGCCTCACTGCGTTCAGTGCACATTGAAGGAGGTCCGAACAAGCTTCTGTTCCTGTGGAACAG
>JABUST010000071.1 GCA_021442595.1 Lachnospiraceae bacterium | reverse complement strand
GCGAGTCTTATTCCGAGGCATAAGCCGTCTCATAATTTTTCATTAATTGTCCAGTTTTTGTTGACTAGTGCACTGCCTGGTTAAGCATTTTTGATATGTAGGTCGAGGTGACAAAATCATCACTGTCTACAAAGCATATATATTCTCCATTTGCCGCACTGATTCCAATGTTTCTGGCGGCTCCTGCACCGCCATGGTCAGCTTGAATTATACGCATTTGCTTGTCCAGGCTATACTTTTTGATATATTCCCGTGTCAGCATTACTGAATTGTCAGTTGACCCATCATCAACAATAATCAGTTCCCAAAGAGAGTAATCTTGAAGGCGAATACTGTCATAGCACCGTTCCAGATAACTCTCCGTGTTGTATACCGGGACGATTACTGATACCAAATCTTTCATTATTTCTCCTTTCTTTCAAAGCCATTTTGATACAAGGCACGGAATCTTACCTCTCATGTTGCCCGTCCAAGAATATGCAAATGATCGATTCCATAATCCGCAGATTGATTTACAACCTATTATATCACATTCCGAATCAATGGGACTCGTAATGAAGTCAGGGTATTTTACCATGTGAACTTGTGGCAGGACGCCGGATTACGTGGCGCTTACCGATGAAAGAGTAATTGAATAGTAATTGCAAAGAAAAAGCGCAGCCTTTCGGCTGCGCCTGATCTTTATTGATGATCAATCCTCAACGTAAGCGATCAGTGCCATCTGACGTGCACGCTTGATAGCAGTGGTGACATCATGCTGGTGCTGAGTGCAGGTACCGGTGATCCGGCGGGGAAGAATTTTGCCGCTCTCGGAAACAAACTTGCGGAGCTTGGCTACATCCTTGTAATCAATCTTCTCTGCGGTGTTGGCACAGAAGATGCAAACCTTCTTCTTACGTCTCATGGGCGGACGCTTTCTCTGCGGAGCCGCTGCGGTATTCTCAGACATTACGGAATCCTCCTCTTCGCGAATTAGAAGGGCAGATCGTCATCTCCCTCGATGTTCATATCCACGGGGGTAAATCCTCCATCGGAAGCGCCCTGATTCTTTCCGCTGTTATTATAGGAGCCGCCCTTGGAGTAGTTGTTCCCTCCATCGGCAAAGTCAGCTCCCTGATCGCGCCCTTCAGAGGAAGAACGGGACTCAGCGAAATGCTGTTCAGAGGCAATGACATCGGTGGTATAACGCTTGTTTCCGTCTTTATCGGTATAGCTTCCGGTGCGAAGCTCTCCAACGACGGCAACCATCATGCCCTTTTTGAAATACTTGCTGGCAAACTCACCGCGATTGCCAAAGGCAACCACATTGATGAAATCCGCATCCGGCTCACCCTCTCTTTTATAAGAGCGGTTGACAGCCAGAGAATAGCGGCAGACACCTGTCGCATTCGGTCCCTGAGAGTAGCGGATCTCGGGATCTCTTGTGAGTCGACCCATCAGAATTACTTTGTTCATAAAACAAAACCCCTTTCGGCTTCGCTGTTATCAGCCCTGACGGACAATCAGATAACGGAGCACGGTTTCGTTTCTCAGGCGCATTTCCTTCTCAAGCTCAACAGCCATGGAAGCTTCTGCATCTACTTTGATAAAGTAGTAGTATCCTTCGCTCTGATGCTGGATCTCGTAAGCGAGCTTACGCTTGCCCCACTCATCCACATCCGTAACGACACCCTGATACTTAGCAATGTAGCCCTTTACCATCTCCAGCTCGGCAAGGCGTGCCTCGTCGGTGAGGGTAGAAGAAAGAACTACTGCAACTTCGTACTTGTTCATCGTTTGTTACCTCCTTTTGGTCTAGTGGCCCTCTTATGGATGAAGATATCTCTTCACTTCGGAGAGCAAGGATCAAATTGAATCCGAATTGCTATTATAACAGCCTTTTGCCTATTCTGCAAGTGTGGTTTTCCGGTTTCACCGGACCTGCAGACCTATTTACTTTCAGTATCTTTCTCTGAAAGCAACTGTCCCGCCTTTCGGAATAATTATTTTTTAAAACGCTCCCTGATAATGTCCCCTCAGCAGTCTTGCGGCATTCTCTCCGTCCAGAGCTTTCTGTACATCCAGTTCGATCTGTCCGATGTACTTAGCCATATCCTCAATGGCTGCATCTCTCTCTTCGGTTTTCTCCTCATCTGTGAGCTGCAGAACCAGCGCCAGTTTCCGGACATACTCCTGATGCAGCTTCAGCATGGTCCAGTCAGCCTTCTCCTGACCACCCTCCTGAAGTCCTTCTTCGATCACGGGAGCAAAGTCTTTCAGAACAGTCTCCAAGCGATTCATGTCTTTCACATAGGGAAGCCCGTAGGGCCGGGTATGTTCTGTCTCTTCCTCCGCGGTGGCAGGTTTTTCTTTCCTGTAATAAGGATAAATCGTAAACAGATTGGAAATGGCTGTCAGATAATCAGACACCGCCTGTCCTCTCTCTCCGTATGCCTCGGCATAATAGGCGGCCTTCATGTCCTCAAAGCTTCCTTCTCCCTTCCACAGGGCATCAGCCAAAGCTCTGAATTCAAGGCCACTGGGGAAGAAGCAGCGCTGCACCTGGCAGCTGACATTGCCGTTCAGACCCATGTTCTTCAAGTAGAGCATGTCATCAAACATATTCCTGGCTGCCAGGTCACATCCCGGGTCTGCCAGATATGCCCACTGCAGATGATAATCAAAGATAAAGCTGTCTCCTTTGAACTGCTCCTGCCATTTGGCCAGTCTGGCCAGATTCTGGGAAAGATCCTTGGGCATTTCCAGCTTATTCCGTTCATAGGGCGGCAGCTCACCTTCAAAGGGCTTGCTGTCGGCATAATTCACTCCGTAGAAACGGGTAATAGGCGCAAACATAAGAATAAAGCGATCCGGATTTTCCAGACGGATCTCCTGAGGTTCCCACAGCAGATCAACATAAATAAGAAATACTACCTTTGCCGGGCTGTTAACCTTTGCGAGCTCTGCATCCACCTGATTCAGCATCAT
Organism: Lachnospiraceae bacterium; assembly: GCA_021442595.1. GTDB lineage: Bacteria > Bacillota > Clostridia > Lachnospirales > Bianqueaceae > RUG760. Next base: position 35,975 of record JABUST010000071.1, on the reverse strand, counting down.
GGCATACCAGTCAGAGGGTCTCTTCTTCCGGCAGTTTTCACATTCACAGTGGTTATTGTTTCCGTCAGCCAGCCAGAAATGAATCACATCGATCTGAGGATTCTCCACCGCATACTGTCCAATGGCAGCAGCGATCTTCTCTCTGACCATGGGATTTGAGTAGCAAAGATTTGTGTTCAGAGGAATGTTGCCCCACAGCTCCCTCTTTCCTTTCACTTCAGCCAGATAGGAACGGGCCTCCTCCGTCAGTTCATAGACACGGTCATGATCCCAGGTGGTGCCTTCAATGCCAAAGGGCTCACAGGTCCATCCATGGCCGGTCTTGTGATAGAGGATGCCTCTGCGGGCCATTTCCTCTTCAAGAGAAGCAACGAAGCCGGCAACCTCCTCCCGGCTGATCTCTTCTCTGGGCAGCTGCTCCGTGCTCCGGTGATAGTACCAGCGCTCAAAGAAAGTAGAAGGCACCCAGAACTGAATGAAATATTCATTCATACCGCACTTGGGGAGGAAGTCAATCATGTCGGCAATGTTCTGGTACATGTCGGCGCCTTCAATGGTCACACCTCTGTGGCGGTAAGCTGCCTTTTCGGTGACCTTGATCTCATAATTTAGCGGAAGCTGTCCGGGAATGCGTTCGCCCTCTTTTCCGGGTCTTGTAAATCCAAAACCAAGTTCTTTCAGGAACCGGTACACCCCCAGCAGAACGCTGCGTTCATTGGTTCCCCGGATCATACCGTAATCATTCTGCACATTGATGGCATATCCGTCATCCCAGAAGGGATCCTCCACCTGAAGCGCTGCAGGCAGAGCAGGACAAACCTTCAATGTAATGGTCTTTTCATCTCCGCGAAACTCCTGGCGAATGACTTCATCCACAGCCAGGGAAGGATCTGCCAGCTGCAGATACCTTTTCATCTCTTTGGCAGCAAAGTCGATGACGGGACTGTTACCCACACGGACAATACGGATCCTTCTGTAATTCATGATATACCTCCTGCCTTCCGGCACAGGGAAATGATTGCTGATATATCCAGTATAGCCTATCGCCAGAGGTTTTCAACACTTTTTTAAAAAACAGGAGCAGCCGACAATCCGGCTGCTCCGAAAAACTTATATAACTCCTGTTGCGTTTTATCTGTAGGTAGAAATGCTCCTGTTGCACTCCACCATGTCGAAGGACGGAGGTCTCTTCATGGCCAGGGCTTCATCAATGTCGTAGTCTACATATTGACCGTTCTTGTAGGCCACCACACGGTTATTAGCACCGGAAGCCAGAAGATCCACAGCATAGGTTCCCATCATGGAAGCGTGCTTAACATCCGTTGCAGTAGGCATACCGCCGCGCTGAACGTGACCCAGAATGGTGGCTCTTGCTTCAATACCGATCTCATTTTGAATGCGCTTGGCCAGCTCCACGCTGCCGCCCACACCTTCAGATACCACGATGATGTTATCCTTCTTTCCGCGGGCGCGGTTCTCCATAATGATGCGGACGATGTTATCAAAGTCAGCGGTTTCAGGCTTTTCGGGGATCAGGATGGCATCAGCGCCTCCCGTCAGACCTGCCCAGATGGCGATTTCACCGCAGTGGCGACCCATTACTTCAATGACGGAGCAGCGTTCATGGGAATTGGAGGTGTCCCTCAGACGCACAATGGCTTCCAGAGCAATGGAAACTGCGCTGTCAAATCCGATGGTATAATCCGTGCAGGCAATGTCCAGATCAATGGTTCCCGGGAGTCCGACCACATTGATTCCATGCTTGGAAATCTTCTGGGCACCTTTCCAGGATCCGTCGCCGCCGATGACCACAAGACCGTCGATACCGTGAGCTTTGGCAATGTTAGCGGCCCGCTTGATGGCGGCTTCCGCCTTTGCCGGATCAGGATCGATAAACTCGGGACAGCGGGCGGTATACAGCATGGTTCCTCCCTTATGAATGATGTTGCCTACAGTAACAGCATCCATATCAATAATATCATTGTCCAGCAGACCGCTGTAGCCTCGAACAATGCCCTTTACCTTGATGCCCTTATTCAACGCACATCTGGTAACGGCACGGATAGCCGCATTCATTCCCTGAGCATCACCGCCGGAGGTAAGTACACCGATGGTCTTGATTTCTTTTGCCATTGTTTTTCCTTCTTTCTGTTGCGAGTTCTCCCCCGCTTCCCCGGCTTGGGCCGAGATAGTGCTATCAATGAGATCTCCTTCCGGCATCATGGCAACCAAAAGGAAATCACTTAATTTTGCAATCCTTGATATTTTATATGCTCAAAGTCAAAAATGCAAGGATTCTGCGGGGAATCCTCCCCGGATTTTTGGTATATATAATTACGCATACAGCTTCATCTGCTCCCTGTACAGAGCAGCATATATTCCGTCCAGACTCATTAACTCGTTGTGACTCCCTGTCTCTTTAATAAGTCCTTTGTCGAATACCAGAATTCTGTCACACAGCTTGCAGCCGGACAGTCTGTGTGACACAAAGATTGTTCCCTGCTTTCCGTTATTTTCCAAAATGTGATTATACAGCTTTTCTTCCGCTATGGCATCCAGGTTCGAGCTGGGCTCATCCAGAATAACCATTGCCGGTTTTTTGTAATAGCATCGTCCCACGGCTATATCCTGTTTCTGTCCTCCCGACAACTCAACTCCGTTTTCGTCAAAAGAAACATCTAAATTAGTCTTATCTCCTAATGAGGTTTTGGATATAATTCCGTCAATTCCGTATGTTTCATATATGAACCGCAGCAACGTTTCATTCTCTTCCCGACCAAGTACAACATTTTCTCTTATGGTCGCCGGGAAAAGCTGAAAATCCTGGAATAATACCCCGAGAATTTTCCGATAATCACTTACCGAATACTTTTCTATATCTACCCCGTTAAACAGTATTCTCCCGCTTGTAGGTCTATAGAGCCGGCAAATCAGCTTGACAACCGTTGACTTTCCGGATCCGTTTTTCCCGACAAAGGCCACTGTCTCTCCCTTTTTTATTTCAAAGCTGATATCGCTGATTGCATATTTTTCTTCTCCGGGGTACCTGAAAGAAACATTATCTACTGTAAGAGTATAAGCTTTGTCTGCATCACAACTAAGCAAAGAATCCTTCTCACTCCTATCCGAACCTTTATCAAGGTTGAGAAAATCAAGCAAATACTGCCCATAAGAACTCATCTGCATAACATCGGATATATTCCTGACCATAAGCTTCAGCTGGTCTGAAATTTGTGTAATCAGCATTACACACAATGTGCAAACACTAAAAGGAGCCCTTCCTTTCATTAACAAGAAAACTGATGTACCCAACAGCACAATGTGGAGCAATAGCAGCACTCCCTCAGAATGTTTTCGCGTATACACATATTTCTTTTCCTCCTTATCCCATGAATCTGCCATTTTATCCAACTGTTCCCCAATCATATTTTCAGCGGAATAAACACGGATATCCTTACCAACCTTATAGTTATGAGCTATTTCCCAGGTCAAATATAAAAATCTTCTATTAAGAGAAGACACTCGGTCCCAGTAGAACACTCCCGTTTTTCTCCACAGAACACCTGCACCGATAACGGTCAACCCATATATGATTTCCATCGCAGAGATTATGGGATTTGCAGTGGAAAACAGAATTACATAAAAACCGGAAACAAGACAGAATGATGTTATGGCAGAAATGATATACTCCACAAAGTATGCAACCCCGCCATAGTTTTCAAACGTCCATACCGCTTTTTCCTTCAGATCCATAATAGCCGGTGTTTCAGCCATTTCAAAGTGGATGTCCATAATCTTCTGATCAAGCTGAAGATCCATATGATTTTTGATCTCCTTGTTCATAAGATCAATCCTATTCTTCAGAAACTCACCTAAAACCCTCAGGACTGCCGTTCCTAATGTCATTATAATTCCCATTAAAACAATAGACTGTATATCCTTGCGAATAAAACTATCAACCATTCTTGATGGAAGATAAGTCCATATCAGAATGATTCCTGCCTCCAGAACCGATTTAAACGCAACCGTGAAAATAAAACGCGGGTTTGCTCTATTACATAACTTAAGCAGCTGAAGCGTTGTGTTATTTTTCATATGCAAGTTCCTCCTGGTAATACTTGCTTTGTGTTTCGTATAAATTACTAAACCTACCATGCAATTCCATCAAGGAACCAAAGCTGCCCTCCTCAATCACTCTGCCTTGCTCCAGGTATAGAATTCTGTCACAGAATTTTGTACTGGCCATTCTGTGTGAAATATAAACCATCGTTTTTCCGCAGCATAGTTCATCAAACAGACTGTAGAGTTCTCCCTCTGCAATGGGGTCCAGTGCCGCCGTCGGTTCATCCAGCAAGACGATTCCCGCATTTTTATAAATTGCCCTTGCCAATGCTAATTTACATTTTTCTCCCCCGGAGAAATTGAAACCGTGCTCATCAAAGCGTTTTGTTACCTGTCTTAAAACCAGATTTTCATCTTCGCTGATCTTGTCAGTAAGCTTAAGTTGTCTCAAGATAGCTTTGACCTTCTCTTCTTCTTCCGGAGAATGATCTTTTTCTTCCTTCATTGTAATATTGCTCCAAAGAGAAAAGGCAAATAGGTCAGAATCCTGGAAAACAGACGCAATTCTATCCATATGTTCTGCAAAAGAACCATTTGAAACAGGCACATCGTCAATAAGAATCTCACCCTCGTCAGGATCAAAAAATCTGCATAATAAGGAAACAATCGTAGTTTTCCCTGCTCCGTTTAAACCCACCAAGGCTATTTTTTCACCGGGATGGATAACCATAGAAAAATTAGCAAGCACATTTTCACTTGTTCCCGGGTAACGAAAAGTAACATTTTTAAACTCGATTTTGGGTGTGCTATATTCCCTTGGGGTCCTTTCCGTTTCTTCATCCGCCAAAGAAACATAATCAAAATAGCTTTTCACATATTCCTGCTCAGCAGCCACATCATTTATTGCTTTTAACAATCCTTCTCCATAGACAGAAAAAGCTCTCAAGCCCAATAAAAGCGCAACAAATTGCCCCGCTGATATCCTCCCGTTAATCCATAGAATGATAAAAGCCAATAACGCCACTGCTTCCCGAAGAAAAATCAATGCTACAACCAAAATCTGATAACCAATTTTTTCCTTATTCTCAGCAATCTTAAGCGCAATCCCTTCCTCATTGATTTTTAACTGTTTTCTCATCAGCCATGGAGCGCAATCTAAAAGTCTCACATCTTTTCCATAGGAAAAATCTGACATAATCATGTGCATTCTGTATTTCTTTCGCTGATTCTCGCTGGATTTTTCCTTATATCGCACCGTTATTTCTGCAATTTTTCTGTTTCCGTAACCTACAACAAGAATCATAAAAAAGCAAAAACAGGGTAACAAAAGACCACATTCTCCTAATATTGTACCCGTCAGAATGCATCCCATCAAATTCTGAACAATCTCAGATAACCCTGTTAACGTTTTGTGGATTCCTATTCCTGTCCCGCAAACAGCGGTCTGGGCTTTATTAGCCAGGCTTAATGTATCCGAATCCATGGTCAAAGCGTACTTAATTCTCATACTGGTTCTGGATACATCTTCAACAAATTTTAAAAACAACCCAAATATCCTACTCTCATATTTGGATCCCCAAAAGGCAATGTTACATACACCAATTGCCCAGCATATCAGAACCCACATCGGAAACGGGTTATTGCCATTTTGATTTTGTAAGTAGTCCAAAACGATTCCCGCTCCTCTTACAGATAGGAAGGCTGTTATCCCTGTAAACAGTGCATAAAGCGTTCCTGACACCATAAATCCGGGCTGCTTCTTTTTAATCAACATCAGCAACCTCTTTAGTTGAGCAAAATACCCTTTTATAGGCTTCATCATTTGACCTCCTTTTCTGGCGAACGTTTTTTCCATCTGTCAACTAAACATATTTTCTGAAGAATACAGGAGCTGCAAGCGCCACCTATCCCTTCGAAGCCATTATCCTTTATATAAAAAATCAGCTTCTCCCATTTTGATGGTCTGCAAAGAATCTTGTCTATCACATGCAGACACTCCTCTCGACTTTTCCCTTGCAAAATACCATTAATTAAAATTGAAATCTCAGCAAAATCCTTCTCCTCAAAAAGGTTCTGTGAATTCAATTCCGTCAAAGCATGGTTTACGCGCGCTCTGTCTCCAAGGTGCATAGACAAAAAAGCATAAAACAGCCAGAAACTTTGAACTGCATTTCCCCAAAATTCATCGTCTAAAACTATTCCAACTATATTTCTTAACTCATGTGAATAAGAATTACTCATATATTGCTTTGTTATGTCCAATAATTCCAGCATTTTGGGATGATTAACTTCCTGGTTCTGAAACATTTCCACTATATCGCCATTGGTTTTTAATAGCTTTAAAACGTCATCTCCTGCAGTATAAAAGACATCGGAAATCCCGGGAATAAGAACTCTAACCGTCGGAAAATCTGTCGTGTTCAGTTTTGCATAATATAGCTCTCCGAAAGAATGTTCTACCATCATACTCATTTCTTTCAATGCCTCTTTATTGGTAGTTATCTCCATTTTAAAAACCGATGGTAGCGAGTCTATCTCCTCCGTTTCAAAAAGAAATGACCTGGGCAACAGTCCGCTTCCGTCAATCAGAGATCGAACATATTCTTTCTCTGGCTTACATCCAACTAATATATCCTCCGCATCCTCTCCCTTAAATAAAGACCGCATTTTAAATCTGAAGGAATAATTAAAATCCAATCCCTGAAACACTTCCGTGATACTACGTTGAATGGATATATCCGCATCTATTTCCGCACCCAATTTAAAATAATATTTGGTGTAGGACGCATCAAAAATCAACACTCCTAAAACAGGGACATTATTTCCAAGAGTGCAATCTCTAACAAACACATGATATCCTTTTTGTTCAATAGCTTCTATCAACTTATATGATTTCAAATTTTGCAGGCTTTTTTTCCTTAATACCGGAAATAATCCCCCCGAACTGCTATAGATTTGTCTGAGCACATGTCTCTCCAATAATTCAGCAGTACCCTGAACAGCAGCCTCTTCTGTAGTATTTCCGGCTGCCAATCCATTAGAACCACACAAAATATCCACCAATCTGCGTGGCAATATCCTACGGTTGGTCCCTTTGTCAGACAAAAACATGTATTCATCCGTTTCTGCCTTAAAATATGCCAATATCTCTTCCTGAGATGCATTTACGAACACATTAGGAAAGAAAAACAGGATGTCTTCTATCGAGAACTTATGTGAGCTTGGTCTTTTGGCTTTTAATTTACACCGAAATAGCTTATCAATCATAAAACCGGATTGATATCTCTCCACAAACTCTCCATATGCACTGGCTAATGCGTACTCTCTGGTTACTCCTTTTCCGTTCGCTCCAACAGAAGGGAGTCCTTCAATCTCTACTCTGCAGGAATACCACAAATCCTTATAGTTATTCTCATTGACTACTTTCGTCTTGATTCCATGTTTTTCGAGCAATTCTACAATAGTCTTAACTGTGTCCTCAGGTCTTTTATCCTTACGGTTCCAGGAATCAACATTCATTTTCCGCAAACTCTCCTTCAATAATGTCAATTACGTTCCGAATGCTTTCCTCTTTATCTTGTACAAAGATGGGAAGCTGACAAACCTCGCCAAGCAGTTCAATATAATTGTTCAGCTTTTGTTCACTGACTCTCTTTGGCTTTCCGGTCAAATATCCGTCAACATTAGAATAAACAAGAGGAAAAACCATTAAACATAGGACTTTAGCATTGTTGATTGACTCCAAATAGGATATTGTCCGTAGTACATATTCATACTCATCTTCGCATGAGACACATAGAATATATGCATCAGGTTGTGTTGCAAGAATAAGTTCATGCTGCCGTTGATTATACAAGCTTGTATTACCGAATCCATTTTGAACAGATTGAGACTGTGCCCCTACCATGATAATATCGGGTTCTTCAAAATCCATCATTCTGATTTGTTCATTTATGTAGCAAATCGCTTCATATCCGCTAATCTCGAATGTAGAATTGCTGCCCATTGCTATTGCAGCTTCCATTCCCAGAAGTTCACCAGCAGGTTCTGTGACAAGGCTTGCCGTCTTATACCCTCTGCCAATCATCTCCTTCCGCATTTTCAGTTGTAATGTAAACTTTCCTTGCTTAGGTCCCGTGCCAAATATTCCAAGAACGGGAGCTCCCGGTATATGTAATTTCCCATATCGGTTTTTCGGCACATTTGCGACTGTAACAAACGGAAAAATACAATTTTCTTTTCTTTCCAGTTGTACTCTTTCTTGATCGGAAAAGCAGAACGGATCGTAAAAATAGAACCTCCTGTTCTTATTATCAGTTTCTTTCATGATCCACTCTCTGATTTTGCGTCTTGTTATTGCATCATACATATTGGTATGTCCGACAATAACCAAATCTATATCATCGGGAATTCTATATAATTCCATTGCTTTGACAATCAAGTCATTCTTAACCGGAATATCAATTACCTCGCTGATCTTTCTCTCGCAATTTCCGGACATTCGGATATCCAGGGCCTCAACAATACTAAAGTCAATCAAGTCGGAAAAAACAAACAAAGGGGTTGTTTCTTTTTCCACAGGAAAAACTATCGCCTTCTTGTTTGTAGTAATAAATTTCTCTTTCCTTATTGATTGTGCAGTTGTAATTACTTTGTCAGCATGTATTCTTAAGAAGTCCAAGGCCGTCTTTCGATCACTTATTGCCTCGTTGTTTTCCATTTCACGCAGCAAGTGCCCTGCAATATGAGGAACCACAAAACTAGCCCCACCTTGATATGAAAAACGTCCCTTATCTCCTGGTAGTCGCTGCTTCTGCCCTATTCCGCGAATATTGATTGGGGAATCTTCAACCAATTGATACTCATCGCCAGAAAAGATACTAAGACTATAATCAACACCGATTACGCTATCCAATGCAGCAGGATATGTTAGTGAACCTTCATTCGAATAGGCTGCTATGATAATTGTTCCTCTATGATCAAGTTGCTCACAAACAAGAGATAACCGTTTGATCTGTTCACATTGTGTTATTCCGGCACTCAAAACTATCATATCTGCGGGGATATTATCTCGTATATATTCTAGGGCAAATAGCAGTCCATCTTCCGAGCACTCGTCATTTTTGAATGCATTGACACTTATAAACTTTGAAGCAGCCTCATATCTTGAAAGAATGAAGAAAACACCCGTCCCGTGCAAACACAATACGTTTGGGTCAGAAGTTTTTCTCATGTCCATTTCCTTATGCTCATCCTCGATTGTATAATGCTCTATATTAAAGATTTTTTTTGTAAATGCGGGATGAGCAACATTGATACCCGAGTCAATAATAACTACTGTTTTCATATATGCCTCCATAACCCCAAATGTAGCCCCGGAAAAGAGTATCCTTCTCCGGGGTTCCCGTCAGTTACCGCTGCAGGAGCAGTTTCCGCCATGGCCTTCTCCAAAGAGTCTGACTTTCCTTAGGATTCTTCCTTTTTTGCGAAGTCTTCTCATGATTACCTCCTTTCCCTTTTTATTCCCATCATTCATTTAGAGCTCTCAATCTCTTTGATTAATTCCCTAAAATCCTGAAAGGAGTGCAAAGTATTTTCAAAGATGTATACATCCGGTATTTCAGATGAAAACACATCTTCTATCCTAACCAACACGGATACATATTGCAGCGAATCTAAATTTAAGTCATCGTTCCATTCGTCTTCCACTATAAAAATGCCGCATGACTCAAATACTCTTAAAAGCTTTTCTGTTGCATTCATTGTCATACCTCCAAACATATTACTTCAGATTTATTCTGCCGATGCAGCATCAGCATGTGAGCTTGTATCATATCTCTATACTCCATACAAATGTTGCTTCCGGTCTTAATCTCCCGATAAGGACAACTAGTTATCCGACATATTGGAAATAACGGACAGGTTTCACACTTTTCTTCTACCTTTACTTCACCATTATGCCATTGCGGAACAATTGAAGAATTCCAATGAATGGCCCCATTAGAATGCAAATTTCCGGCTCTATTAATGGGATCGTCAAGATGCATAGAGCACTTATACACATTCCCCTCCGGGTCTACTGTGAAAGAACCCTCCATCTTTGCATCGCATCCTCCGTCATCTCCGGAATTCATCAACCATGTTGCACAGCTAAGCCCTTTTTCCACGGAAAGTTCATATAGCATGGTACAAATTTGTGCATCACCAATCAAGTTTTCTTTATCATCTGCAATACGCTCTCCTCCCCAGTCTCTAACCCATTGCCATACAAACACAAAACGTCTATCGTCTCCAAAGTCTCTTGCCAAGGAGTCAATGAAATCATCCATAAGCGGAGCGCTTTTGGCCGACACATTTATGCGAATGCCAATTTCAAAATAGTGATTACGAGGTATTTGACTAATCTGCTTGAGGTTATTAATGACCACTTGGAATGAATCCTTATTTGTGACATGTGGCCTTTGGTAGTTATGTATTTCCTCCGGCCCATCAATTGTTATCTGATAATACCTGATTCCCGCAGAAACACATCTCATAAATGTTTCAGCATCCAGCCCATAACCATTTGTGGTCATGTGAGAGGTGAAGAGAACTTTATTATCAACGCACAGACTCCTAGCTTTTTCAGTAAATCGAACAACCTTATCTATACATAGTGTAGGTTCCCCGCCAAACCAATTCAGCCTAAAGACTCGACAATTACGGACATTTTTTCTGATGTATTTTCCTAATGCGTCTAGTACATCATCCCGTATCATATTTCCAGTGCCATCCTGATAACAATATCTGCATCTGAAATTGCATGCCATAGTCGGAAGAACTGTTACTGATACTACATCGTTTCCAAACTCTCTTTTACGAAGTTCATATAAAACTTGATTCCATTCTTCATCTCGATCGCAGATGATACCATCCATGCAGAGTTTATGACATGTCTGCTCACTCTGTCGTTGAAAGATGGGCATCAACTCATCAGGATTCTTTAATCCTCTTAAAAGAACAAGCTTTCTGCTTAATGTATTAAGTACCAAGAAGGAATCCTCAGAGACTTGACGGAAGCAATTAAACCTGGATGGAGATTTACTCATATACTCTTCCTTTCTTTGCATACAAGAATAATTTGCGATCCCATTGCATACCCTCCACCCTGTAGGTACTTCCTTAATTCGTTGTCATAGTTCAACAACAGTTCAGCATCTACACAACCGGAACGGACGACTACACTGTCTTTCAGGTTCTTTTTCTCTTCGTCAGAAAAACAGTAATAGTCTTCTAATGCCCCGTTCCCCGGATTATAGGAATCTTTGATAATAACTTGTGCAGTTACATCAAATAATGCTTGTAGCTCCTGCATAATCTCTGCAAGTCTATCTCCCGGCAAATATCGTCTCATTTTCGCAGCAGCTACCAAAACGCTTCCTTGCGATCTAATCGGTTGAGCTGTTCTTAATTCTGAATCCATGTTTTCATATACAACAAAGCTCCCTTCTTCTGTCAAAAGTCTCCTTATTTCGGAATATATCCCCTTTCTCGCCTCCGGTGATAACAGGGATAATACCATACGTGCACAAATCAAATGTATCGAGCCATTACCGAACGGAAGATTATCAGCATCACTGATGCTAAAACGTACATGCTTTGTACTGCGCTGTTCAAAATACGCAGATAGCTTAGCATTGCTGTCTATGCCAAACACTGTAATGTCGTCCCTACATCGCTGCAGCTCCTCACACAGGTCTCCCGTGCCGCACCCAATATCCAAGATACAAGAGTTTGGTTTTATCAGGTCATTTGCAAGCACTATTTTTATGATATAATTTAAATCCAGCGTAAGCCTTTTTTGAATATCTTCATATTCCTTTGGAAGCATGTTACTCAAGCAGCTCATCTCAATTCTACGCCTCCATGTTTGCACTCATTCGGTCAGCGAATTTAACCATAGAAGCAATAACCTCAGTTGTCTGTGTTATCTGTCTCTCTCCTTCCTTATTCCATATCATCAACAGGATTAGTTTATCCAATTGCTCTGAAAACAAACTAAGTTCAATCGTATCCACATCCAGTATCTCTTGCAATTCTTTATCCATAAGCAGCATCATAACATAAGGTTTAACCTTATATCTGCAGTCAAGCACCACCCCCTCTATTTGCTTCTTGTATTCTTTTTCGCTAGTCACTGTTTGACAAACATGAAGAACATGGGATATTGTATTGATACTTATTCTTAATCTATCTTTATTCGCTAAAAAGGTATCCGGAATCATAACGTGAGTGTTTTCTTCTCTTTTTTTTATAATCGTAATTTTACCTGCATATACCTCCATTAACTCCTCAAAGGAAACAGGATTAATCGGTCCATCTACCATCTGCCCACTAATCCAAACCCTCTTTCTGACGGTATCGATACCTTTTAACAGCCACGAATGGGTAAGTTGTAATCTCTTTTCATGATCATTCTCATATTTATATTTTGCCCGATTAATCCAGACAATGACAACCGTCCTATTTTCAAAAGCCCTTTCTATTGCGGGTAGGAGGTACATAGGAGCAATTATAATAGTCTCACACAGGATGTGTTCATCCGCGTTAAGATAATTGAACAAAGATTCTCCTTTTTCTGATGTTAATAAAGAACCATCATCAAGCATAAATTCAGTACATTGCAAAAACCAAGGGTCAATTCCGCAATTACTCTTGTCGCATTTTTTAGTTACCAATGTACAATATCGCAATATTTCACAACAATCTTCTGCCTTTTTTCTTCCTTCTGTCAAGAACTCTACAGCGGCTGCAATCCTTCCTTCGATGCAAGAACCAAGCTTAAAACTAGGGGTGGGTAGCAAGTCAAAATACTTTTCCATGTTATCATCTCCTTAGCATTTTGTTCACAAACTCGTATTTCTAAAGCTCCTTTTCATGTACATCTCATCTTTGACCGTAGTTCAATTTTCATATTTATCCTGACTTTGTAACAAAGGCGATTTCAGCATTTATATCGGATAATAAACATCACCGAAAATCTCCCTTTCTGCTTTTAATTATATCATGTGCATTTATCTATGTCAATCATTTCCCATACAAACCAAATATACGGCATATGTACTGCATCACTCAAATCAAACTACATTTTCCGTTCCAAGAAGCTTTCGAAGTTCATCAAGTATTGCCGAACTACCTGTCGTACGGTACTTTTCAGGTGCTTGCAGCCGCTTTCCGTCCTGCTTTAAATATATTTTTACATCCCTGCTTCCCGGTTCTTTTGACAATATACTAAAAATACGTTCCTGCATTTTACGGAGTTCATCCATGTTCTCCAATCTCAACCATACTGCCTTAGGCGCAGGGTTTTCTGTCTGAGCCGCAGTCGTCATGGGGCTTTTAGGACCTTCTATTCCCAGGGCATTTCCGGGTCCGCGGGATACTCCGAAGCTGCGTCCGGTATACCGTCTCTTCTGCAGGGCAGATGTATCCTCAAAGGGGGCAATCACATCGCAGATCAGCTTGCTGTCGCTCTCTTCTTCTGCGCTGACTCTTCCCCTGACGAAGATTTTTCTGTCCTCTTCCATCAGCTCTTTGTATTCCTCATACCGATTGGGAAATACCAGCACTTCCACAGTACCATAAAGATCCTCGATCGTCAGAAATGCCATTAGCTTATTGGTTTTGGTAGACTTAATGGTCTTTGCAGCCACCAGTCCTCCCACAATGACTTCTCTGCCGTCCTCCAGCTTCGGAGCCTCCAAAGCAGCAGCGTCGTCATCATCGACAGGGGAGTAGGCGAAGTCCGTAGCGGGATTCGTGATGGTGGCCCTCCACAGGGCTTCGTCTGCCTGCAGGGGATGCCCTGTCAAATATAACCCCAGCACTTCCTTTTCAAAGGTAAGACGGAGCATCTCCGGGAATTCCTCCACCACGGGCAGGGGATCAGCCGCAAGCTCATTCCCCCGCTCCGCACCCGGTTCCGCTCCCAGATCAAACAGATCTATTTGACCGCTCATAAGTGTCTTCTTCCATTGAGCGGATGCATTCATGATGAGAGGATAGGCCTGCAGATATTGAGATCGGGCTCCCCCAAGGGTGTCAAAGGCACCGGCCTTGATCATATTTTCCATGGCCCGTTTGTTCAGATCCAGATCCTGCATGCGACGACAGAAGTCTGTCATGCTGCGGAAGGAGCCGTTGCTTTCGCGCTCCTGTACCAATCTGTCCACCAGAGCTGCTCCTACGTTTTTAATGGAGGAAAGCCCGTAGCGGATCTTCTTTACCGGGCGGCCATCGAGCTCCTTGCTGCAGACCACAGAAAAGCCCGTATAGCTTTCATTGATATCCGGAGGCAGCAGCTGCACGTTCTCGCTGCGCAGATGCTGGATGTACTCCGTGACCTTGGCGGGATAGATGTTCATCATGGAAGCCATGAATTCCACAGGATAATAGTAACGGAGCCAGCCGGTCTGATAAGCCACCACCGCATAGGCTGCAGCATGGCTCTTATTGAAGGCATACCGGGCAAAATCCACCATGTCGTCAAAGATGGACTCAGCCACCTTGGGATCTATGCCCTTCCCTGCGCAGCCCTCCACGCCCTGTTCCGGATTTCCGTAAACGAAGTTCCGGCGCTCTTCCGCCATGACCTCCGCCTTCTTTTTGGACATGGCACGGCGCACCAGATCGCTTCGTCCCATAGAGTAGCCTGCCAGATCCCGAACGATCTGCATGACCTGCTCCTGATAGACGATGCACCCGTAGGTGGCCTTCAGTATGGGCTCCAGCAGAGGAGTCTTATAGGTGATGTTAGAGGGATCCTTCTTTCCCTTCAGATACTTGGGAATGAAATCCATGGGGCCCGGCCGGTACAAGGCGATGCCTGCAATGATATCCTCCAGATTCTGGGGCTTCAGTTCCCGCATGAACTGGGTCATGCCTGCGGATTCCAGCTGGAATACACCCTCTGTTTTTCCCTGTCCGATCATCTGATACACATTCATATCGTCCATGGAAATGTTTTCTATGTCCGGACTTGTCCCCTCGGAACGGCGAATCATGTCCAGAGTATCCTCGATTACCGTCAGGGTGCGAAGTCCCAGAAAGTCCATCTTCAGAAGTCCCAGCTCCTCCAGAGTGGTCATGGTGTATTGGGTCACTACATTGCCGTCATTAGTACATAAAGGCACATAATTAGTGGTGGAAGACTGGGAGATGAGGACGCCGGCTGCGTGGGTGGATGTATGTCTGGGGAGTCCCTCTAGACGGCGGGACATGTCGATCAGCCTTCTGATCTGATCGTCCTCCTCATAGGCAGTCTTCAGCTCCGGGTTCTTCTCCAGAGCCTGATCCAGGGTAATATTCAGTTCATTAGGCACCATTTTGGCGATCTTATCCACATCGCCGTAGGGCATGTCCATGACCCGCCCCACGTCTCTCAGGACCAGACGGGCAGAAAGGGTACCGAAGGTCACTATTTGTGCTACGCAGTCCCTTCCGTACTTTTCAGACACGTAGTCGATGACATCCTGCCGGTGCCGGTAGCAAAAATCTGTATCAATATCCGGCATGCTGACTCTCTCAGGATTCAGCATGCGCTCAAAAATAAGGTTGTATTTAAGGGGCTCCACGTTGGCAATGTGGAGGGTATAGGAAACCAGAGAGCCTACTGCGGAACCGCGGCCGGGGCCCACCCGGATGCCTTTTTCCCGGGCATAGTTGATGAAATCCCAGACGATGAGGAAATACTCCACGAAGCCCATGCTCTCGATGACGCCGATCTCATACTCCAGACGCTCTGTCAGGTCCTTCCATTGGTATCTGGCCTTCTCCGGGTCAAATCCCGGGGCCTTAGGATCACAGTCTGCATAGCGCTCCTTCAGGCCATTGGCGCAGAGCATTCGCATATAAGAGGAGACCGTGTATCCCTCCGGCACTTGGTAAGAAGGGAGCTTTCTCTCGTGGAAGGTGAGCTCCAGGCTGCACATATCTGCTATTTTATGGGTATTTGTCAAGGCCTCCCGGGCATAGGGGAACAGCTCTGCCATCTCCTCAGGGGACCTGAGACAGTAATTGCCTTCATAGCGCATGCGGTCCTGATCTTCCAGCTTCTTTCCTGTCTGAATGCACAGCAGAATATCATGGGCAGCCTTGTCCTGCTCAAAGGTATAGTGAACATCATTGGTGACCACCAGGGGAATATCCAGTTCTCTGCTCATACGCATGAGGGCCTGGTTCAGACGCCGCTGATCGGCACTTCCGTCTTCATGGTCCTGCATTTCCAGATAGAACCTATCCGGTCCGAAGAGCTCCCTGTACTGGCGGGCAACCGTCACTGCCTTTTCATAGGAGTAGTTCAGCAGGGCTCTGGCTACCACACCGGCCAGGCAGGCGCTGGTGGCAATGAGCCCTTCCTTATGCTGCTTCAGCAGTTCAAAGTCGATGCGGGGCTTGTAATAGTAGCCATCAATAAATCCCCGGGACACCAGCTTCATCAGGTTCTCATACCCGGTCATGTTCTCCGCCAGCAGCAGCAGATGATCGTAACGGACACCTCCCCGCTCTTCTTTTTCGAAACGGCTTCCGTTATCGGATACTATGTACACCTCGCAGCCGATGATGGGCTTGATACCCTCCGCCTTGCAGGCCTTGTAGAAGTCGATGACGCCGTACATGACACCGTGGTCCGTGATGGCCAGAGAGTCCATACCCAGCGCCTTTGCCTGTTTGACGATCTCTTTGATTTTGGAAGAGCCGTCCAGCAGGGAATACTCCGTATGGACATGCAGATGGGTAAATGAGATCTGCTCTTTCACTGCAGCACCGGCTTCCACCCTCTGATTCTCATAAACAGCTGTATCTGTCATCCGCGTCATCTCCTTTCCTGCAGAGACTATGCCGGGCACATTTACCGGCGGCCGTCCTTCAAATTAGCTAAAAAAGCTCTCACTGCCCCATAAAGGAAGCAATGGCCTCTCCTACCGCCTCCGGCACACAGCCGGGGATATCAAACTCCTTGTAATGTCCTTCGAACACACCCCCGGAGGGAGTCATCAGGTGATTCAGCCCCTCAAAGCACTGCAGAGAGGCCCAGGCACAGCCTTCCAGCTCCTGCTCCCAGGCGGTAAAGTCCACCTCCCGGGTAATCTGATAATCTGCCTCTCCCTGGAGGATTAGGGTTGGCTTGGCCAGATCCTTGAGTCCCTGCACATAATCATAGGACATATAGTCCACCCAGAAGCCCGCTGCCCGGCTGAGAATGAAGGTGGTGGTCATCTCATCCTCCCGCATCTTGGCGCAGCTGCCCTCCAGGATGAATTTTTTCTCCGTATCGATCTTGCTGACCAGATAGTAGATCTGGTCATAATCTCTGTCGCAGAGGCCGTAATTGATGTACTGGTCGTAAATGACCTCCGCCCAGTTTCTGGGAGAGGTGTTGATGAGGACGAAGCCTGCATACAGACCTCCGGCCTCTTCGTCAGCCCGGGCTGCCATCTGGGCGCCCTGAGAATGACCGATATACCAGATATTCTCTGCATCCACATAGGGAAGCTCTGCCAGCATGGCGGCAGCAGCATTGGCATCGTCGATATATTCCCAATCCACTGTGAATACACTAATGTCCGCATTTTCATCCAGAGCCACATCGCTCCAGACCAGGGTGCGTTTGTCAAAGCGCAGGGTGACGATGCCCTGTTGGGCCAGATCCCAGGCCAGATCCCTGTACATGTGAGTATTTCCCGCATCCATGTCCATGGTGTTGGCTCCGTCGCCTCCCACCAGGACGGCTGCTGTCAGAGGCTTGCCTTCTTCCATGGCCCCGGCAGGCAGGGTGATCTTTCCCGGGAGTTCAAATTCGCCTCCCTCATTCAGCACTACATCGATCTCTGTTACATCCTCGGGCATGGACACTTTCGCTTCCGCATCCTCCGCTGACAGGTAGATATGCAGCCGGTACAGCTCGTAGGAGGCGCTGAAATACATCTGAAGCATAAGGGTTGCGCCGCTCTCTGTAATCAGTTCTCCCACAAAGGCAGGACAGTCCGCATAGCTGTAGGACTCTGAGAGGTTCCTATCCGTAATGGCTCCGTACTCCTCCTCCAGATCCAGATAATCCTGCCAGAAATCATCGAATTCTGCGGCTCCTGCCTTTCCGTAGTGGTAGCCCATCTTTTGAATGCTTTCCAAATCATGCTCCTGCATATAGACCGTAATCTGCTCCAGATACAGGACTCCCTGACTGACATCCAGGGCCGTGGCCTCATCCAGAGGCTTTCCGTAGATCCTGCCGGTAATGCAGCCGCAGCAGGAAACAGCGATCGCCACGATCAGCATCGTGACGACCAGCGTTTTCAATTTCTTTTTCATATGTATATGCTTCCCATCACTGCTTGTCTGCTGCAGTATTGTTGGCGTACCAGGCCAGGTAAGCGTTCATAAATCTGTCCAGATCGCCGTCCATGACCGCCTGGATGTTTCCGGTTTCCTCTCCGGTACGCAGATCCTTTACCAAAGTATAGGGATGAAATACGTAAGAGCGGATCTGGCTTCCGAAGGCATTGTCCATGACAGTGCCCTTAATGTCGGAGAATTTCTCGCTCTGCTTTTCCAGTTCATACTGGTACAGCTTGGCTTTCATCATCTCCATGGCCTTGTCCTTGTTCTGATACTGGGAGCGCTCATTCTGGCACTGGACCACAAACCCGGTGGGAATGTGGGTGATACGGATGGCAGAGGAGGTCTTGTTGACCTTCTGTCCGCCGGCGCCGGAGGAACGGAACACATCGATGCGCAGCTCGTCCATATTCAGCTCGATGTTGATGGAGTCATCCAGCTCCGGCATCAGCTCCAGCGAGGAGAAGGATGTCTGGCGGCGTCCGGCAGCGTCAAAGGGAGAGATGCGCACCAGACGGTGCACTCCCTTCTCCGAACGCAGAAAGCCGTAGGCATTCTCGCCGTTGATCTGCATGGTGACGGACTTAATGCCCGCTTCGTCTCCCTCCTGGAAGTCCAAAAGCTCCACCTGATAACCGGCTTTTTCTGCCCAGCGGGTATACATGCGGTACAGCATGGCCGTCCAGTCGCAGGCTTCGGTGCCGCCGGCGCCGGGATGCAGGGTTACGATGGCGTTGTTGTGATCGAATTCTCCTACCAGCAGGGTGGACAT
Organism: Lachnospiraceae bacterium; assembly: GCA_021442595.1. Taxonomy (GTDB): domain Bacteria; phylum Bacillota; class Clostridia; order Lachnospirales; family Bianqueaceae; genus RUG760. The sequence continues at coordinate 16,765 of JABUST010000071.1, read as the reverse complement.
CTTCAGCTTTTCATACATGGCCTTAAACTGCTGGATCTGGGGACCGACCTCTTCTGCCAGGGATGCATCCTCTGCCTCCTCACCCATTTCAATGAGGGCCCAGGCATCTTCATATGCAGTGGCCATGGCGCCGTACTCCTCCAGACGGCGCTTCATGGTGCCGGCCTCCTGGACGATCTTCTGGCTCTTGTCGGGATCGTCCCAGAAACCGGGCTCCGCCTGCTTTCTTTCCAGCTCGTCCAGCTTCAGCTTCAGCCTCTCCAGATTCAGAGAGGCCGCCAGTTCCGGAAGGGCGTCCTTATATTTATCCAGCTCCATCTTAAAATTGTCAAATTCAAGCATGGGTTTGGTCCTTTCTGTCTTCGATACTATTAGTTTTCATACATGCCGTGGCAGGCTTTATATTTCTTTCCGCTTCCGCAGGGGCAGGGATCATTTCTTCCCACCTTCTTTTCGGCCCGCTTCACAGGCTTTTTGGCTGCGCTCTTGTCGCCGCCCCGGTTAGTGGAAATGTTCTTGGCCACTTCCTTGCGCTCCACTTCCTCGTTCTTGTTCACCTTAACGGAGAAGATGCTGCGGATGGTGTTGCGCATGATGTTGTCATTCAGCTCCTCGAACATGTCAAAGCCAATGAGACGGTACTCATCCAGGGGATTCTTCTGGGCGAAGGCCTGAAGGCCGATACCCTGGCGCATCTGATCCATAATGTCCAGATGCTCTGTCCACAGGCTGTCCACAGTGCGCAGCAGAATCATGCGTTCAACCTCACGCATATCCACCTTGCCTTCGGAATTCTCCGTGACCTCCTGCTCCTTGGCCTCATACAGCTCCCGGGTCTTATCCTGCAGGCGGGTGATGAGGGCCTCCTGATCAATGGTCTTCTCTTCTCCCTCCACGGAGATATTTCCCCGAATGGGAATGACCCGGCGAAGCTCTGTGTTAATAAGCTCCATGTTCCATTCTTCCGGATATTTGGCCCCGGCGGTACCTTCCATCACTATGGAAGCCACCAGATCGTCTGCCTGATGCAGAATGGCGTCCTTCAGGTTCTCTCCTGCCAGAACGCGGCGGCGCTCGGCATAGATGGTCTCTCTCTGCTCGTTCATGACCTGGTCATATTCCAGCAGATGTTTACGGATACCGTAGTTATTTTCTTCTACCCTCTTCTGGGCGCTCTCCAGGGCTTTGGAGAACATTTTATCTTCAATGGGCTGGTCCTCGGGGTACCGGAAGGTCTCCAGCACCTTCTGCATGCGCTCGCCGCCGAAAATGCGCATCAGATCGTCCTCCATGGACACATAGAAGCGGGATTCACCCGGATCTCCCTGACGTCCGCTTCGGCCGCGGAGCTGATTATCGATGCGGCGGGATTCATGGCGCTCGGTGCCGATGATCTTCAATCCGCCCAGCTCTGCCACACCTTCTCCCAGCTTGATATCCGTACCACGTCCTGCCATGTTGGTGGCAATGGTCACTGCCCCCTCCTGTCCGGCCTGAGCCACGATCTCAGCTTCTCTTTCGTGGAACTTGGCATTCAGCACGTTGTGCTGTACGCCCTCCCGCTTCAGCAGCTTGCTGAGCATCTCGGAGGTCTCGATGGAGATGGTGCCCACCAGTACCGGCTGACCCTTTTCATGGCACTCTTTAATGTCCCGGATGACGGCCCGGAACTTTTCCACCTGGGTGCGGTAGATCATGTCCGGATGGTCCACCCGGGCCACAGGACGATTCGTGGGAATCTCCACAACATCCATGCCGTAGATCTCCTCGAACTCCACCTCTTCCGTTTTGGCCGTACCGGTCATACCGCACTTCTTGGTGTATTTATTAAAGAAATTCTGGAAGGTAATGGTGGCCAGAGTCTTGGACTCCCGCTTCACCTCCACCTTTTCCTTGGCTTCAATGGCCTGATGGAGACCGTCGCTGTATCGACGACCGGGCATCAGACGTCCGGTGAACTCATCCACGATAACGATCTGGTTCTCACGGATGACATAGTCCTTGTCAAGGGCCATCATATAATGGGCCTTCAGAGCGATGTTGATATGATGCAGGATTTCTGCGTTCTCCGGGTCGGACAGGTTGTCCACATGGAAGAAGGATTCCGCCTTTTTGACGCCCTGGGCTGTCAGAGTGCAGCTCTTCTCCTTCTCATCCACGATAAAGTCGCCCTCTTCCTTCACTTCCTCCTGCATCAGCTGGGCCATGCGGCTGGTATCGCCTACGATGCGGCCCTTCCTAAGCTGAGAAGCCAGCAGATCTGCCTGCTGATAGAGAGAAGTGGATTTGGCGCTCTGTCCGGAAATAATCAAAGGAGTACGTGCCTCGTCAATGAGGACGGAGTCCACCTCATCGATGACCGCAAAATGGAGCTCCCGCTGCACCAGCTTATTTTCATAGACTACCATGTTATCACGGAGGTAATCGAAACCGAATTCGTTGTTGGTGCCGTAGGTGATGTCGCACTTATAGGCCTCCCGGCGCTCATCGTTGTTCATGCTGTTCAGGATACATCCCACGGTGAGCCCCAGGAACCGGTGCACAGCACCCATCCATTCGGAGTCACGGGCTGCCAGATAGTCGTTTACGGTGACCACATGAACACCCTTGCCCTCCAGCGCATTCAGATATACAGGCAGAGTTGATGTCAGCGTCTTACCTTCACCGGTACGCATCTCGGCGATGCGTCCCTGGTGCAGAATGATGCCTCCGGTGATCTGAACCGGGTAATGCTTCTGCCCCAGCACACGCCAGGCTGCCTCCCTCACCACGGCGAAGGCCTCCGGAAGGATATCATCCAGGGTCTTTCCATCAGCCAGGGCTGCCTTGAACTCAGCAGTTTTATTCCGCAGCTCCTCATCCGTCAGGGCAGCCATGGCAGATTCCATAGCCACGACCTTGTTGACCAGAGGCTGCAGTCTCTTTACTTCCTTTTCACTGGTAGATCCAAATAACTTTTGCAGAATGTTAGCCAAAATCTACTCTCCTCTCCAATATCAAATTATTTATCCTTGAATTCTGCCCGGTTGAGAGCCCGGTAGGAGGACCTGGCCCCGTCTTTTCTCTCCTCACGCCGGACATACTGCTTTTCGGCCAGCGCTTTCAGCAGCCTCTCCAGCCCTTCCGGAGATACTCCGTGGCAGGGCAGCAGAGCATCCTTCGCCTCTATGGCGCTGATGAGCTGATCGGCCCCTCCCTGAATCAGCATCACGCTGCCGGGGGTGTCCTCCAGCTGAAGCCCGGAGATATCCAGCTCCCGGGGGAACATGACCACGTTGTAGTAAGGAATGTTCTCAATGGGCAAAGGATCCAGCAGCTGCAGGTCGGATTTCACGGTCTGCAGTGCAAAATCATTCTCTTCAAGTAGATTCGGCAGGGTGCGGACATACTGTCCTCCCATGCCCCCCCGCTTGTCGGCGCTTTCCCAGCGCAATGTCCACAGGGCGTCGCTGCGGGTGCCGCTGATACGTCCCTCCAGTTCCAGCTCTGCCACCACATAGAAGGCCTTTTGGGTCAGGATGACAAAGTCCGGTCTGGCAAAGCCTCTCCTGGTGGTAAAGATCCATCCTGGAATCATAAGACCATCTTTGCGGCTCGGGGCTCCCTCATTCAGGCGGGAGAGCTCCACCGGGTTTCCGATCCTGGCGGCCATATATCTCCGGCGCATTCCTCGGTAGGTGCGGTAAGGCAGGGATTGCTCCTTCTTGGGAGGTTCTGCCCCTCTGAAGCCTTTGCAGAAGGCGGAATTTTCGTAGGCATTGGTCTCTCCGGCTTCCCTGAGGCCCTTGGACCGCCCGGCCAGGCATCCCAGCCCGGTGAGAACAAGGCCCAGGACTGCCGCCGTGACCCAGAAGATTCCGGACCCGGCCGAATCCTTCACCGCCAGACGCATGAGCAAAAACAGCAGCAGTACGAAAATGACCACAGCCTCCAAAGTAAAGCTTCCGTATACCAGAGCCCACTTCCGGGGGATCTTCTTCATGCGTTCACTGCACTCATTAGCCACAGCTTCCTCATAGGCCCTGTCGGCTTCCAGGAAATCCTTCTCTGCCTTCTCTCCGGAGATCCTCTTCACCGGCTCCGGCTTCATTTCCGCCACCCGGACGGGCTCTGTTTTCAAGGAAATGCGGCCGGGAACAGACCCCTGTGCCTGCCGAACCGGCGCAGTCTGGGCCATAGGGTCTGGTTGACTTTTTCCTGTCTGAGCGCCGGTCTTTCCCGGGCTGACGGCTGCTTGAGCGGAAGAATTCGCCTCCCTGCCTTCCGGCTGAGCCTTCGGCTTAGCTGCAGAAGCAGCTCCGGGTGCCACGTCTTCTTCCTCTGTTTCAAAGCCTGCTTCCACAGCCATCTGACGCCACAGAGCTGCCTGTCCGGGATCCAGGTCTGTGCCTGCGCCCATCTCATAACATTGAGACAGCCAGTACATAGCCTCCGCGTCTCCCAGCTCCGCAGCTTTCCGGTAGCATTTAACAGCCCGCTCCATGCTTCTGGCAGGGAAGGGTTCATACTGTCCGCTGGTATACAGGATGCCCAGCAGCTTATAGGCCTCAGGGCTTCCCAGAGAAGAGGCCTGCTCCAGATAGTAGAGACCCTCCTCATGGCTCTGATTATCCCGGCGCCGGTAGCACTGGGTGGCTTTGTAGTACAGCGCCTTTCGTTCAAGCTCGTATTGATCCATACTTACCCCTTCGACAGCACACTGTTATGATATTGATCGGTATCGGAAACATCTTTTCCAAACCAGGCCGGGGGCGTGAAGCCCCCCATGGTCTCCTCATCGGGAAACTCCACCTCCACCAGCTTAAGTCCTTCCAACTCCTCATGAAACACATCTGCTTCAGCGGTAAGACCCTCCTCCAGAGGAATCAGATACCTGGTCTTCCGGATGATGCGTCCTTCTGCTTTCGGCAGAAGAGAGAGAAACTGCTCTTTGGTCAGCAGCAGCTCATGTTCTTCTCTGTATACGAGTCCGCTTCCCTTAATGGTAAGCACATATTTCTTTTCTCCATTCGCTTCTCCCCCTTCCGCTTCGCTGCTGCGGATGCGGATCACAGGATCACGGCTGATGTAAGCCTGAACCAGATGCTTGCAGGGGTGTTTCCCCGGCGGCAGCTGATCGAACAGGTATTTTCTCTCTATCTCCATTGCTCTCCTCCTGTCTCTCACTCATGAGGGACAGATTTCTTCGAAGCACTGCGGGACCCTTCCAGTTGAAGGCCCGGTCTTCGTATTTTTTCATGAATTCCCGCCGGGAAAGCCCTTCAAGATCCTCCGGATACAGGCTCTCGATCCTGTTCTCTCTGAAGGTCTGCAGGGGCGTCTGCTCCGCATCCCGGTTCAGGGGACACACCAGCTGGCATACATCGCAGCCGAAGATGGTGTCTCCCTTGAGAAGGATCTCCTTCTCCCAGGGTTCCAGGGCTCCGCTCTTCTGGGTGATCCCGCTGCGGCAACGTTCCGGTCGGAAGGCCCCGTCCGGCAGCATGGCCTGCCCAGGGCAGGCCTTCACGCAGGCTCCGCAGTCAAGGCAGGAAATACCATTGGCATAGACCACCGGCGGATCCGGCTCCAGGGGTGTGCTGAGGGTCATATAGGCGGCGAAAAAATAGCTGCCGTAACGGTTATTGATCATCATCTGGTTCCGTCCTATGCGCCCCAGACCCGCCCGGAGCACCAGGTACCGGTCCTTCAGAGGACCTGTATCTGCGTAAGCCCGGACATGGGGATCCTGCAGCAGCAGAGATACTTCCCTGCAGATGGGCTCCAGCACCTGAGGTACCACCAGATGATAGTCTCTGCCCCGGCAGTACAGGGACAGATTGCCCTGCGCGGGGCCGGTATAATACGGAAAAAGGACGACCACGATGGACCGGATCGTCTCTGAAGCTTCTTCTTTTTCAGGTTCCAGAAACCGGTACGCATAGAGTCCTGCCTTTTCCAGGCCATCCTGGATGGTTTCCTTTGCCTGCTGAAGCAGCTGGGCTGATCGTTCCATCTGTCATCCTCCGGTCCGTTATTTCCCTTCTTCCGGGCTCTCTTCGGAAGTTTCCGGATTCTCCGCGGGAGTCTCGCTGACGGTGAAGCCCATCACCTCTCCCAGGAGGCTGTCGAAGGCCTTGGCGGACTCCGTCAGGGCGCTGATCTCTTTGGTAAGGCGCATCAGCTGGTCTGCCGTATCATCGGAGATAGCTCCGGTGATCCTGGCCTGGGCCAGGGTGTACATGCGGAGGGTGTCGCTGAGCATAAGCTCGATATCATCCGCATAGCGCTTCAGCTCCTTCTGCTGCTCAGAATACTCTGAGGGGGGCACCTGGTTGGCAAGGGCATGATAATCATCGATCAGACTCTGGCAGCAGGTCTGCAGCTGGGTAAGGGCGGTCTCATAGGCCTCCCGGTTCCGGTTATTGATCTGGGTATCCAGCTCGGCAATGATGCTCTGCATGTCTCCGGAAAGCTGATCCACCTCCTGGAGAATTACGTCCTGCTTGCCTCTGTAAAGGATCAGGTCATTGGATTCTCCGCAGGCCGTGAGGGAAAACAGCAGGATGCCTGCCAACAGCAGGGCCGTTCCTTTTTGAAGATTTCTGTGTATGTTTTTCATGGAGTGCTCCTCCCGGTTTATTGTTATTTCCGATTTTTCCGGGCGTCATGTTTCTATAATGCGCCCATAATAGTAACGATTGATTATACCCTTTTTTCAAGTCAAATTCAATAAAAAAAGCCATCCGCCGGAAAAGCGGATGGCTTGGATCCATTTGGTTCTAATCAGAGCTGTTTTCTCTTTTTTCTCTGTGCATGTATCTCAGGTATAGCCCGATGATCAGAAGACTCAGGATGGCTCCCAGAATGCCCTTCAGCCGGATATTGGTTCCGGGCAGCAGAAGGGGACCGTCGATCACCAGAATCTTCACCGGATCTGTCTGAGTGACATTTCCGGCCGCATCGGTGGCCACTGCCATGATGCTTCTGTAAGTGTCCGATGCCTCAATGCTCACCGGCAGGATGCCCTTCAGGCGCCGGATTTCTTCCTCATCAAAGGAATAGGCCAGTACTTCGTCTACATAAATATCCACCCGGGAGAGCAGCATGTTGTCCGAGGCAATGACGCTGATCTCCAGCACCGGAACCTCGTATTTCCCTTCGTTTTCCGCCCCCTGGATCTGAATCAGGGGATACTCCCGGTCCACGGCGAAGCAAACCAGGGCATCCTTCATGCGATTGGTCTGGGTGTTGCCGGCAGCGTCCACAGAGGTGATGAGCACATCGTAGATGCCTGTATTTCTGAAGTTATAGGCAAAGATCCGGTAGGTATACACCTGCCTTCCCTCTCCGTTGAGGGAGACCTCCACCGTGTAGTCCTCGTTCTCCTTCAGCGTCACAAGGACGCCGTTCACATCGATCTGAACCAGATAGACGGTGAGTTTATCCAGGTTCTCCTCCAGGATGACCATATCCGTGACCGATTGCAGGTAATATTGATCCACCTGCTCCTTCGTGCTCGAATCAGGCTTAAAACTGCTGCCTCCCCGGTTGAGCTTGAAGGTTTCTGCGCCCGCAGTCTCGTTGCCTGCGGGATCGGAGCAGCTGTAGGAGAGGCTGTAATATCCGTCCTTCTCCAGGGGAATGACCGCCTTGTACACATCTCCTTCCTGCATCCACTGAAGGGCAGGCAGGTTTGTCATGGGTTTTCCGTCCAGATCAAGGGAGTAGACAAAGTTCTCCTCGGAAAAATGCTTTTCTTCTACAGAGATCGTTAGAGAAGGCCCTGCTTCTGCAGTGAGATCCGGAGGCGACAGGCTGACCGCAGGCGCCGTGGCATCCAGACAGATTCTTCTGCTGAATGCAGACCGGTTTCCTGCTTTGTCCGTGGCGATGACAGTCACCAACACGGTGTCGCTGTCCGCATAGGCGGGGACGGCAGCGCTCAAGCTGAGGGCTTCTCCACGCTTATCGCCCTCGGCTCCCGGGTTCTGACTGCCGGAGCCAAGAAGTGCGTCCAGATCTTCCGCCGTAAGCAGGAAGGATCCGGTGTATCCGATGCTGTCTATTTGCAGAGAACCATAGGGCTTATTAACTCCGTCTACAGAGATGCAGACCTCCAGAGTTTCCAATCCGGCTGCGGGGCTGAAAAGTCCCTGTCCGCCGGAACCGGAGGATCGAGGATCCTGTACGGTGATGGAATAAAAGACCTCGCCTTTATAATGGGTATCATTACCCAGGCCCTGCACATAGATGATGGGGGCCGCAGTGTCCACTATACATCCGGCCGAGGCCACCGTGGAGATGTTTCCCACCCGGTCTGCGCACTGCACCAAAACCGCATAATATCCGGGAGAATCCGGCAAACAGATGCTTCCGTCTCCCGAAAGGGCTGACCAGGAAGCCCCGGCTGCCAGTTCAGCCAGAGTCTTATCCCCTTGAGGATCCACAGAAAGAATCGTATACCATGCAGCGCTGACACCGCTTTGGGCGTCGGACACACTGACAGTAAATGCGGAAGCCACCGCCCAGGGAAGATCCCCGGCCTTAACATAGGGGGACCAGGCTCCGCATTCGTTGAAGCTTACTGCCGGGGCAGTCCCATCAATGACCAGGGCTCCCTCCGGAATCATGTTATCCTGCGCTCCTTCGGTTAAGGGATCCGCATCTGTCCTTGTGCCCAGGGCTGTTTCCAGATGCACACGAGAGGGAGGACGGGAGCCCTCCGCTGCGGAGCCCATGGCGCCGACGCTGTCCGCCAGAGAAACTGTCACAAAGTCAGAGCCTTGAGCTGTTGTCAGGTGAACTCTTCCGGATTCAGCCAGATAGATGACCCCCTCCGGATGGACATAGTACCCCTTGTCCTCATTTGAATAGGCAGGATCCACCATCACCTGCTTCCACAGACCGCCGTCATCAGTCACAATGGGAGAGGTAATGGCTATATTTCCCGGAGTTCCCGGGACCAGAGTAAAATTCGAAATACTTTTGCCCGTAAGGGTAAACTGCAGAGCGCCGGAGGTAACGCCTACATCTTTATAGGCATTCACCGCCAGCTGCGGATCCATCACAGACAGCTGCACCAGGGAACTCAGATCCAGGGCCGCCAGTTCAGCGGCCAGAGAGGTTCCTCCTCCCTCCAGAGAGATCAAAGTCCCGGGAGTCCAGGATTCCGGAAGCTTGCCCTCCTTCAGGGCCCCCCATTCCGGAGAGCCGTACATGGCAACGGCTTCAGATGCATTCACCGTTACCGCCAGGGGCAGCACAGAAAAGGCCACGGGAATATTCCGGGCATCATAACCGCTGTAATAGGCAATATCTCCGCCCCAGGTCACGCTGCCGGGGGAAATACTCAGATAATAGGTGCCCACATTGGCTCCGGAGGTCACCACCCGGGCTGTAAAAGTAATGGAATCTCCCGGAAGAAGGGCATTTTTCCCCTCTGCATTTTCCAGATGACCGGATACATAAGCATCTGTGGTGCCATCGTAGGTCTTGCGAGCTGAATCAATAACAAAAACAAAGTCGGCACCTGCCAGAGCTTTAGGCTGAAGGATGATTGGCACCTGAACCCGGGCTCCTGCAAACATATCCGTCTGGGAGGCCGCGGCTGCAATGGAGGTCATCTCCCGGTTGGCTCCGGTCATCTGCAGAGAATCTCCCTCTATTAAGGTCTGATCTGCATAATAAGTCAGGGCTCCGTCATAGGGAACATCCTTCATTTTATCGGTTCTTTCCGGAATGGAGAAAGAAAACAGATTGCTGATGCCGGAGATAGTCTCTCCGTAGGTCACGGAGATCTCCTCCACAACAGGAACCAGACTGACCCGGCTCATAAGAGTATGATCTGTCAGCTCAAAAACAGAATTTTCATTCAGAACAAGGGGACCCATCACCTCCCGAAGGTAGCCTGCGGCCTTCACTGTCAGGCTGTCAAGAGTCTCTCCTTCATAAATGGGAAGCTGTCCTTCATCAAAAGTAAACAGGGTATATCCTTCGGTACTGCTTTCAGATAGGGTACCGGTAAATTCGTTTCCTTTAAAATTCGCAATAACTGTTACAAATTCCGGTTGGGGGTCCATCAGGGTGTTTCCCTCGTCTCCGACAATAGAAAAACAGAATTCAAAATCCTTCACCGGCGAAGCGGTGCTTTGAAGTACGATAGAAGTGTTCGTGGTCCCGGAAGTCAAGGTGCCTCCCGAAGTCAGGGCTGTATAACCCCCGGGGGCTGTCACCCGGAAGGAGTATTCCTCTCCCTCAGGAATGATTTCAGAGGGTGAAAAGATAAGGGTGTTTCCCTCCACTGCAGGGCTTCCCCAACCGGCATCCACGTAGGAATCCGCAGTTTCATCGTATTTTTCCACGATGATCTCCACCGGATCGGTGGTGCAGTCTATGTCAAAGCCCCGGTCATCTGTGACCGTGAATGAATATGTCGCGGAGGCCCTTGCCGGTGTCCTAAGCCACTGCCCGCAGCTCAGTGCAACAACAAAGGCTACGACAAATGCAAGTGATTTCTTAAGATCCAGCATAGTGTTATCCCCGTTACGGATATAACTCTCCCGTCATTGTTTCCGGTCCCGGACATAGATCCGGGACGCCTGCTTATAGTTGCCTTTTTTGCAGATATGTGTATTTTATCAGAAACAATTCGAAATATCTACGCCAAATTTGTAATGGCTCTGTAACTATTTCAACAAAATCTCTGCTTATTTCATCATTTCGTGAACCGCAGCCGCTATGGCTCTGCGGTAGTCACCGGTGTTTGTGCCGTGCTCCGTGGGATAAGCCAGCCGGTTTACCAAAGTTACCACTCCGAAGTTGTGCTTTCGGCACACATAGATCCAGGGGCCGGAAAAACCTGTGTGGCCGCAGCCTTCCGGATACAGATTTTCTCCCACCTGCCATCCCAGACCCCGTTCCGGCTCCTGCTCTGTCATGGACCGCAGCAGCAGAGGTGACTCCGTGGTGAGATACAGGCGGCAAAGTCTCTCATAAGCATCTGCCTCTGCGCTGATGCCTGCCAGCCCTGCCACATCATCAAAGAAATAATGGGTATTACCGTCGTTGCACCCAATGACCGGCTGATCCTTACTGCGCCAGCCTTCAAAGCTGAGCCCTCTCTGGGCCACCATACGTTCCTCAATGGAGTTACCATAGCAGGAAGGAGCCATATTGTCTCTGTCCTGCCCCTGCTCCATTCTGTAGGCCAGTCTTCCGGCTCCCAGAGCGATTCTCAGATCCTCCAGACAGGCATCCAGAGGTTTCCCCTTCACTTTGGCAATGACCAGACCCAGCAGCATGTAGTTCATATCGGAATATTCCATGCCGTCCACGATCTCCGTGTTGCCGATGAAGGATTCGAACACGTCAAAGAAATCTTTTCCCTTCTGTGTATAGAAAGGATACCAGTCCAGGATACCGGAGGTATGGGTCAGCAGCTGGTATATGGTGACGGAGCGCAGCCGGGCATAGAGATTTTTCCGGCTTTTGATTTCCGGAAGGATCCGGGTAATACGGTCCTCCAGCCGAAGCTTTCCTTCATCGATCAGCAGCAGAATCTGGGTGGAGGTGCAGATCTTGGTGCAGGAGGCCATATCAAAGGCCGTTCGTTCATCCACCGCTGATATGGTGCCGTCCGGCAGAAGGTTTTCCCCATAGGCCTTTCTGTAAAGCGTATTCTTATCATCGAACACAGAGATTACAGCGGAGGGGAAGTAACCCTTGCTCCTGTACTCTTCCGTAATTCTGTCCAGCACTGAAAAATCTTTCATTCTTTCTCTTCCTCCCGGATTTACGGTCTGCGCCGCAGACCGGACAAATTCACCGGCCACTGCGGCGCTTTAACAGAAGCTTAGCTGCAGCTGGCCTATAGACAAGACCACCGAGGTGCAGGCACCCCGGTGGCATGTTATGTATGGTTTAAGATCAGAACTCAATGAGTTTACCGGTCTGGGCGCTCTTATAGATGGCATCCAGGATCTGGGTGACCACAAAAGCCTCCTCCGGCTTGACCACAGGCTCACCCTTACCTTCTACGGCATCGTAGAAGCGCTTGCACTCATAGACTTCAGGGCGCAGAGCAGACATGCCCGCAAAGAAATCCACTCCCTTGGGGGTTCTGCACTCAGGCTTAATGGTGGTCATCTTATCAAAGACCACGGTATTGATCCGCAGCCCGTCCTTCATGTCTGCGCCGGCCTTGGTGCCGCACAGCTCCGTTAGAGCTTCGCTTACATCCAGGGTGTTCAGTGCCCAGCTGGCTTCGATCACGATGACAGCCCCGTTCTCCATGGTAACAAAGCCGAAGGCGGAATCTTCCACTTCATAGGTCTCGGGATCCCACACGCCCATCATGTTGCCCTGTTCTCCGGGCTGCAGGGAGCGTCCCAGCTTCTGGAAGGAAGCACCCATAACGCTCTTGGGTTTATAGTTGTTCATCATCCACAGAGTCAGATCCAGAGAATGGGTTCCAATGTCGATCAGAGGACCGCCGCCCTGCAGGGCCTTGTTGGGGAACACGCCCCAGGTGGGAACGCCACGGCGGCGCACAGCGTGAGCCTTGGCATAATAGATATCTCCCAGGTCGCCCCGCTCGCACATTTTCTTCAGGGTGAGAGAATCCTGACGGCAGCGGTTCTGATAGCCGATGGTGAGGATCTTGCCGCTGGCTTTCTGGGCATCCAGCATTTTCTGTGCATCCTCGGGAGTAGCTGCCATGGGCTTCTCGCAGATGACATGCTTGCCTGCCATAAGAGCATCACAGGTCAGAGGGCAATGGCTGACATTGGGCGTCAGGACATGAATGGTGACGATGGATTCGTCCTTCAGCATTTCCTTATAGTCGGTGTAGACCTTGGCATCCGGAGTGCCGTACTCTTTGGCAGCCTTCTCGGCTCTCTCGGGCTTGATGTCGCAGAAGCCGACGATCTCCAGACGGTCAAACTGCGTCTTCAGCGCAGGAAGATGCTTCTGATTTGCGATACCACCGCATCCGATGATACCGACCTTGATCTTTTCAGCCATAATTACCTCCAAATGAACAAAAAGTAGATATAAAGCCCTTATTAAAGGACTATTAAAAACCGGACGTCACAAAATTATCACAACCTCTGCAGGTTGTCAATGGAGAGATGCAGCCGCCTGCTTTCCCTGCATGGCCGCTATGGGCAGTCCTCCGGGAGGGGTCAGCCATTGACCGGCAAGCACCAGATTCTTCAGTCCCGGCACCTTCTGGCTCAGACTTCTGGGAATTCCTCCGGCGGGGAGCACAAAGCTCATAAAGGACCCGATCTCTGTGCCTACATACCGGGCATAACTGGCGGGAGTCCAGATGTCCAATCCGGAAAGCCGGCCTTGCAGCTGAGGAAATCTTTCTTCCAGCATCTGCTGCATAGCCTTTCCCATGGCCTGCTTCTCCTTCAGATACTCTTCCCGGTGCTCTGCCATCTGTGTCAGACGTCTTGCCTGCTTTTCTCCGTTATATACCATGGTCTGAATGAGATGCTTCCCTTCCGGGGCAAAGCTCTTTTCGTGGGAGAACTCCCGGAGGATCAGCTGATTCCCTCCCAGAAGTTTTCTCTTTTCCCGGGGTATATCCAACACCAGGGTACCCTTGAAGGGAAGCTCTCCCTCCAGGGCGTAGGCGCCGTGAAGGGCGCTGAAACGGGGAAAGCGTTTATTTTCGTACAATCTCTTCAGGGACCGGGGCATGGGGAGTTCCTTCAGTTTGCTGCCGAAAAGCATGGCGGGGTCCATGGTGCATATGAAATGATCCGCAGAAATTTCGTCTCCATCGGAAAAGGTAACGGAAGCCACTTCGTTCCCCTGGACATTCAGTTTGACAGCCTTTTTTCCGGTGAGCAGGGTCCCTCCCAGAGAAATCAGCCTGTCTGCCATACGGCCTGCCATGGCGGTGGAGCTGCCCTCCGGGATGCCGCCGTTTCCGGAGCAGAAGGTGGCTGCCACATACAGAAAAGCAGCCATGGAAAAATCAGGGCCCATCATGCAGGAGAAAAATCCCTTCATCAGAGGATCCGAAAACTTCTTTTCGATGGTGGTGGTCGTGTATCTGTGGTAGCGAAGAAGGGCGGTTCCGATCTTCAGAAGCCGGAGAACATCCGGCCCCAGGTCATGGTGTCTTCCTCCCACGTTTTCCAGATACATCACATTCTCCACCGCTTTCCGTAGGCGGATGATCTCCTTTGCGTCCTTCGGACAGGCGGTGAGCATGCGGTTGATGGTGCTGTTCAGGTCCCTTTCCAGGGCGATCCTTCTGCCCTCATGCTCATAGGCATACAGACTGGGAGCCTGATAAACGGGAATATCCTTTCCCAGAGCTCCCAGCTCTTCCCACAGGTCATACAGAGAGCAATGGGGATTGGTGCCCGTAAGCCAGTGGATGCAGTTATCGATGTGATAGCCCTTTCTGTCCCAGCCGGTCAGGTTCCCCCCCGCTATGGCATGCTGCTCACACACGGTGACCTGATGTCCCGCCTTGGCTGCAAAGATGCCTGCGGCCAAGCCTGCGACGCCGCCGCCCAGAATCAGTACGCGGCTCATACTACATCCATGCCTGCCCGGATATTGCGGAGCTCCTCCGGAGTGAAATAATATTTTTCATTGCAGAAATGGCAGGACATTTCGATGGTCTCGTCATCGGCGATGAGCTGATCCAGCTCCTCCCGTCCGATGCTCACCAGGGCGGATTCCACCTTCTGCTTATTGCAGAAGCACTTGAACCGGACTTCCTGCTTATCCATCTGGATATAGTCCATGCCCTTCAGCAGCTCTTCCAGCACATCCTCGGGGGTGTGTCCTTCTGCCAGGTAGGAGGTGAGCTGGGGAAAGGCCGTGCAGCGGTCCTGCAGCTCCTGGGCCACCTCATCGGAGGCCCCGGGCAGCAACTGGATGATGAAGCCTCCGGCGGTCCACACCTGACCGTTGTCATGTACCAGAACCCCAAGAGCCACGGCAGAGGGGATCTGTTCGGAGGTGGTGAAGTAGTAGGCCAGATCTTCCGCGATCTCACTGGTAGCCAAAATGGTGGTCCCCACAAAGGGCTCCTTCATATGGAGATCCTTCTCCACGTTCAGAAGGCCCAGACCTACGGCGCCGCCTACGTCCAGCTTTCCTTTGCTGTTCAGGGGAAGCTCCACCTGAGGATTCCCCACATAACCCCGGACTCTACCGCCGCCGTCACCCATGGCCACCACGGTACCCAGAGGACCATTGCCGGAAAAGGTGAGGGTGATGGATTCATAGGGCTTTTTCAGACCGACAGACATCATGGTCACGCCGGACATGGCGCGGCCCAAAGCTGCTGTGGCCACCTTGCTGAGGCCGTGACGCTGCCGGGCTTCTTCGACCATATTTGT
The DNA here is from genome assembly GCA_021442595.1 of Lachnospiraceae bacterium. Classification (GTDB taxonomy): domain Bacteria; phylum Bacillota; class Clostridia; order Lachnospirales; family Bianqueaceae; genus RUG760. Next base: position 1,409 of record JABUST010000071.1, on the reverse strand, counting down.
GGTGGAACAGGCGAAGGCCAGAACCTGACCGTCTGCCGCTGTTCCTCTGATGACATAATCGTTCATGAGATATTCCTCTCTGTATCCTTTCGAAGTCTGTTCCTTTATGTTTCCCGCCGGATCCTGTCCGGCGGTCTTTCTTCTCATATCTTTTTTCTCGGATCTATTTTCTCGGATCTATTTTCTCAGATCTATTTTCTCAGATCATTTTTCTCAGATCTTTCTTCCCTGATCTTTTATCTCCGGCCTATCTGCTCCGGTTTCTTTTACAGTCCTTTTCTGAACAGATAATCCTTCACCTGCCCCAGGGAGCTGCTTTCCCAGGCTCCTTCGGAAACCTTGGCAGCATGGGGAACGATCAGCGCCAGATCCATATGCTTGCCTTTGTCATATCCGTCCGGATCTTCACTGAAGAAATACCGGTTCCATACCTCCTCTGAGGCATCTGCATATTTGTCCGGCTCCAGATAGATCATCTTCTTCCGCTCCTCCTCTAGAAACACTGTGGCTGCCAGGGGCGACAGCTTCTCATATTCTTCCGGAGAGACATCTGCGAAAATCCCCGGCACCGGTCCGGACTCCAGAACCTCCCGACCTCTCACGATCTTCGTCCCCATTGGCTCGAAGGTGAAGGCTTCCGGGGTGAAGATGAGCTTCAGCAATACGCCCACATCGGTGTAAGGGTGAGCCCGCTGATAATCCGTGTCGAAGATAAAGTTGCCCAGGGAATAGAAGATGGCTTTGCCCCCGGGGAAGGTCTCATAATTCTCCGGCACGTGGGGATGGTGAGCCACCACCACATCCGCGCCCATGTTCAGGTACCGGATGTAGCGCTCCCGGGTGTAGGGGTTGGGCATGTCTGCAAACTCTTCCCCGCCGTGGGCCACCACGATGCACCAGCGGCAGCGGCTCTTGACTTCCCGGATCCGCTCTGCGATGTAGGCCTCGTCGTCCCAGCGGAACACGCCGGGCTCCGTGGCGGATGCGGGAACACATTCCGTCATGTAGGCCACGCCGAACATGCCGAGGCCCCCGGCTTCCTCCAGATATACCGGCTCCGAGGCCTGAACCTCATGGATGCCTGCCCCTATAGTCCGGCAGCCCATATCCGCGGCTACCCGCAGGGTGTTCTCCAGTCCCTCCCGGCCGGCGTCCATGATGTGATTGTTGCTGATGTTCCAGATGTCCGCCCGGATCTGTTCTAATATACAGGTGGCCTCCGGGTCCATGCAGTGAAAGAACACGCCCCGGCTTCCGTCATCGGAGGCTTCCGCCAACGCTCCTTCCACGTTGGCTACCACATGGTCGGCGCTGCGGCAGAAATCCACCAGCTCGGGAGCCAGAAATCCGGGATCCTCCCAGCGGCGGTTCATATATCTGTCAAAACCGATATCGCCGGTAAAAACCAG
>JABUST010000163.1 GCA_021442595.1 Lachnospiraceae bacterium | reverse complement strand
TTGACCTTTGCTTTTGACCTTTGCTTTTGACCTTTGCTTTTGACCTTTGCCAGTGCCTTTTTTTCCGCTGCTCCTCTGCCCTGATGAGGGCGGAGCATACATCATCTGTTTATGAACACTCTGTGAAATCTATGGCAGAGACCGCTGTATAATGGTAAAATATTCTGCGTGGCGCTTAAAACAAAGCAACATCCACCATATACATATCAGCGGATGACCAATACACCGGCATGCCGCAGATCTATTTAAGTTTTGTGACTTCTTCAATACACGAAGCATAAGGAGTGATCCCTTGAGCATCGAACTCATTAAACGCATAGGCGGCAGTGACTACCTGCTGCAGCCCCTCACCGATCTGGACATCACCAAGATCCTCACCCTGGTGGATCCTCGTATGAATGAGAAGCAGGCCACCCGGTTCGCCAAGGATCACTTTTCCTCCGATGCCGGAGAGCTGAGGGAACGTCTGGCGGTCATTGCAGAGCTGAAGACCCTGACCACTGCCGGGGATCTGCAGAGAGCCATCGACCGACTGAAGATTCTGGAGACCGAGCAGGAGTCCCTGAAGGTGACTCCTTCCCGTTTCGGCGACACTCTCTACCGCTGGCGCATCGTGGCCGCCTATGTTCGGGCAGTCCGGACCTGGAACGACCTGCTAAGCGGAAAACCATCCGGGGAAACAGACACCTCCCCCCGTCTGCGGGAGCTTCGCAGCTTCTTCAAACAGTTGGCCGAAGATGAACTTATCGCCGCCTGCGACCGGGCCCTGCAGGAGCTGGATGAGACTCTGCCCCTGCCCCGCTATATCCATCTTGGATTAAACCTTCGGGAGGACGGTTATCCCACGGAACTGGGCATCATCTCCGCCGAGGGTCATCTGGACCTTCGGGCTGATGATGACGCGGCCTCTTCCCCTGATGCCGGGGCCGGAGACGCTCCTGCCCCGCTGAATGCGCTGCTGAATGCCACGGATCCTATGTCACCATCGCTCAGCGTGGGACCGGAATTTGTCTACCACCGGGGTCTGTACGGCTCCCACTTCGACGAGTATCTGGAGCGCCAGATGGAGCATGAGTGGAAGAATCGGATCGGCAAGGCCATCAAGATTCTGGATAAGATCCGTATCACCCGGATTCCGGAGCTGCTGAGCTTTGTGGACGCCATGAGCTTTTATCAGGTGGGTCTGCTGTGCGCGGAGGCCTTTGAGACCCGAGGCTACCATCTGTGCCGTCCGGACTCCAGAGAGAATGTTTCCCTGGACATCCGGGGTGCCCTGTACCCGGATCTGATCCTCAGAAGCCGGGACATTCAGGGCAATGATTTGCTGCTGAAGAAAGGAAATGCGGTCATCATTACCGGGCCGAACCATTCGGGAAAGACTTCTTATTTAAAGACCATCGGCCAGTGCTACATGCTGGCGCAGCTGGGCTTCTTCGTGCCTGCGGATTCCATGGTGTTTGAGCCTGTCACTAACATTTTCACCCTGTTTTCTGCCGGGGAGGATTCTTCCATGACCGCATCCCGCATGGGTGTGGAGGTGAAGAAGCTTACGGAAATTCTGAAAAAAGCCACCGCCGCGGATCTGGTGCTGCTGAATGAGCCCATGACCTCCACCAACCCTGTGGAGGCTGTGTCCATCTGCGCTGATCTGACAAGGCATTTTCTGGATGTGGGAGCCACCCATCTGCTGGTGACCCATCTGTATGATATTTATTATCTGCTGAAGGCACAGCTGAAGAGCGAGCACCTGGGACGGTTGGAGAGCCTGATCACCCAGTCTCATTATGACGAGGCTGCCGGCTCCATGGTCCACAGCTACCGTCTCATTGCCCACGAGCCTCTGGGCAACAGCTATGCCCGGGAGACGGCTGCCGCTTACGGCATCACCCTGGAGGCCATGATCTCCGATGAGACTTTGCGCCGTGAGGCAGACCGCTACTGCGATACCTACAACAAGGATTCTGTATACGAAGGAGATGACGCTGATGGGCTTTCTGACCACAACTGATGTAAATAAGCAGCCCGCCCCCATGCGGATCTCCGGGCAGGCTCAGATCGACTTGATGCTTGACAGTTATCTGGGCCGCATTTTTGAGGGGCAGCACGGCTCCCATTCCCTGGACTGGACCGCTTTTCTCACCACGGATCCGGAGGATCTTCTGTTTCGCCGGGAGGTGCTGACAGAGCTGGATTCCGACCCGCACCTGGTCAACAGCATCATCGCTGTCTGCAAGACCCTGGCACAGATCCACCAGCTCCAGGAGGTGACCTCCTCCGATGAATACTATGCCGAGAGCATCCGGGAATTTTCCGTGCTTCAGCTGGCCCAAGCCACCATGTCCGCGCTGGCTGCGGAGCTGAAGGAGAAGCTCGCCTCCGGCGCTTTGGCCTCCGAAGGATTAAAAACTCTGGCCCATGTGCTGGAGGACAAGGTCCGCACCAACTTTACCGCCGATTTTGACCGGCAGTGGCAGCGCTGCTGCAGCGGCTTGGAGGAGCTGGGCAGCTTCCGGATCCGCTTCACCATGGATGGGGAGATGCACATTACCGGGGCCGCCCTCATGAGCATCGACCGGGAGAAGTTTGTCAAAAACGCCCTCACCACTCATGTGATGAAGGAGAACCGTCAGCCCGATAAGCCCTGGGATCTTTCTCCCGTGAAGGAGCTGAAGACCCCCACCGAGGAACTGGTTCGGGTGCAGCTGGGAAACAACCAGAAGGAATTCACCAAGACCCTCAACCGCCTTACCGGCGATCTGGACGATCTGTACCGGGATCTTTCCTTCTACCTGGGAGCTCTGAAGTACATGAAACAGATGCGTATGACCCATACGCCCCTGACCTATGCCCGGATCTGCCCCATGGAGGAAAAGGCTTTTTCTGTTCAGGAGATGTACAACCCTGTGCTGACCGTTTTCAAACGAGGCGGCACCATTCCCAATGATATTGAGTTTAAGACCGGGGGCGAGATTTTGGTGCTGACGGGAATCAATCAGGGAGGAAAGACCACCTTCCTCCGCTCCGTGGGTGTGACTCAGGCCATCTTCCAGCTGGGCTGGCCTGTCTCCTGCAAGGAAGCTGCCATCAGCCCGGTGGACCGCATCGTGACGGTGTTCTCTCATGAAGAGAATACCAACCTCCAGCACGGAAAGCTGGGTCAGGAGCTGAAGACGGTGCGGGAAGGTCTGGATCTGGCTACCTGCAACAGCTTGCTGCTGTGCAATGAGCCTATTACCGGAACCTCTCCCATGGAAAATCTGTTCCTGAGCCGGGAGGTCCTTTCTGCCTGCAAGCTCCAGGGCTACAAGGGAGTCTGGGTGACCCACATCTACGATCTGGCTTCCGGGGCTGAGGACATGAACCGGGAGCTGGGTGGCAGCACTGTCAGCAGTATCATCGCCGTGGCAGTCGGGGCAGGTGCAGACGTGTCCGCCAGCTATCACATCATGCGGGGACAGCCCCAGTTCACCAGCTACGCAAAGGAAGTGCTCCACAAGGAAACCGGCGTGTTCTGATTTCTTCGCCATGCTTGCCTTGGCTGTCTTACCAATGGCAGCATTCACAACATTCATTTCATAATTCACATCGAGCAGGAGGGGTTGTCCCCTCCTCTTTGTTTGCTGTCTATCCGGATAGAATACTGCCGCGGTACCGAATCTATAATTCACGTAATACTCCCAAAGGATGATGTAAGTCGAATTATCCTGCATATAATTTTTATGTGCCGGTTTCTTTCTCCGGTATTTGACTCTTGTTTACGGAGGTTTCTATGAAAAAGAAGCTTTTCAGTATCATCCTTTCTCTGTCCTTCTTATGTTCTCTTGTTCTGCCGGCTATGCCCGCGGCTGCTGACTCCTTTTATGTAGAATACGAAAATCAGATCAACGATATCGTTTACGACTCTGTGACTCCCGTCACGATGAGCACCCAGATTATAGGCAATACCGGAGGGGCCTACACCGTCACCTGGTATGAAAGCGACCCTTGGGGAGAAGTGAACTACTCCATGGCTGATATCGGCAATGGAACCCTCACTTTGTCCTTACCGGGTGTTCCGGAAGAGAGGCGGGGCGAGTTAATATATTATACCTGTAAGGTTTCCGCACCGAACGGTACCAGCTGCTTTACTTTTGTTATCGAATATCAGGTTTTTACGGCAGTATCAAAAAACCAGATGCAATACAAGGTTTACTCTAATAATGAAATGATAACCTTCACTGTAGAGACATCCGGCGCAAAGGGCTATGTGCACTACTACTGGTATAAAGCTGATGAAAACCAGCAGATCGTGGGCGACCCCATCGGCTTGTATTATATGTTAAGCGTGATCTATTATGATCCCGGCTACAACTACTATGTTTGCCGGTGCGAGGCCGAAAACGGAACAGTGGATCTGACCTTCTGTGTCCAGTATATTGCGGGATCTCCTGAAATCTGGGCCGATAGTCCTGTCAGTGTAACTACCCAGAGTCCCAGCGAGCCCTTCACTTTTGCTATCTGCTGTGACAATTGCCTGAATTATTGTGATGTCAAATGGTATAAGGTGGATCAATGGGGAACGATTCTGGATTATACCCCCCTTAGTGAAAGCTTCACTCTTTCTGTACCCGGCATTCCCGCGGAGCTTGCAGGAAAGACTCAGTATTATAAATGTGTCCTTACCGCAGGCAACGGCTCCGCTGTGATGTACTTTGTGGCCACCCTTCAGGCTCCTGATTCTCCGGAAACTTCCACTGAAACCTCCACCGGGTCTTCCGGCGGATCCTCCGGCGGATCCTCGGGCGGATCTTCCGGCGGTTCCTCTGGCGGATCTTCTTCCGGATCCTCTTCAGGATCTTCCTCAGGGCCTTCTTCCAACTCCTCTCCTGATTCTTCTTCATCCTCCGGGGCCTCTTCCGGATCTTCTTCATCCGCTTCTGAATCTTCCTCTCAAGCATCCTCTGACCTCGGTCAGGAGAACACCGGATCCGATGATGGCAGTGACGGTTCCGACGAGAGTGAAGATTCCAAATCTTCTTTGAACGCCGATGATAAGGAAGGCAGTGACAAGAAGGGCGGGAAGCATGACAGTTCAGAGAGAAGTTCACAAAGTGAAAGCAGAAGAGACAGCAGAAGACCTGTTGAATCTCAGCTGACTTCCTCTGATTCAAAGACCGACGGCGACCCTGGTACCGATCCCCAGAGCCCTGTTCAGCCCACCCAATCCGGCGGCCTTGGCTGGCTTTGGATCGTAATCGGAGTTGTTCTGCTGGCTCTGATCTCTCTGATGGTGCTCCTCATCATTAAGAATGCAAAGAAGAATAAGAAATAAAGAGTAAGCTGACGAGCGCCCGGGGTGAATGAACACCATTCACTCCGGGCGTTTTTACTCCCAAAGGATGATGTGCGGAGATTAATACTGCGTATAATTATATTTGTCGGTTTTCCGGTTCTATAGATTTCTTATGGAGGTTTCTATGAAAAAGAAGCTTTTCAGCATCATCCTTTCTCTGTCCTTCTTATGTTCTCTTGTTCTGCCGGCTGTACCTGTGGCTGCCGCCTCCTTTACGGTAGAATACGACAACCAGATTAACGATGTAGTTTACGACTCTGTGACTCCCGTCACAATGACCGCCCGAATCGACGGATCTACCGGCGGCACCTACACTGTCATCTGGTTTGAAAGCGATGAGTGGGGAAATGTGAACTATTCCGGCGGCGATATCGGTAACGGAACCCTGACCCTGTCTTTGCCGGGTATTCCGGAAGCGAGGAGGGGTCATGTAGTTTATTATACCTGCGAAGTCTCCGCGCCGGGCGGTACCAGCAGCTTTACTTTTGTCTGCCTGTTTATGGACCTGGTGCTGAACCGGGGAACATACGAAGGGACTTCTGTTACCAATTCCACAGATGTGATTACCTTCTCTGTGTATGCCACCGGAGTAAAGGGCATTGAAAGCTACACCTGGTATGGGAGCGATGCGGAGGGAAACATTCTGACCGGTGCCATTGAAGAGGGTTATGTCTGTTCTGTGACCAATTTTAGTCCCGGCTACAACTACTACGTCTGCAAGTGCGATGCTGATAACGGCACCAGAACACTCACCTTCTGGGTCAACTACGTTGCCGATCCTCCCCTGCTGTGGGCTTACGGTCCTTCCAGTATCACTACCCTGAGCCCCAGCGAGTCCTTCATTTTTGATATTGACTTTGACAACGTGGTAGGCGCCGCCCATCTGGCCTGGTACAAGGTAGATCAATGGGGAACGATTCTGGACTACACACCTCTCAGCTTGGGCATGTCTCTTCCCATCTCCGGCATTCCCGTAGAACTGGTTGGCCAGACACAATATTACAAGTGCACCATCAATGCCGACAACGGGTTTGCGGAGGTATACTTTGACGCCACACTTCAGGCTCCGGATACTCCGGAATCCTCCTCCGAATCCTCTTCCGAGTCCTCCACCGAATCCGGTGAGAGCAGCGGCGAAAGTTCCGATGAGAGTGAGGACTCCAAATCTTCTCTGAATGCCGATGATAAGGATGGCAGCAGCAAGAAGACAGGTAGACACGACAGTTCTGACAGCAGCTCTGACAGCAGCTCAAAATCTGAAAGCAGCAGAAACAGCAGCCGACCTGCTGATTCTCAGCTGAATTCTTCTGATTCCAGGAATGAAAGCAGCCGGAAATCCGGCCCTGAACTCCCCACGGTGCCCACCCAATCCGGCGGTCTCGGCTGGCTTTGGATCGTGATCGGAGTCGTGCTATTGGCATTGATCATTCTGATGATTGTTCTCATCATCAAGAATGCGAGGAAAAACAAAAGATAAAGGCTAAGCTTACGAAATGCCCTGTGTGAAGGAATCCCATTCACACAGGGCATTTCTTCTGTCTTTCTATTGTTCCCGGCATCGCCATCTCCTTACGGTTATTCTCTTAAGGAAGCCGCAAGTTGTCACATAAAACATCCCCACTGATTTCAAAGCTTTCAGTGGGGATAAAGCACACCCTCTGATAGCTCTGCTACCAGAGGGTGTGCTTACCTATATTCGTATTCTCTTCCTTCTTACTCCAGACATGCATCCAAAGCGGTACGGATGTCATCGAAGTAGCGGTTGGCAGCGGCAAACCACAGATCCTCTCCGGCCTGAGCCACATAGTAGAACTCGGAAGTGCGGTAGTAAGTAACCACCTTATCTTCGCCGGTAATCAGGTGAAGGGTGAAGGTTACTATGTCATCCTCATTCATGATGGGCTCATTTCCTACGATCTCATAGTCGGGTGCCACGGAAATCATGGCTCTGTAGAGAGAAGTGAAAAGATCCTTCTCCAGAAGCTTTCCGTCCACATAATAGACCGTCAGACGTTCACCGGAATCTTCACTGTCTTCCTTCTCTTCTTCCCGGAGGATCTCCAGCTGGTGGGTCCGGCCGTCGATGGTGAGTTCAGCGGAATCCACGTTGGAGATGATCTCATAGAACATCAATTGATTGACAAACTGGAAGGGAGTGAACATACGTCCTGACATACCTGCCACGTCAATGCCGAATACGATATTGTTATCGCCTTCACGGAAGTAGATGCAGGTATCATCCTTGTAGGTATATCCGAAGATATAGTCCGTGGTGTTGTATACATACTCACCGGGGTCTCCGGTGCGGCTGGTGATGGTCTCCCGGAAAACAGGGTCCTCATCGGACAGACCGTAGATGGAGAAGTCCTGACAGTTGGCATCGATGACTTCAGCGATTTCCAGCTCGGGAAGATTCTCAAAGTACTCAGCCTGAAGACCTGTATATACCATCAGCGCGTCATTATCGTAGGGGCTCAGGAATTTCAGATTGGTACCCAGATACGTGGCGCCGCCCTGACTGTACACAGCCACCCGGTCTTCATCGTACTCGATCTCCACCGGGCGTTCTCCGGACTTCTGACAAAACAGCTTAACCAACGTTCCGTTCTCTGTATCCACCACATGATCAATGGAAGCACTTCTCAAGCCGGCTGCGGTGTAAGTGGAATACGTGGCAAAGGAACCGTCACAGGCATAAATGTTGGTGTCATCATCTACCTGGCAGAAAACATACTTCTTGTCTGTAGATTTTACGCCCATGCGCACCTGATGGGTCTCTCCGTCCACGCTGGTGACCACAAAGGAGGAGACAGGATTCTTCAACCCGAACTCATCCAGTCTGGCGGGATCCGTCACATTCTCTTCCACGGTCATGTAAGAATAGAACTGGACGCCCATGCTCAGCACATAGGTGCGCATGTAGGACAGACTCCAATCCGGATGTTCCTTCATGATCCATACGGTAGAACCCAGTTCATCCACACCATCGGTGACCAGGGTATAGGAATCACTGCCGTAGGTAACCTGCATGGAAGCCACATTTCCGGTGTTTCCCAAATCAAAAAGCACCTCATCCAGCACCTGGGAGGATTCTTCCACCGGGGTATTGGCCTCCTTGATGCTATTGACGATGGACACAGCCACCACAGCCCCCACAAGGATCAGCAGGATGACAAGGCCAAAAATCAGTTTCTTTTTCTTGCTCATTTAGCGATGTCTCCTTCTCAGGTACACAATGACGCCTGCCAGCACGATTCCCAGAGGAAGAACGATGCCGAAGAAGCCGCCCCACAGGAAGAAATCTGCATCAGAGGTAGCAATGGTGCCCTCGGACAGGCTCTTCGTAGTAATGTAGACGCCGCTGGTGGTATCCTGCAGTTCATCACAGATGATGGTGGTGAGCTTGAAGTTGCCGGTGGTGGCGTACTCACTCAGGAATTTAGCATTTCCGATGACACACAGCTTGGCCTGCTGCACGCCGTTGTCCGTGATGGCCACATCCTCCTGGGCCATGACCACCAGATTGAAGGGTCCCTGAATGTCCCCCTCCTCGTAGACCACCGCATTATTCTCGCCCTGCTTAATGACAGCGCCTTCGGAAGTAGTCACCAGAGAGGTGATATCAATGTGCTGGGAGACCTCGGAGCTGATATTGATGGCAGCGGGAAGGGTCATCAGCACATAATTGTTGGAATCATTCATCACGTAGCGGGTAATGTCGTTGTTCTTTGCCAGCTCGGGAAGAATGATAGAAGGATACTGATAGTAGTGAGTATTATCTGTCTCCACCATGACTCCGGTCTGAATGCTGAGTCCGAAACGAGCCAGAAGTCTGGAGAAGTTGGGGAGATTGGGAGTGTCATACTCTGCCAGGAACAGCATACGTCCGCCGCTTTCCATGTAGTTCAGCAGTGTCTCGTACTCTGTCTCGCTGAGGTCCTGAGTGGGTGCATTGACCACCAGGATGGTGCCCAGAGTAGCTTCCAGCTCGGATTTGTTCTCCAGCACCAGATTCACCTGCTCACAATCAAAATTGGAGTAGCTCAGGTATTCCTTGAACTGGTCTCCCAGGAGAGATTCGCCATGTCCCTGCAGCTGCAGCAGAACGGGGGTCTCCTGGATGGTCACATACTGCAGACCTACGGTCAGAGCTTCCTCAGCGCTGAAGCCGCTGACGGTTCTGGTGAGGTAGGTGTAGTCCGTGGTGGTCTCGTACATATTGGTAACGGAGATGGTCTTGAACTTTCCGGTGGTCTCGTTGACCATGATGAGGGTACCGTTGTCCAGACTCTGGGACTCATCCTGCAGATATGCATTGGCGAAGGTGGGATTGGTCAGAGGATCGATGCGCTTGTAGGTAATGTGATCGGAAAGATCGCAGTAGGAACCTACCAGGCGGATGACGCGGGCGTTGAGCTCCGTCTCCTCGGTTCCGGTATTGTACAGACCGTAGATGGTGATGTCATCTTCCAGCTCATCCAGGATCCTCAGGGTCTGTTCACCGGGAGTGTACAGCTCCTCAGAGGTCAGATCCACGGTGAAATTCAGCTTGGAAAACAGCACATTGATCAGTACCAGAACTGCCAGCAAAACCAGGGTGGTGATGGTGGCATAACCGCCGTACTTCAGGGATTTCTTACGCTGATTCTGGCTTCTGTAGCTTAACTTTTTCATGCGTTTGTCCTCCCTTCCTTAATTCCAGCGGCGTCTCTCCACCGTCTGGTAGGTCATCCATACAAAGAAGGCGGCCAGAGACAGGAAGAAGATGATGTCGGCGAAGGCAAACTTTCCACTGAACATGCCGCTGTAGCGGGTGAAGATGGAAAGAGACTTCAGAATGTTGTTGATGAGGGAATCAAAGGCGGAGGGCACAATGAAGAAGGTGACCAGGATGCCCAGCAGTCCCGCAACACCCACTATTGCGGTGGTCATGATGTCCTTAATGGAATTGTAGATCAGCACCAGAACTCCTGCCAGGATGGCCAGCAGGCATCCCAGGGACACATAGCGGCTGGTGGAGATCATGGCGTAGAGACCCTCTGTCAGCATGAGCACAGAGAAGAGTGCGATGGTAATGACAGCAGCCACCAGCTGGTTCTCGGTGATGGTGGAGATGAACATACCCATGGCGATGAAAGCGATGCCCATGGTCAGGAAAGCGATGTAGCCGCCGATGAGCATTTCCGTAGCCATCTTGCCCTTGAACACGATGATGGTGGTCAGAGGCTGCAGGAAGCTCACCACGATAACGATGAGATACAGAACCACAGCTGCCAGATACTTGCCCAGCACCATATCAAAGGTAGAAATGGGGGAAGTGAGCAGCAGCTGGTCGGTCTTGTTCTTCCTCTCCTCGCTCATGAGACGCATGGTCAGAACGGGGATGACGAACAGGATCAGAGAAGTGCAGGCATTCAGTACATAGTAATAGTCTGCCTTCTGGTAGTACAGGGTATAGTAGGAATAATAGAAGCCCATGATGAGCATCATCATACCGATAAACACATAACCCAGAGGATTCCGGAAGTATGTGTTAAGTTCCTTTTTCAGTACGGCTAACATTATCTCTTGGCCTCTCTTTCTCCGGTGACCTGCAGGAAGATATCCTCCAGATTGACTTCATCCGTCTTCATGCTGAAGATGGGAAAATCGTTCTCGCGGCAGAATTCAAAGATCTCTTCCCGCACATCGATGGTCTCGTCGGTCTCCACACGGATATCCACGGTGCCCTCTTCCCGGACACGGAGCAGCTCGGCATTCTCTACACCGGTCAGCTCGCTGATGCCTCTGAGGATCTCGTTCTTGGGTCCCTTGATGCGCAGCTCCAGCTTGTTGATCTGCAGGGCATTGCGGCTCAGCTCCTCAGGAGAATCGATGGCCACGATGCGTCCGTGATTGATGATGACCAGCTTGTCACATACTGCCTGAACTTCCTGGAGAATGTGGGAGCTCAGCAGGATGGTGTGGTCCTTGCTCAGGTTCTTGACCAGATCTCTGACTTCGATGATCTGCTTGGGGTCCAGACCAACCGTAGGCTCATCCAGAATGAGAACCTCCGGATTTCCGATCATGGCCTGGGCCAGACCGACTCTTTGCTTATATCCCTTGGACAGGTTGCGGATCAGACGTCCCTTGACATCCGTGACACGGGCAAGCTTGGACACCTGCTCAATGGTCTCTTCCTTGTTAGCTGCGGGGATCTTCTTCAGGTCGCAGGCGAACTCCAGATACTCCTTCACGGTCATGTCACCGTAAAGGGGAGGGATCTCGGGAAGATAACCGATCTTTTTCTTGGCTTCAATGGGATTTTCCAGCACATCCACGCCATCCACCAGGACTTCACCGTCCGTGGAGGAAAGATAACCGGTAATGATATTCATGGTCGTGGATTTTCCGGCGCCGTTGGGCCCCAGGAATCCAACGATCTCACCATCTTCGACGGTGAAGGATACGTCATCCAGTGCCAGATGATCGCCGTACCGCTTGGTCAGGTGCTTAACTTCGATCAAGGTATAGACCTCCTGTCTAAAATACGAATGTTTTTCAATCCTACTACAAAAAAATGAATAAGTTGTGAACAACACACCGGAAGCCGAAGAGTTTATAAGATGTTTACAAATATGGTATAATTCAGATAATCTCCCTCAGAGAAAGGCGCTGCCCGGACCTGCTTAAGTCATGGCGGCAGAGCATAAGAGCGCCTCAGCTCTCAAGGGAGCTATATACACATTCTCCACAGGAAAGGGAACCAATCCATGCTGGAATTTCTGAAGAAAAACTACCTGTTCACCATCTGGCTCGTCGCCTTCCTGGTACTGACCTTTCTGAAGGTCTCCTTCGGATGGATCTTTCTGGGCACCCTGGTCTACCTGCTGCTGGTCCTTCTGCTGCGGCTGCCCAGGACCGTCTTCACCCTGGGCTACCTGCTCCAGGGCGGCGGCAAGGAAGCCACATCCCGGAAGATGTATGAGTGGGCCTACAAAAAAGGAGCCCGGGTGGGCGCGCCCATGATCGCCTACGGAATGATGCTCCTGAAAAACAGTGAGTACCCTGAGGGGCTGAAGGTCCTGCAGGATGTTTTGCTGGTGCCGAAGCTGAACCCCAACTTTCTCAAAGTAGTACGTCAGGATCTGTCCATCGCTTATTATAAGAACGGGGATCTGGAGACGGCCATCTCCACCCTGGAGCTGATGCTGGAGGAATACGAGTTCTTCAGCGGTGACTTCTACACCACTCTGGGCTACTTTTACATTGAAGCCGGGGACTATGAAAAGGCCCGGGAGATCAACGAGCGAGCCCTGAAGGAGGATGCCTCCTGCGGCGCCGCCTACGACAACCTGGCGCTGATCGAATACGAGCAGGGGCGCCCGGAAGAGGCCGAGGAACTGTTCCTGAAGGCTCTGGAGCTGAAGGACACCATGGTTTCCTCCAAGTATTATCTGGGTCTGATTGCCGAGCAGAAGGGCGATGCTGACGCTGCTGCCGACTATTTCACCGCTGCCCACGGAGGCACCATCACAGGTCTGAACACCATTACCAGAGAGCAGGTCGACGCCAAATATGACGAGTACTGCCTGAAAGGATGACACCATGAATATTCTTCTTCAAGAATCCACCCGCATTACCGCATTTGCCAAGACCGAGCTGGAAAAATATCTCACCCGAATGGGTTATCCCGACTTTTCCATCACTCTGGGAGTCGCAGACCTGACTGCTTACGGGCTGGAGGCACCTGCCAATCCGGTCCTGGACGATCAGTACTATATCCATGTCACTGAAGAGGGAGGCTGCATTCTGGGAAGCAATGAGCGCAGCGTCCTGCTGGGTGTCTACCGCTACCTGACCCTCATCGGCTGCGCCTTCCTGCGTCCCGGAACCCAGCACGAGATCGTCCCCGTGAAAACGAAGCTGAAGGACTTTACCGCAGAGGAAGCCCACGCCGCTTCTCTTCGGCACAGAGGTGTCTGCCTGGAGGGCGCCTGCTCCATCGATACCATCCTGGAGTTCATCGATTACCTTCCCAAGGCCGGCTACAACAGCTTCTTCCTCCAGTTCAAATATCCCTACACCTTCCTGGAGCGCTACTATTCCCATAGATCCAATCCCCTGATGCCCTCTCAGCCCTGGACCATGAAGGACTCCGAGCGAATCATGGAAGCCTTCGACGAGGCTCAGCAAAGCAGAGGTCTGTTGCAGCACCGGGTAGGACACGGATGGACCTCCGCTGCTCTTGGCTGTGAGGCCACCGGCTGGGATTCTGAAGAGAAGGACTTCACTGACGAAGTCCGGGCACGCATCGCCATGCTGAATGGCAAGCGTGAGCTTTTCTATGGAGTTCCCACCAACACCAATCTCTGCCTGTCCAACCCGGATGCCCGGAAAGCCTATGCCGATGCGGTCATTGACTACGCCAAGGAGAATCCCTCCTGCAATTACCTTCACCTGTGGCTGGCTGACGGAACCAACAACAGCTGCGAATGTGAGAACTGCCGCAAGGCAAAGGACGGCCGGGACCTGCGCCCCTCGGACCACTATGTGACCCTGATGAACGAGATCGATGCTCGTCTTACGGATATGGGATCCGACATGAAACTGGTCATGTTGGTATATCTGGATCTGCTGTGGGCTCCTCTTATGAATACCATTCAGAACCCGGACCGCTTCGTCCTCATGTTCGCTCCCATCTCCCGTTCCTTTGAATCCTCCTTTGCGGATGTGAAGGAACTGCCGGAGGCTCCTGAGTTCAAGCTGAACCACCTGCAGTATCCCCACGATGTGGAATACAACCTGCGCTTCCTGAAGGACTGGCAGGATATGACCCACTGCAGCGACTGCTTCGACTACGATTATTACATGGGCCGGGCTCACTATTCCGATCCTACTTATGTTAATCTTTCCCGTATCATAGCCGGAGACATGCAGAACCAGAAGGCTTTCGGCATCAACGGCATCAACAGCTGCCAGGAGCTGCGGGCCCACAGCCCCAACGGTCTGGCAAACCACATCATGGGTCTGTTCTCCATGAACACAGAGCTGGACTTTGGAACCGAGGCAGCCGCTTACTACGACAACTGCTACGGCGCCGACGGCGGAAAGGTGCTGGATCTTCTGTCCCGTCTTTCCGATTGCTTCCGCATGGATTATGTCATGCGCATGCAGCCGGCAGAGCGTCCGGATCTGGTGGAGCTTCTGAAGGGTACCGAGCCTCTGCTGCAGGAGATCAGCGCCCTCATTAATGACCATGCTCCCGTGGCATACAAGGCTCAGGAACACATGTGGCAGGAACTTCAGTTCACCGTGGACTACACCCGGGTCTATGCCAAGATGGTGACCCTGCGCCTGACCGGCCGTCAGGAGGAGGCCGCCAAAGTCTTCGAAGAAGAATACATGCCTCTGTGCCGCATGCATGAGCTGAAGGATGAGTCTCTGGACCTCTACCGCATTGACGAGATCGTCCGTCGAGCCATTACCGGCCCCCAGGCAAGCTTCGTAGTGTAAATAATAAAAGGCTCCGAAGAGAAATTTCTTCGGAGCCTTGCTTTATCCAGCACCAATTTTGTTTCAGAAAAAGCCCTGCAAACAGCTTCATAAGCTGCTTTGCAGGGCTTTTCTAAACTGATTTCCCTAAAGCAGGATGCGGTCCTGCTATTACTTCTCTTCCTTCTTTGCTTCCTCGTAGGCAGCTTTGAAGGCGGGAAGGGAACGGATGATGGTGTCATAGTCCAGAGCATAGCAGACTCTGAAGTAAGAGGGACATCCGAAGCCGGCACCGGGCACCACCAGCAGATCATGCTGTTTGGAGATCTCCAGGAAGGCATCTCCATCCCCGTTGGGGGCTTCCACAAACAGGTAGAAAGCACCGTCGGGCTTGGCCACGGTATAGCCGATGTCCTTCAGCCCTTCGTAAAGGGCACGGCGGTTCCGGTCATAGCTCTCCAGGTCGGGGCGAGTCTTCACACACTCCACAATGACCTTCTGCCAGATGGAGGGAGCGCACACGTGGCCGCTTCCCCGGCTGGCTCCTGCCACCGCTGCATAGACCATGGGGCTGTCCGCACAGAAACCTGGCACATACACATAGCCCAGACGCTCTCCGGGAAGGGAGAGGGACTTGGAATAAGAGTAGCATACAATGGTGTTGGGATAGACATTGGGAATAAAAGGAACCACTGCGTCCCCGTAAACCAGCTCCCGGTAAGGCTCGTCCGCAATGATATAAATGGGGTGTCCGTACTCCTCCCCCTTCTCCGTGAGCAGAGCCCCCAGGGCTTCCAGAGTTTCCCGGGTGTAAACAGTGCCTGCAGGATTGTTGGGGGAATTCAGGATCAAAGCCTGGGTGTTGGGAGTCAGCTTCTCCCTGACTTCTTCCAGACGGATTTGAAAATCGGGAATGTCCGCAGACACCTCCACCAGTTTCTCACCGGCGGCTTCTGCGAAAAACTTATACTCCATGAAGTAGGGAGCAATGACCATGATCTCCCCATTCTCCACAGCCAATGCCCGCAGGATGGCCGTCAGAGCCGGAGCAGCGCCGCAGGTAATGAAGATCTCCGATGCCTTTGCGCCACAGCCGAAACGCTGGTCCAGATCGGCAGCGATGGCTGCCCGGGCAGGCTCATCGCCGATGTTGGAGGTGTAGCCGTGGAGCTGCTTGGAGTCCATCTCCTGCAGGAAACGGATGGCGGTCTCATTGACGATGGCCGGTGCGGGAATGGAGGGATTTCCCAGAGTGTAGTCAAATACATTCTCGGGGCCCACCACCTTGGCGCGGGCCTTTCCGAATTCAAAGAGTTCGCGGATCTTGTTGGGCTTGGCGCCCAGTTCGTACATGCTTTTGTTTACCATAATGTTGTTCTTTCCTGCCTTTACCGGGGAGAGTCTTCCTTTGATGTCCTGTGAAGACGGGGAGCATTTCCCGGAAAAATATGCCCTATATCATAATACTCAGCGCCGGATTTTACAACCCGCTGAGGTCAAACTCGGGCAGCAGAGCCATAGTGGCAGCGTCCTTTTGCTGCCGGAAGCCCGGGAGTCCGTTCTCCAGAGCTCTTCGAATGACCCGATTGTATTCTGCGCTGAAGATCCTCCGGTTGATCTCCGGATAATCTTCAGCCGAAGCGTAGGGTGTGTACTGCCGAAGCAACGATATTAAGATGCTTCCTTCCGGAAAAGCTGTTCCCAGATAGTCCATGAGCTTCTCGCCGTCATGAGACGCAGTGGGGAGCACCAGATGACGGACCAGGACTCCTTTTACCATCTGCCCCTCCTCCGTTATGGTGACCGGCCCTGTCTGGCGGTACATTTCCGCCAGAGCCTCCGATGCCCTTTCAAAATAATCCTCTGCGGCGGAATAGCGTTTGGCAAGGGATCCGTCATAATATTTCAGATCCGGAAGATAAATGTCCACCAGCCCTTCCAGCTGCTTCAAAGCTTCCACACTTTCGTATCCACCGCAGTTGTAGACCACAGGGATCTGCAGCTGTGGTTTCACTTTTTTCAGCACCCGGGCAAGGATATCTGCATAAGGGGTGGGAGTCACCAGGTCTATGCAGGCCGCTCCCTGCGCCTGCAGCTCCAGCAGGATTTCCTCCAGACGCTCTTCGGAGATCTCTTTTCCGAAGCCTTCCCCGGAAATGAGAGCATTCTGGCAGAACACGCAGCGGAGGTTGCAGCCACTGAAAAACACGGCCCCGGCGCCAAAGCGGCCCGGGCCTTGCTCATTCTCTTTGCGTCCGATAAGGCAGGGCTCCTCCCCCACATGGAGCATGGCCTTGGCGGCCTTAATGCCGGAAGGCGCGCCGCAGAAGCCTCTTTGCTTCCTTCGGTCTACACCGCAGTTTCGGGGACAGAGCCTGCACCCTGATGTTTCCATATTATTTCTCCATATAGTATTGAGTCACCGGTTAGTGTTGAATTACCGGGCAGATGAAGTCCCCAAGCTTTCGGTTTCTCTCAGGGACTTATCTGCTAAGGATCCGGCTCAGACGATGAGCAGTCTTCTGCGGTGCAGATTGTGGCCGAACTCCGGCATATAGATGACTTCTTCCTTTGTGGGGTCGGACAGATCCTCCATCATGGGCGGCATGTAGGAGTGGGTGGAGCAAAAGCCGTACTCCAGGTCATGATAACCCTGGGACAGTCCTCCGGCCTTCTTAATGATCAAAGTGGCAGGCTCCATGGGATGCCAGTGGGTGTACCGGTCCTTACGCATATCCTCTGCCGTATATTCCTCGCCGTTTACCTTCCAAATAATCTGATCTTTGGTAAAGAGCTCTCCGTCCACCATGAGGTTCCCCGGCTTGATCTGACTCAGGAAAACACCTCTGTAATAGGGCTGACGGATCTTCAGCTGAAAACCTACGATCTCCCCGTTTTCTTTGATATTGCGAAATCCTACTGACTGAATTACTTCTCTTTCCATTCCTTAGTCCCCCAGAATTCTTTTCATCATGATGTGGTGGCGGCGCAGGGTGTCTCCCACGCAATAGCCGGGCTCATATTTATCTGCGCCTTCATATTCGCTGAGCAGATATCCGTTCCATCCGTGCTCTGCAAGAATATGGAGGATCTCTTTGTAGGGCACCATGGTCTCTTCGAATTCATCATTCACGTGGAAGAATTTCGCATGGCAGCAGGCCACGTAAGGAAGCAGAGGAATGATATCCTCGGGCTTGTTCTCCACAAAGCCGGGACTCCGGAACTCTCCCTCCGCATAGCCGGTGCGGAAAACGCTGAAATCAATGTTCAGAGCAAAGCTTGTGGTGCCTGTCTCCTTGATGAAGTCCACATATTCCCGGACCATTTTTGAATTCAGGTTCGTGGGAATATGAATCTCCGGGCACATGGTGAGCCCAAGCCTTTCTGCCAGAGGCAGCACTGCACGGATGATATCTTTCCAGTTTTCCACGGGCTCCAGGG
The DNA here is from genome assembly GCA_021442595.1 of Lachnospiraceae bacterium. GTDB lineage: Bacteria > Bacillota > Clostridia > Lachnospirales > Bianqueaceae > RUG760. The sequence goes on along the minus strand of JABUST010000163.1, from coordinate 21,842 downwards.
TGTCCGTGATGACCGGCATCTTGGTGCGCAGGATCCGAAAGCCCAGCCGGTGAGCCAGACGCAGGTCTCTTTCCAGAAACTCGGCTGCCTCCTCCGTGGTCAGATACCGATCCTGCAGGACCCGGGAATCCACCCAGTGGCCGTATTCCACCGGAACCAGGTCATATTTGTCCAGAAGCCGGAACCAGTTGTCCACCCAGGCATCTGTGGGATAAGGATAGTTTTCAATGTGGGTATTGGCCAGAATCTCAATGCCATGGGCTCCCATGTCATAGATATCCTCGAAGCAGTCCTCCAGATTCTTCTCGAATCCGAATTCACCGGAGTAGCTGTAGAGAGATACCCCTCTCTTTGGTCCTTTTCTTGTGTCCTGATACATATAAGTACCTCCTGTTCGTTTTTATTATTTCTTCGATATGCTGTGTTGGTCATCAGAACAGGCCCGCTGCTCTGCGTGGCACCTTGTCCACCGCCTGAGGGCTGCTGTCCGCCGGCTCTGTCTGCTTTTATATTTTGAATTCAATCCATGTAGGCGCCCTTCATGGCGCTGACTGCCAGGGTGGTGTAGCGCTTCAGCAGGCCCTTCTCATAGGGAGATCTGAAGCCCTGCCAGGCTGCTTTTCTCTCCCGGAGAATCCGGTCGATGCTCTCGGGAGACATGGGCACTCCGTGAATGCCTACGATCTCCAGCCGGCGTCCCTCCACATCCAGCTCCACCAGGTCACCATCTTCCACCAGGGCGATGGGACCGCCTACTGCCGCCTCCGGGCAGACATGACCGATGACCGGTCCCCTGCTGGCTCCGGAGAAGCGGCCGTCAGTAATGAGCGCCACTGAAGCTGCCAGGGCAGGATCGGCGCAGATGGCCTCTCCGGTATAGAACATTTCCGGCATGCCGCTGCCTCTGGGACCTTCATACCGGATGAACAGAGCATCTCCGGGTTTGATCTCTCCTTCCAGCACGGCCCGGATGCAGGCCTCTTCACTGTCGAAGGGACGGGCCCTAAGCACAGCCTTAAACATGCTCTTGGGGCATGCGGTGTGCTTGATGACGCAGCCCTCCGGAGCCAGATTACCTTTAAGAACCGCGACGCTTCCGGCGGTTCCTTTAGCTTCCTCAAGGGGCCGGATGATGTCCCGGCGCTGTATGCTGACTCCCAGCTCCTCCGCTTTTTTCTTCAACAACAGGTCACAGTGGTCATAAAACCCGCTTTGCTTTATGTCATCCAGGTTCTCTCTCAAGGTCTTGCCGGTGACGGTGAGCACATCCAGATGAAGTAAAGGCCTTAGCTCCTCCATGACCCGCGGCACGCCGCCGGCGTAATAAAAATACTGAGCCGGCCAATCTCCGGAGGGGCGGATGTTCAGCAGATAGGGAGCTCCCCTGTGGAGACGGTCAAAAATCTCCGCATCCATGTGAATGCCGAACTCATGAGCAACGGCGGGGATGTGCATGGTGGCGTTGGTGGAGCCGGATATGGATGCATGGACCAGAATGGCATTTTCCAGACTTTCCCGGGTCACAATGTCCTTCGCCGTAATACCCCTTCTCACCAGTTCCATGAGCTGAACGCCGGCATCGTAGGCTGCCCGCTTCAGCTCCGGCGCTGTGGCAGGCATGAGCGCTGTTCCGGGAAGCATGAGTCCCAGAGCTTCTGCCAGAATCTGCATGGTGGAAGCTGTGCCCATAAAGGAACAGGCTCCGCAGGAGGGGCAGGCATGGTGCTTGTAATACTCCAGCCGGGCTGCCTCTATGACCCCGGTCTTCTCCCAGGCGCTGAATTTTCCAATCTGCTCCAAAGTCAGCAGCTCATTGCGCTTACAGTCGGGGTCGTTCACCCGGTAGTTTTCCGGCAGCACATGGGCCTCCATGACGCCGCCGGTCACCATGATGGCGCTTCTGTCCTTCAGCCGTCCGATGCTCATGAGCATAGCGGGCACGGACTTATCACAGCTGGCAATGTAGACCCCGCCGTCATATCCTGCTGCCTGAGCCTGAGCCTCTATAAGATCTGTCATGGCATCCCGGTGAGCCAGAGAATAATTCATGCCGTCGTGTCCCTGGGCAATGCCGTCACACATGTCCGTGGCGAAGGCCCTGGCTGCTTTTCCACCATGGTCGTTTATAGCTCTTACTGCCTCTTCCACGAACACATTCAGGTGTGCAGATCCGGGGTGGGAGTCTCCGTAAGAGCTCTCCACAAGGATCTGGGGGAGAGGCAAATCCGCCTCCGTCCACCCCATACCCATACGCAAGGGGTCTGCCTCCGGAGCGAGCTGTCTGACTTTCTGACTTCTGAACATTGTAACTCCTGTAATTTCAACAGTAACTTATACTTGAGAATAGATGAATGGAAAGTCGTCATAAATGACAGGCCTTCGGCTTAATTGACTTCGCTACATACGCTGCTCCTCTCGCCTGTAATGCTGGGGCAGCCTTCCGGTGATTTCCCTGAAAACATCAGAAAAATGACTGCTGGAGCTGAAGTGAAGCCGGGAGGCTATTTCATTGATAGGCTGATTCGTAGTAACCAGCAGATTCTTCGCCCGCTCGACCCGAACGGTGCGGATATAGCGGGATACACTGACACCCACTTCGTATTTGAATTTCCTTGATAAATAGTATTCTGCATAGCCGACCTTGTTTGCGATGTCGGAAAGCTTCAATTCATCCTCCGCATGCAGTTCAATATATTCGCAGCAGGCCTGTATCTGCTTTGAGTAATGCGGGTTTTCCTTCGCCCTGTGAACACGCTGAATAAAGTCCTCCAGCATGGCATGGTTAATGGAGGCCAGCTCGGAAATGCTCGTGGTAGTGACCATGCTTTGGATATACTGATCTCCCACCATATAAGCTGTGTCCGGAGACATGCCGCTTTCTATGGCTGCCCTGACACAGAGAGACGTGAAGCTTGTGGTGCTGATAAGTGCCTGAAGCGTAGGGCTTTTGGCTGAAATTCTGACTCCATTGCTGATCTGTCCTGCTTTTGCCAGAGCAGATTTATAGTTCAGATTTCCTTCCCGGACACAGTGTAGCAGCGCTTGCTCTGCCATATAAGTAGCATTGCGATCTCCGGGGAGTGCCGGAGATTTATTCGTTTTGCCGGATAAGGAGGATGCGTCCTGATAAATTACATCGCTGCGGCTGACCTTTTCCATGGTACAGCAGTAATGAAGCATCAGGGCATACCGCACAAACATGATATTCCCTGCCACAGGCAGGTTATCCAGCAGTTGGTAAAAATCTTTTCTCCAGAACATATCAATGTTCAATTCCCGAGCTGCCTCCTGAAAAGCTGCAGGAGATAGCTCTGCGCTTTTAACAGGGCCGATTACATGGTAACGGATTACGTTTCCCCGTACCTCTATGGATGCTGCCCACTGAAGTCCCAACTGCCCTCCGAGAATCAGAGGTGGGCAGGCTTCGTTCTTATCTCTTTTCTGTGTGAATGTCTTCTCCATAAAGTCCAGACCGCCGCTGTGTTCAAAAACAGTACTCAGCACAAGTCTGGGACAATTAGTTTCCGCCAGGTGTCCATGAGACGCATAAATCCAATGGTAAATCTTTCCCTCGCAATCCAGCAGTTCCCGAAAAAGGGCAAGATTCTGATCCACTACATCGCTTGTTATTTCTGCCATATCACTCCCATGCCTGTTTTTTGTTTGTTTTCTGTCTGTTTTATCTGTATTGTAGCATCTCAAAAATACAAATTCCAGCATGATAACACAAAAAATTAGCCTAAATTGCAAAAACAGTCAAGTTTTTGGTTTTCATATCCAATATATTGTTTTACATCTCATGTCCTCTCTATTAAACTGAATCATCCGGCTGAAAAGCCCATAAAAAAACGAAAAAGAGGGATGGCAGATGAATGTAACGCAAAATAATCGCGGCTGGTTGGCGAATGCATTTACCAGTCAAAAATGGGATTCAAAAATCAAATCCGCAAATACCACCGGCAAGGAAATGTGGCTGGGCTATGTGATTGGCCCCTACGGTATGCTGCTGGTTCAGTCTATTGTCAATAGCTACTATAACCAGTATATGACGGATGTGCTTGGTTTTACCGCCGAGCGCGCCGCCTGGATGGCCGGCTTCATGGTTCTCTTCCCCTTGCTCAGCAAGCTGTTTGATGCTGTGACCAACATCATCATGGGCAAGGAACTGACTCCGGCCGTGAGCACCCGCAATGTGCTCCAGCGTAAAAACCTGTCTATGGCCGCTGAGATAACCAGAAACATCGGTACAGGCATTGTTTCTATTCTCTTCCCCATGATTCTGTCTGCTGTTTGTGTGGCCATGAACGGCAACGATGCACAGGGTTATCTGCTGACTATGTCTCTTATGGCCTGTCTGACAGTTCCCCTATCAGCCATTGACAGGGATGACATAACACCGGAGACAGTTCGAAGAAGCGCATGCCGTGTGCTGCGGCTGATGCTGAAGGCCGTCACCCCGGTATTCACTTTTGATTAAGGGAGGGAATTACATGAGAAATACATACAATTTCAACAGTGATTGGCTGTTCTTCAAAACATCCGAAGTCCCATCCTTCGTTCCCGATGGCTGGGAAAGAGTTGACCTTCCGCACACCTGGAACGCTCTGGACGGTCAGGATGGAGGCAATGATTACTGGCGGGGCACCGCCATGTACTGCAAAGCATTCGCCAGACCGGATATGGAAACTAATAGTAAGGTATTTCTTGAAATCAACGGTGCTGCCAACATTGCCGATGTTTATCTCAACGGAAATAAACTGAATCATCATGAAGGGGGCTATTCCACTTTTCTGACTGATATGACAGATTTTCTGGAAGCAGATAATCTGCTCTGTGTGGCAGTAGACAATGCAGAAAACGACTACGTCTATCCTCAAAAAGCTGACTTTACCTTCTATGGCGGTCTGTACCGGGATGTAAACCTGATTTGTGTTCCGGTCCGTCATTTCACCGACATCCATGTAACCCCAATAATCAAGGGCAGCCATGCCGTGGTCACTGTGGAGACCCATCAAAGCGATGGAATGGTCACCATGGAAGTGGCCGGGCAGACCAGGACCGTTCTCTCTGAAAATGGTTATGCCCGGGCGGAATTTATTATCGAGAATGTCCACCTGTGGGATGGGATCAGGGATCCTTATCTGTACACCGCCACCGCTAAACTGGAAGAAGATGAGATCTCCACACGTTTCGGTTGCCGCACCATTGAATTCAGCGCCGAAAGAGGCTTTCTCCTTAACGGAAGGAGTTATCCCCTCCGAGGTGTCAGCCGTCATCAGGACCGGGAAGGTCTTGGCAACGCCCTGACACTGAAGGAACACCAAGAAGACATGTCCTTCATTCGGGAAATCGGCGCCAACACCGTCCGACTGGCTCACTACCAACATGCCCGGGAATTCTATGACCTGTGCGACGAAAATGGCATTATTGTCTGGGCAGAGATTCCCTATATCACTCAGCATATGCCTAAGGGAAGAGCCAATACTCTGTCACAGATGAGGGAACTAATCACTCAGTGCTATAACCACCCCTCCATCGTCTGCTGGGGGCTGAGCAACGAGATTACAGTCAATGGCATGAGCGAGGACCTCCTGGAAAACCACCGGGAACTGAATTCTCTGGGCCATAAGCTGGACTCCACGCGTCCCACCACCATGGCCCATGCATTTATGCTGGAGAAAGATAACCCTCTGATCGAGATTGCGGATATTGGCAGTTATAACCTGTACTTTGGCTGGTATCTGGGAACCTTGGAGCAGAACGATGCCTTTTTCGATGATTACCACACTAAATACCCGACCCGAGTCATGGGTTTCAGTGAATACGGGGCCGATGCAAATCCCGCTTTCCAGTCTGCTGATCCGGAACAGGGAGATTACTCGGAAACCTTTCAGTGTGTATATCACGAGCATATCCTGCGTCTCATTGAGAATCGGCCCTGGTTGTGGGCTACTCATCTTTGGAATCTATTCGACTTTGCCGCCGATGGCCGAGAAGAGGGAGGCAAAAAAGGTATAAACCAGAAGGGTCTGATTTCCTTCGACCGCAAACTGAGGAAGGATGCTTTCTATCTGTATAAAGCCGCCTGGAACAAAGAGGAACCCTTTGTTCACCTCTGCGGCAGCCGCTATGTTGACCGCACCGAAGAAGAGACAGAAATCAAAGTCTATTCCAATCAGAATGAAGTAACGCTTCTGATGGATGGAAAAACTGTAGCCACTGAAAAAGGAAACAGGGTCTTTGTATTCAAGGTTTTACTGACCGGCGAGCACAGAATAACTGCAATTGCCGGCAGCTGTAAGGATTCCATGCTCCTTCGCAAATCGGATAAGCAGAATGCAGGATATCGTCTCGCTTCCTCAAATGGGGTTACCAACTGGTTTGACGAGGAAGGATTTGATTCTTCCTGTTTCTCCATCCGGGATACGCTGGGGACCTTAATGCAGCATCCTGCCACCGCCAAAATAGTAGGAGCCTTGATGGAAAGGGCTGCTGCCAGCCGCGGCGATGTGGCTAAAAGTGCCGGCGGCAATGCGAATCTGCAGCGGATGATGGCAGGCATGAGCCTTCAGTCTCTAATCAAGCAGGCCGGAGAGTCAGCAATCCCTCCGGAAGCAGTAAAACAGCTGAACGCTGCATTACAGAAAATTAAAAAATAATCCGCGCTCAAATCGTGTCTGATCCCGAATACCTGCTGATTTTCGAAGCAGAGCAAAAAAACATTTACAAATCTTCCGTTATTTGGTATTATATACGTTGCAAGGTCGACAGGCCCTGCAAATGGAAGATTAGCTCAGCTGGGAGAGCGCCCGCTTGACGTGCGGAAGGTCACAGGTTCGAGTCCCGTATCTTCCACTGTATAAAAAACCGAACCCGATCCAACAGGATCGGGTTCGGTTTTTTTGTATGAAATCAGGCAAATATGCCGCTAAAGAAGCACGCGGTCTATGTATTTTGAAGTCCCATCATATTCAACTCACTGACATTTCTCAAACAAAACCTCCACCGACGGTGGAGGTTTTGTTGTTTCTGATCATCCCTGCATCATGACGTAGGTCTGTTCTTCGAAGTCGATGGTGACGCTGATGCCGCCTTCCCAGAGGATACGCTGACGGGTGCCTGCAGAATTCAGCAGCTCTACCTTCAGCATTTCTTTCTGAGCCACCTTCTCATGGAGCTCCTGAACGATCCTGCAGCGCTCCACCGCTTCCTCCGGAGAAATGCCGCCGGCAGCAAAGGATCCGTCCACATTTGGATAGGCAGCTTCTCGGATCAGATAGGGAGCGCCGCCGTTCTGAAGGGCGTACAGCATATAGTCCTCGGTGTCGGAGACCTTGTCCATCATCCAGGGCTGGATGACGCAGTCGTGGTAGACCAGGTTGAACAGGGGAACGGGAATACCTTTTCTGGGGCTGCCGGGAGCCTCCAGCTGAAAGCTGTAAGGCGCATAGTGGCAGAACACCAGGGTAGGCATGGCCCAGTCATTGACCTCCTCTGAGCTGGGGAGGATATTCTCGGAAAGCAGATAGCGGAAGCACTGCTGCCGAAGCTCATAGCAGTCCCGACGTGTCATAGAGTGGCGGGGGTTATTGCACTCATCCCCTTCGTTGCAGGTGAATACATCCAGGTAGGCGCCGTCCAGAGTGATGCCCTCCCGCTTCAGCTTCTCAAAATTCCGCCGCACATAGTAGGGCGCCTGGGTGGCGCACAGATAGGACTGGGGGCCTCCGGCCCAGCGGGCATGCCGAGGGATGGTGCCGTCGGTTAGGCGGCAGGCATAATCCTCATCAAAGCTTTCGGCACTCTCATAGAAGTCCCGGTACTGGTCATGGATACCAAACATATAGCCGCAGTCCTTCATGGTGTTCACCAGAGAACGCATGGCCTCGGCGCCCCCCGCCTCCCGGCAGATGGGGAAATAATCCGGGTGGTCATTATCGTAGCCGGGCTGGGCCCAGCCATCCAGATGGAGATACATCTTCTCCACACCCAGATCGTATAGCTGCTTTACCAGCTTTTCTCTCTCCGCAAAGGGAGTGAGGTGATTGTTCTTTTCGGGATTTTCGGGATCGAAGAAGCCGGAGCTGGGCTGGACCATGGTCTTGATGCCGGTGTGGACCCAACAGCAGCCGGTCAGGTCTTCCACGGAAGGATTGGCTGCGGCCTTCTGTTTCAAAGTCACCAGTCTTCCCTGCAGGCGGGCATAGCGGCGGTAGGCCTTGCACACATCGTTATGGTCTCCCTCCACCGGCACCAGCTGCAGGATGCGGCGGTGCTCCACCTTGCCCAGAGAGGCTTCCCAGTGGATGCTCATGTGGGTGTAGGGTCCTCCGGCGGGGTGATCCATGTCTGCAGCAGCGTTCCAGGGGGTCTCACAGATAGTGAGCAGGCCGTGGCCCTCCTTGATCTGGGCAAACCAGGGCATGTAGGCGCCGGCGGTGCCCATGAAGCCTGCGAAGCTCAGCTTCTGAGAGCCTGTCTCCCAGTTGTTGGGAATCAGGTACCCCTGGGCTTCGTTGACCAGGGTCACATAGTCCGCCCTTCCCTCCTCAAAGGCCATGGGGCCGGGCCAGTAGATGGCGGTGGGGATCTGCTCTCCTTCAGACAGGGGGATCAGCTCGCAGCGAAGCACATCAGCCGCAGTCTCCTGCCACACATACAGTTCCAGCTCCAGCCCTGCAGCGGAGCCCGGGAAGTCCTTCAGTGTGATCTGGGTCCCCCAGCCCACACCATTTTCCACCGGCTCATCTGTGATGGTTCCGGCTTCTCTAAACAGAACCTTTTCCGAAATATCCTTGACTCCGTACACTCCGGCACTGCCGCCGTAGGCGATATAAGGCTCAAAGCCCTCCAGAGTATGCCAAGTGGTTCCCTTCACCTCCAGAGCAATGGAAAAATCCTTCGGGCTGAATGTAAAGTTCATGAAAATATCCTTCTTTCTCTATAAATGATGACGCATCGGGCTTTCTGCCATTTTGTTCGGAGACCTCAGCTGCCGCTGCCCTCTGCAATAATCTTAGCCAACAGCTCCTGTCAGCTCCAGGATCACCCTGACAAACAGCAGTCCCAGCACCAGAAACATGACCTTCCGCACGTTTTTGCTTCCCCCCTTCAGGGCATAGCGGGTACCGGTCAGATTGCCGGCCACATTGAAGATCACCGCAGGGATGGCCAGCAGATACCAGATCTTTCCTGCCATCATGTATACCACCGCGGACATGATGTTGGAAGACAGGTTGGCTATTTTGGCGCAGCCGGAGGACCGGAGGAGATCCGTCCGGAACACCGCCGTAAAGGCCATGATGAAAAAGGTACCGGTGCCCGGTCCGATCAGCCCGTCGTACAGGCCGATTCCCAGACCGATGAGCAGGGCAAGCAGAACCGTCCGGCGAGGCTCGAAGTCTCCGGTCTCGCCTTCCTCAGCTCCAAAGCTCTTTTGTCTTATGAGGAACAGAGCAATCACCGGCAGCAGCACCAGCAGCACCAGCTTCAGGATCCTCTCGGGAATCAGGAGAGCCAGGTTGGTCCCCAGCAAAGACCCAGCCAGAGAACCGGCAGCCGCCGGCAGGGCGATCTTCAAAATCACCTTGCCTCCCCGGAAATACCGGACAGAGGAAGCCCCCGTCCCTATCATATTCACCAGCTTATTGGTTCCCAGTGCCTGATAGGTGGGCACCCCGGCAATGAGATAGGCAGGGATGGAAATGATGCCGCCCCCTCCGGCCACAGAGTCCACAAAGCCCGCCAGAAACACCAGAGGGCACACCAGCAGACAGGTTCTCAAAAACTCATTCATGGTAAGACCGCTTATTCGTTGAAAGGCTGCTCCTGAGCAGATGCCGTCTCCACAGCCTCCCCCTCTATGGGCATATCCTTCTGAAGCTCCTCCTTCACGTCAGCCACCACTTTATTCAGCTCCTTCAGCTTGCTGCTTACGGTGACATACACCAGGATGCCGGTGACACCGGCAAACAGCAGACCGATACCGATGATGATGACCAGCACCTTGGCTGATTTGAAGGGGTCTGTGAGTACCAGGGCCCCGATGGCCAGAGAGATGGCTGCCAGCAGCATGGTGATGAGCCACTTATCCGACTTGATCCGCATCAGATCGATGCTCCGCTGGACCTTCACCAGTCCGTCGATGAGCAGCACAATGCCCAGAATCACGGGAATGATGTTGGTGATCAGCTGTGGTCTTGCCAGAAGCACCCCACCCAGGATGAGCAGAGACAGTCCTGTCACCATGTGATTATTCATTCCCAGCACGGTCTTCCGGACGAAATACAAAAGCAGCTGCAGAATCCCCAGCACCATAACGCCCATGGCTGAAAAGCGGACGATGGTGATCATGGTCACCCCGGGGAAAAACAGGAGCACGGTGCCCAGGACTGCGCACACAACGGAGGTAAGTATAGAGCCGTTAAACAGCTTCTTCAGAAAATCTTTCATGGTCTCTCCTTTCGGATCCGGCGAACCTGATCTAACTGCATAATCTTATGCCAAAAATGAAAAAAGAGCAAGAAATAACACTGCCGATGACTATCATTGAAAAATCATCCCCCTTGTGGTAATGTGAGCAGAGTACAATACTATCAAAGATTCCCCGGAAAGGACGCCCGCACCCCGGGCGGATGAAAGCTATGGCATATATTCTTGCAATGGATTCCGGCACAACTTCTGTGCGCGCTCTTATGTTTAATGAAAAGGGAGAGATACTGGGCATGTGCCAAAAGGAGATTCACCAGACCTATCCCCAGGCCGGATGGGTGGAGGAGGATCCTCTGGAGATTCGGGACAATCAATTCGCTGTTTGTAAAGAACTGCTGGAGAAGCTGGACATCACTGCCGCAGAGGTCACTGCCCTGGGCATCACCAACCAGCGGGAGACCCTCATCGCCTGGGATAAGGACACAGGTCTGCCCATCTATCCTGCCATCGTCTGGCAGTGCCGCCGCACGGAGACTCTGTGTGAGGAGATCAAGGAGCGGGGACTGCAGAGCTGGTTTCAGAGCCGCACCGGTCTGATCCCGGACGCCTACTTCTCCGCCACCAAGATCCAGTGGATCCTGCAGAATGTGGAGGGGGCCCGGCAGATGGCCCGGGAGGGACAGCTCCTCTTTGGCACCATCGACACCTGGCTGCTGTGGAATGCCACCAAAGGCCGCACCTATGCCACGGACTATTCCAATGCCTGTCGCACCATGCTCTTTAACATAACCACTCTGGATTGGGACGAGGAGATACTCCATTTCTTCAGTCTGGACCGCCGCAATCTTCCCGCAGTCCGGCCCTCCGGCTCCGACTTTGGCGTCATGGATGCTTCCTGGCTGGGGACTGAAGTTCCCATCCGCTCCGTACTGGGAGACCAGCAGAGCGCCCTCTTCGGCCAGCTGTGCTTTGACCGCTCCCAGGCAAAGTGCACCTACGGCACCGGCGCCTTCATTCTCAGCAATATCGGAGATAAACCCCTTCTGTCCCGGAGCGGTCTTCTGACCACCGTGGCCTGGGGCATGGGTGATGAAGTGAACTATGCCTTCGAAGGCTCCATCTTTATGGCAGGGGCCTCCGTCCAGTGGCTCCGGGATCAGCTGCAGCTGATTTCCTCCGCTGCCGAGACAGACGCCATCGCTTCCTCTGTCCCGGACACCGCCGGAGTCTATTTCATCACCTCCTTCCAGGGGCTGGGAGCTCCCTGGTGGGATAACGGCCGCCGGGCCAGTATCATCGGTATGACCCGCAAGGCCAACCGGGCTCACATCGTCCGGGCCTGTCTGGAGAGCGTAGCCTTCCGGGTGAAGGATGTGGTCAGCGCCATGGAGCGAGAGATGGGCATGCCCTGCGCCAGTCTTCGTGTGGACGGAGGCATGAGCGCCAACAATTTCCTCATGCAATTTCAGGCAGACATTCTGCAGACCCCTGTCCACAGAAGCGGTTCCCAGGAAGCTACTGCCATGGGCACCGCCTTCATGGCCGGTTTAATAAGCGGTGTATGGAAGGACAGAGATGAACTTCGATCTCTTGTCCGCAGCGGCGGTCATGTGTACCCCGCCATGGATGCCAAAGAAGCCACTGCGCTGTACAGTGGCTGGCTGGAGGCCATCGGTCACGGAGAAAAGAAATAACGGAAACTATATGAATAAGAAAGCACTCATTGCCATGAGCGGCGGCGTGGATTCTTCCGTGGCCGCCCTTCTGATGCAGCAGCAGGGATATGAATGTATCGGCTGCATCATGCAGCTGACGGATCTGCCGGAGGAGTTCCGGGGATCCACAGACCCGGTGGCAGATGCCCGGGCTGTAGCGGACACCCTGGGGATCCCTCTGAAGGTTCTGGATCTTCGGAAGGAATTCCGGGAGATTATCATCGAAGATTTCATCCGCTGCTACCGATCCGCCCGGACTCCCAACCCCTGCATTGAATGCAACCGCTGCATTAAGTTCGGCGCCCTGCTGGACTATGCTCTGTCTCTGGGCTGCGACACCCTGGCCACCGGCCACTATGTCTGCAGACAGAAGGACCCGGAAACCGGTCTGTATATGCTGAAAAAAGCTTCGGATCCGACTAAGGACCAGAGCTATTTTCTTTATTCCCTGACCCAGGAGCAGCTAAGGCATGTGGAGTTCCCTCTGAGTACCTATTCCAAAACAAAAGTGCGGTCGCTGGCAGAGGCCCATGGCCTTATCACCGCCCGCAAATCCGACAGCCAGGACATCTGTTTCGTTCCCGGCGGAGATTATGCCGCCATCATTAAGGCCAATGATGACGCGCCGCCTCTCCCGGGGGAGGTGGTGGACACATCCGGCCGGGTTTTGGGGACTCATAAAGGACTTCTCCACTACACCATCGGTCAGCGCAAGGGCCTTGGTATCTCCGCTCCGGAGCCGCTGTATGTGACAGGACTGGAGCCGGAGACCAACCGGGTGATCCTTGGCAGCAACGAAGATCTCTTCCGCTGGGAATGCACCGTTTCCCGTGTCACCTGGGCTCTTGGCTCCATGCCTGCCTCGGATCCTGCCACCGGATATATACGATGCATGGCCAAAGCCCGCTACCGTCACACAGAGCAGCCGGCCTCTCTGGTTCCTTTGGGTTCCGATACTTTCCGTCTGATCTTTGATGAACCGGTCAGAGCTCTCACTCCCGGTCAATCCGCTGTCTTCTATAAAGATGATAGGGTGCTGGGAGGGGGCATCATCGACTGATCCTCCCGGCTGTTATTTCAAAGAAAAAAGTCAGCAGAAAATCTGCTGACTTTTTCTTTTGGTCTTATCATAGGCCATAATCATCAAACTCTATCGACAAACGTAATTGCCGCTAAGATTGATTTTCAAACACCATCACGATCATCATTAACAGAAAGGGTTATTATTAACAGAGATGATCATCAGACACCGTTTTGTAACCTGTAGACAGCCTTCAGATAATTGATAAATTTCATGGTCTGCCTGCCATCTTTCAAAACGCAGCGATAGGACTGTTTCGGGTCCTGGAGCTCCAGATATTTCCCCGGTGAGAAAGGAAGGGCCGGGGTCTTTTTGGTGCGCATGGTGATCTCAGCCGGTTCTTCGCCGATCACTCCCTTCAGAGACAGAGTCTCATAGGAAAATGTCAGCTCTCCGGTGCCCACAGGCACATAGGTGTGCTTGTCATAATCAATCATCCGGATCTCCACCGGTTGGGTCAGGGTGAACTCCGGATGCTTTTTGATCTCCTCCGTCATGGCTTCCTGAATCTGCAGGTTCCAGTCAGACACATATCGAAGCTCGGTCTTGCCGGCGGTCTTCTCCAGCAGACCATATTTATCGGCCCGGATTCTGTAGCCGCAGGCGGAGCAGCCCAGGGTGTCCTTTTGCAGAAGGGTCATGGTGAATTCTTCCCCGCAGTCCGGGCAGCGGTAGAGCACATTCTCCAGACCGGACAGGTCACTGGCCTTGCTGTACACATAGCGGCTCTGCTCCTGCTCCCGGTAAGCGTCGAAGCTCAGGGCCTCCTCTGCCCGTTCCTGCACCTGTTCCACGGTCATGGTGTCCAGCTCTTCCTTCGAAAACAGCTTATAGACATCCATGGTAGTGGTGCCGGGATGGACTCCCTTTGACCACTTGGGCATCACGAAGTAAGCTCCGGCGGTGCGGGCCATATACACATCCTCTCCCAGCCATTTCAGGAACTTATAGGTGGCCCGGGGTATGGGGGTGGACAGACCGTCTTCACACATGAGACCGGCAGGATAGATGGCCAGAGGCTCTCCCTTTTTCAGAACCTGCTTCATGGCCCTAATGGCTGCAGGACTGTCCTGAAACTGCTGCTTGGGAATCAGCCCTACATGGGTCAGCAGATCATGGACCGGCAGACCGTTGTAGAAGGATTGGCTCACCACCAGATGAAGAGGCTCCCGGGCTGCATTCACCAGATTAAATGCATCCAGCATGCTCTGATGATTGGCAATGACCACATAGGGGCCCTTCACGCCCCTGAGCTCATTTCTCAGATAACGGCAGCGGTAGAGAAGGTTGGTCACCATAAAGCACAGAAACCGGAACACTCCGTATTTAAAGGGGTTAAACCTTGTATCCGGCAAAATCTCTCTGTTAGTTAGTTCCATAATTCTCCAGTCCTGCGTTTGTTAAGATTTCTGTCAATATCTCCGTGGAAACGGAGCCCACTTTGTTGTATACGATGATGCCCTTACTGTCGGTGATTACCGTCATGGGCAGCATGGCGGAGCCCCCCAGAGACTCCAGAACCTCTCCGCTCTCATCGTATCCGAAGGTCAGGTCATATCCTTCTCTTTGAATCCATGCTTCCACATCCTCCGTTACCAGAGAGCTGTGAATGGCAATGACGGAGATTTGTTCACCCATGTCTTCGGTCAGCTGTTCAAAGCAGGGAAGCTCCTTCACGCAGGGGCCGCACCAGGTGGCCCAGAAATTGATGAGCAGGTACTGTCCCCGGTGATCGGCGGTGTTATACGCTTCCTCACTTTCGAAGACCGGCACGGAAAAGTCAGGCAGCTTCATGCCCACTTCATAACCAACGGGCACGTCTGCAGACTCTGTCTGCTCATCCTTCTCGCGGGAGATGGGGTCTGCATTGACCCATAGAAGCAGTCCTGCCAGCAAGACAGCAGGCAGGATCCACAGAAGGATCCGGCCGATCTTTGCTTTTCCGGAAGCCCTTTTTATTAAGGGTCTCTTTCCCTTAAGGTCTGCTCGGGCATCAGTCTCTGCCGGAGATGTGGATCCCTCAGATGCTCTGTTCAGGTCACAGGCTTTCTGCCTGAGGACCGCCTTCCCTGCCTGCAGGGTGATGGCCCCGGTGGGACAGAGGTCGATGCAGTCTCCGCAGCTGATGCACTCGTGGTCTCCCACATGCCTGATATCCATGTGGCAGTGGCGCAGGCAGAGCCCGCAGTCCACACATTTGTCCTTGTCCAGCTTGACGCCCACCAATGCAAGGCGGCAGAAGAAGCCGTAGATGGCACCCAGAGGGCACAGGATCCGGCAGAAGGGCCGGTACATAAGGACGGAAAGCACCAGGATCACTGCCAGCACGATTACCTTCCTGGTAAAGAGTGGTCCCAGCAGGGCCAGCTTGTCCCGGTTAGCCGGATGGCTCAGAAGGGTCAGTGCTCCCTCCAGAGTTCCGGCAGGACAGATGGTCTTGCAGAAGGCGGGGACAGGCATATACTTCAGGGAAAAGTACAGGGGCACTCCCAAAACCAGCACCAGCAGGATCCCGTATTTCACATAGGAAAGGATCCGGGTGATCCTTCCCTTTTGGATCTTGGGAGAAGGAATCTTATGGAGCAGCTCCTGCACCAGACCGAAGGGGCAGAGGAAACCGCAGATGGTGCGGCCCAGCAAAAGCCCGAACAATATGAGGATCCCCAGCACATAGGCGGGAAAACGGGTGGTGGAGGATGCCAGGGCATTTTGCAGGGCTCCCAGGGGACAGGCGCCGATGGCTCCGGGGCAGGAGTAGCAGTTCAGCCCCGGCACGCAGAGGTTCTTCAAGGGTCCGGTGTAAATGGTTCCTTCTCCGAATCCCTTCAGGTTGGCATTATATAAAAGGGCTGCATACAGTTGAATGATCCGCCGCTTCCCCGGTCGCAGCTCCTGCATCTTCCGGGAGGCGCAGGTCTTTGGAGATCCACTGTTATTCTTGCTCATATTCACAGCACCTCATCCCAGACCAATGCATTCCGTGCAGATGTTCACGGCCTTTACCAGCACATCCCGCATGCTGCCGTTCAGGCAGCCCCACAGGACCAGTGCTGCCCCTGCCAGAGCCAGCAGCAGCCGGAGGATTTTCCTTCGTTTCTCCATAGATCTAGTCACGGTGGATAATAATGGTAAGCGCGCCGCCTGTCATGGTATATTCCGCAGTCTCATCAAAGGAATACCCTTCGGGCACAGCCAGCACATGGATCACATAGGTGCAGGGATCGGAGTCCCAGCTGAAATAGCCTCCCTCCAGCACCACAGGGGAGCAGGCATCATCCGTGCAGATGTTGACCATGGCCCCGTCCACGGGCTGTCCGTCCTGATCGATCATAAAGATCTCATAGCCGGGAGCTGTGGAGGCGGCGATATCCGTGGTAGAGGGCTGGGTCCCGTCTGCGTATTCCCAGTGGATGCCGGGGAAGGGATTACCGTTATCATCCCTCATGTACATATCTACGAAGTAATTAACATTCTCTTCATTTACAAAAAGCATCATGACCCGGCCAAGACCCATGTCGGCGGTGTTGGGGAACAGATAGAGATAGGTGCTCTCGTAACCTCCCTCCTCCACACAGCTGAGGGGCCCTTCACAGAGATATCCGGTCTCATCTGCCTCCGTGAGGCTGCACACATGGAGCACTCCGTCCGAATCCAGACCGGTGGCGGCTCGGGCTGCATCCAGTTCTTCTCCGATGAGGGTACGGTAGCGGACAGTCTTATCCGGGGAGGGTACCAGCCAGAGGGTAAATCCATCCAGTACCTGCGCCACCTCCCGGGAATCGGCCGTGATGATGATCTCCTTCACACCCCCCGTCAGAAACTCCACTTCCATGTCAATATCTGCCAGAGAATGGGGCGTCTCCTCCACAGCAGCCAGGGCTGCGGCGGCCTCTTCTCCGGAGAGAAGGGCTGCTTTCTTCAAAAGGCAGAAGCCTGCCTCCGGGCTGGAAACCTCATCCTTGGTGACCAGCAGCATCACCTCGTAAGTACCGTCCTCCGGGAACTCCCAGGCATAAGAGCCCTGCACGGTACCGGTGAAGCCCTTCACCTCTTCCCCGTTCACACTGAGGGATAAATAATCCATGCCCGGCTCCAGATCGATGCTGTAGTCCAGGGCCAGCACCTGACCGGCGGTGGCAGTGATGGTGGCCGTCACAGCGGCATCAGCCCCGTCCTGCTGTTCGGTGGTGTTGATGATACCGTCCTCCTGCGGCATGAAGGGCCACAGGGCGGGATCCTCCGGATGCCGGAAGGTGATGGATCCGTCCGGGCACAGGGCATCATTCAGCTGCTGCTCCGGGCAGTATTCTCCGGTGTACCGGCTCTCAGACATACTGTACACTACCCGGCTCTCGGTATAATCCTCTCCCAGGAAAGGCTCCCACATGCGGAAAAACTCTTCCTCATCCAGGATCATGCCGCACTCGTAATAGACATAAGTTCCGAAACGGTCAATGAGCACCGTGGTAGGATATCCCTCCTGCACCAGGCTGTCTGCCCCGATGGTATCAGCGCCCATGGGCAGGGTCAGACCGTTCTCTGTGCGGAACTGGGCCACGGCCTCATTATCATCGTAAGGCGACAGAGCCACCAGGGCCACCTTATCCTTGTACTGCTCCCAGGCGGCGTTCATCACCGGCAGTTCCATGACGCAGGGATTGCACCAGGTAGCCCACACGTTGATCATGACCAGCTCGTGGTCCTGCAGCAGCGTTTTCAGAGTCACCACCGTGCCGTCACACAGCTCTGCCCTGAAATTCTCCACATGGTCTCCCGGACTGTAAGCCATATCCTCCGCAAAGGGACCGGGATCTTCCATAAATATATCTCCCCCGGGAATCACTCCCTCGGGAACACTATTCTCAAACGCAGAGCTTTCTGCCTGAGAGTCAGAGGTATCAGCTGAAGGACCCTTGCAGCCGCTCAGCAGCGCCGGACACAGCAGGCAGGCAAGGACAATTCGAAAGAATCTTTTCATCTTGCTTCTCCTTTCATCTTTGAAATGGATCCATGAAATTCAATTTTGATATTCATTCCCGCATTCTATTCTTGATACGCATACTTGAAATCCCTCTGCGGAATCAGGCAGCTTCCTGCCTCTTGATGGCCCGGGTCAGCCATCTGCCCCGGAGATAGTAAATCAGAAATATGGTTCCGGTGGTGAGCCAGGTCGCCGGATAGCAAAGAGCCACAAAGCTGATGGAAGGATACCGGGGAACCAGCGCCAGCATCCACACCAGACGCAAACCGCAGATAAACAAGAGGGTAATGATCATGGGCTGCAAGGACTCTCCGCAGCCCCGGATGACACAGGAAAAAATGCTGATGCACACATACAGAGAATAGCTGGTGGCCAGGATCCTCAGGAACATGCAGCCCGTCTCAATGACCTCCTTATCCTCCGTAAAGATGGCTAAAAGGTAAGGGCAGAAAAAGTAGATGCCCAGAGACACCACCACGATGGACCCGAGATTCATCCAAAAGCCCACCCGGGTAATCTTCTTCAATCTGTCATACTGCCTGGCTCCGAAGTTCTGACCCACCATGGTGCTGACAGAAATGGCGTAGGCAGACATGACCATCCACACCACACAGTCAATGCGTGCGATGGCGGACCATGCGGCG
The DNA here is from genome assembly GCA_021442595.1 of Lachnospiraceae bacterium. GTDB lineage: Bacteria > Bacillota > Clostridia > Lachnospirales > Bianqueaceae > RUG760. Next base: position 2,990 of record JABUST010000163.1, on the reverse strand, counting down.
ATAGCCACGGTGCCGAAGCCGTTAATGGCAGTCTGTACGAACACATTGGAAAAAGAATAGGAAGCGGACTCCAGACCATTGGGAAGCCCGATGCGGATGATCTGCTTCAGCAAAGGCCCGTGGAAGCGAATTTTCTTCAGAGAGATCCTGCAGCAATCGCCGGAGCGCATGAGGATCAGCATCACCAGGATGGCGCTGGTGTACTGGGACAGGATGGTGGCAAAGGCCACACCGAAGATGCCCCAGTTAAACTTCAGAACGAACAGCAGATCCAGCCCAATATTGACGAAGCAGCACACAATGAGGATCAAAAGCGGAGTCCGGGAGTCTCCCACGGAGCGCAGGATACCTGTACCCATGTTGTAGAGAAGGCTGCCGATGGCGCCGGCATAATAGACCTGCATATACAGGGCCGCATCGTCCAGGATCTCGTCGGGCACCTGCATGAGCCTCAGCAGCGGCTTGGCGCTGAGACTGCCGGCCACCATGAGGAAAAGACCTCCCGCCAGAGAAAAGGCCACTGCGGTATGGACTGCCTTGCTGACCTTTTCTTCTTCCCTGGCTCCGTAGTATTGGGCAATGACCACGGAAGCGCCGCCGGAGACACCAACAAACAGCTCCACCAAAAGGGAGATCAGGGAGGTGGTGGTTCCCACGGATGCCAGGGCGTTGGTTCCCAAAGCATGTCCGATGACCACAGTATCTACCATATTATACAGCTGCTGAAAGAAAGAACCTGCCAGAATAGGGAGAAAAAAGCTGAGGATCTGTTTCCAGATCACACCCTCCAGAAAATTCCGGGGTCTTCTCTCTCTCCTCAACACAGAGACCATGATTTCACCTTCCCCTCCGATCCCTTCCCTGCCCGGAACAGCTGCCTCTACAGGCAAACTTTACCCTCAGCTGCCCACAACGGCAGCCGGGGGGCAGAAAGCGATCTTCGTCCTCATTGCCCTGCAGAGAAGCGAAAAATTACCGCATCGATACATTTTTCTGTTTATCTGAGGGACCTGTAAGATTATAATGAAGTTAGTCGGCTTTTACAATGGGCTGCCGGGAAAGAGCATTCTTCCACCGGAAGGATGCTTTCCCGTGAACATGCTTTGAAATCACTGACTGTAACACCACGAACGTACTTTTTACCACATAGGGAGGAAGAACAATGGCTGAAAACAGATATGTAGGATCCTATCCTGTAATCGGGATCCGCCCCACCATCGACGGAAGACGCGGCGCTCTTAAGGTCCGTGAATCTCTGGAGGATCAGACCATGGGCATGGCTAAGGCCGCTGCTCAGCTGATCAGCGAGAATCTTCGGTATTCCAACGGCGAACCGGTGAAGGTGATCATCGCCGATACCACCATCGGACGGGTTGGCGAGGCTGCTGCCTGTGCCGACAAGTTCCGCCGGGAGGGTGTAGACATTACCCTTACGGTTACTCCCTGCTGGTGCTACGGCGCCGAGACCATGGATATGGACCCCACCACCATCAAGGCTGTCTGGGGCTTTAACGGCACGGAACGCCCCGGCGCTGTGTATCTGGCCAGTGTGCTGGCCACTCACGCCCAGAAGGGTCTGCCTGCCTTCGGCATTTACGGCCATGACGTACAGGAAGCCGATGATGATTCCATCCCTGAAGATGTAGCCGAGAAGATCCTGCGCTTTGCCCGGGCTGCTGTGGCCTGTGCTACCATGCGGGGCAAGAGCTATCTGCAGATCGGCTCCGTTACCATGGGTATCGGCGGCTCCATCATCTCTCCGGACTTCTTTGAAGAATATCTGGGCATGCGGGTTGAGTCCGTGGACGAGGTGGAGATCATCCGCCGCATGACCGAGGGCATCTACGACCATGCCGAATATGAAAAGGCCCTGGCCTGGACCAAGGCCAAGTGCATCGAGGGCTTCGATAAGAATCCGGAATCCCTGCAGCGCTCCCGGGAGCATAAGGACGCAGATTGGGAGTTTGTGGTCAAGATGATGGTCATCATCAAGGACCTGATGAACGGAAATAAGAACCTCCCTGCCGGCTGCGAGGAAGAGATGGTAGGCCATAATGCCATTGCCGCAGGCTTCCAGGGACAGCGCCAGTGGACCGATTTTTATCCCAACTGTGATTATCCCGAAGCTCTTCTGAATACCTCCTTCGACTGGAACGGTGCCCGGGAGCCCTACATCCTGGCCACGGAAAACGACACCCTGAACGGTGTTTCCATGCTGTTTATGAAGCTATTGACCAATAAAGCCCAGATGTTTGCTGATGTCCGCACCTACTGGAGCGGTGAGTCCGTAGCCCGCTGCACCGGATATGAACTGGAGGGCAAGGCTAAGGACGCCAATGGATTCATTCACCTGATTAATTCCGGCGCCTGCTGCCTGGATGCCAACGGAGAAGCCAGAGACGAACAAGGCCGGAGAGTCATGAAGGCCTGGTACGATGTGAATGAGGCCGATCAGGAGGCTATCATCGGCAACACCACCTGGAATTATGCAGACCTGGGCTATTTCCGGGGCGGAGGCTATTCCAGCCGTTTCCTCACCAGGGGTGAGATGCCCATGACCATGATCCGCCTCAACCTGGTAAAGGGTCTCGGTCCTGTGGTTCAAATCGCCGAGGGGTGGAGCTGCGACCTTCCTGAGGAAGTTTCCGACAAGCTGTGGAAGCGTACCGACTACACCTGGCCCTGCACCTGGTTCGTTCCCAGAGTCACGGGAGAAGGCCCCTTCAAAACAGCCTATGACGTTATGAATAACTGGGGAGCCAACCACGGCGCCATCTCCTACGGACACATCGGAGCAGACCTCATCACTCTGTGCTCTATGCTCAGAATTCCCATCTCCATGCACAATGTCCCCGAGGAAAAGATCTTCCGTCCCGCCAGCTGGAACGCCTTCGGCATGGACAAGGAAGGGGCTGACTACAGAGCCTGCGCCGCCTACGGACCTCTGCACAGAATCGTTCGATAAGCTGATGGAAGGGGTATACCCCTTC